>VBQC01000366.1:1031-2172 GCA_005887825.1 Verrucomicrobiota bacterium | reverse complement strand
CACGGTTTCAGTGGATGGGTGAATCGCACGTTCGATCGGTTCCGTGACTGGTATGGCAGTCATCTTGATCGGACGCTCAACGCGCGACCTGCGGTTTATCTGGTTTGGGCAGGAGTATCGGCAATTGCTTTGTTTATGTTCGCCATGATTCCGACCTTCGCCTCCAAGGAATTGGCGCCGACGGAAGATCAGGGCGTGATCTTTGGAATTGTCACTGCTCCAGCGAACGCGACTATAGACGATACAATTCGCTACGCCGACGCCGCCGAGAAAGTTTTCCTCGGTGTCCCCGATACGCGTTTCACGTTTCAAATTACGTTTCCGGATAACGGGTTTGGCGGAATGGTTTTGAAGCCGTGGGGAGTGCGGAAAACACCCACCGCAGATTATCTTCCGGTGGTTCAGCACAAACTCGGCGACATCCCGGGAATTCAAATGTTTCCAGTGATGCCGTCGGCGCTCCCGGGCAGCGATTCTTTTCCGATAAGTTTCGTGATCGCTTCCACTGCCGACCCGGAACGAATTCTCGAGTTCGCGCAACAGCTATACGGCAAAGCAATGCAGGCGCACGTGTTTCGATTCGCCGATATCGACACGAAAATCGACCAGCCTCAGGCGGAGATTGATTTCGATCACGATAAAGTCGCCGCGCTCGGCCTCGATATGCAGCAGGTGGGTGCCGATCTCACGGCAGCCATCGGCGGAAATTATGTCAACCGATTCAACATCGCAGGACGCAGTTACAAGGTCATTCCGCAAATCAAGCGCATCGATCGCCTGAATCCGCAGCAATTGGAAAACATTTATGTCACCGGGCCTAACAACAAGTTGATCCCGCTGAGCACGGTGGCGACGATTAAGCACAACACCGTAGCGCGTTCGCTTAATCGAATGCAGCAACTCAACGCCGTCACCATCAGCGGCGTCCCCGCGCGCTCGATCGATGCGGCTTTGAAATTTCTCGAGGATGAAGCGCGCAAGATGCTGCCCAAGGGTTACGTGATCGATTACACCGGTGAGTCACGGCAGTTGCGCACGGAGGGGGACAAGTTTGTTCCTGTATTTGTGTTATCGATCGTTTTGATCTTTTTAGTCCTCGCGGCGCAGTTCAACAGTTTTCGCGATCCGTTCATCGTTCTGT
>VBQC01000366.1:0-1023 GCA_005887825.1 Verrucomicrobiota bacterium | reverse complement strand
CGGTCATCTTCATGTTTTTGAAGATGCCGTTTGGCAATTTCTTCACCAACGGTTGGACTACATCGTTGAATATTTACTCGCAGGTTGGTCTGGTAACGCTCGTCGGCCTCGTCTCGCGAAATGGCATTCTGATTGTGCAGTTCGCAAACGAAATGCAACGAAAGGGCATGGATAAACTGAGCGCGGTGGCGCAAGCCGCCCGGATTCGGTTACGACCGATCATGATGACGAGCGCTGCGACTGTTGCTGGTCACTTCCCGCTTACGCTCGTGACTGGCGCCGGCGCGGCTGCGAGAAACTCGATCGGTCTCGTTCTCGTTGGCGGCATGACCATCGGGACAATCTTCACGTTGTTCATCGTTCCGTCGCTCTACATGCTCCTCGCCAGAGAGCATCACGAAAAATCTCTGATGGACGTGGGTTGGGACGACACGCCCGAAGACGTTGATCTCACGCCTGAAATGGCGCCTGCGCTTGCGCCAGACGGGAACGGTAACGGTTGGAAAAAATAAACACGGAGCGACGGCTTCCCAAGCCGTCCTGTCTTGGCAGCGAACAAAGCAGAAGCCTCGGCAGGTTGCCCCACCGAGGCTTTGTTTTTCGCAACGGCTCCCCTGAACCGCTGCTACTCCCGAGATTCGCGGAGATCGGCGGAAATCGCTGATCTTCGTCACGATCCAAGGTTCGGGCATGGGCTTCACGCCTCTTGTATGTGCGTCCGATGGGTCGTGGGCCAAACTTGATTGGTTAACCGTCAGTCGCCCCGCGTGTACTAAACACGCGGGGCACTCATTCAGCCTTTAGGCGGCTCGCTGTTGGCGAGGGGATTGTTGTGGTATAGAGCTAAACTCAAGAACATCCTCGGAGATTTTGGTAATCGCCCAGGGTTCCGGAGTAGTCTGCATGAGCACATTGGCTTCCACGATCTTGCGACCGACTGGCCGCAATGATTTAATGGAGAAGCCTTCCGCCGCCGTCACAATGTAGCCTTGGCCACCTTGCTGGCAGAAGAATGTGCCGCTG
>VBQC01000164.1:1358-6411 GCA_005887825.1 Verrucomicrobiota bacterium | reverse complement strand
TATTACATCACGATGTTGCGATGCAAAGAACCGTGCTCAACAACTCGGCGTTCCATCTGAACTCGAGCTTGTGCGGCAGTTCCGGCTACCCCAACAATACGTTTGGATGGGGCCGTCTTGATGCACTAGCGGCTTACAATTATCTGCTTCTGACCGGCGCAGTTTCGCGCAAGACACAGGGCGGCGCGGGCACATTTGATATTAACTTGCCGCTCAGCGGCGAACCGGGCGTGGAGTGCCGCAGCAGCGGGGGCAACTACATGCAGGTCTATACCTTCGATAACAACGTGGTCAGCGGTTCAGCGGCGGTGACAAGTGGCACAGGCAACGTTTCGGGAAGTCCAAGCTTTTCGGGCCACACCATGACGGTCAATCTCACTGGGGTTACCGATGTGCAAAGAATCACCGTCACGCTAACCAACGTGACGGATGAATTTTCGCAGGTGCTGCCCCCGACTGCGGTGAACATGAATGTTCTGATCGGCGATGTGAATGGGAACAAAACCGTTAACGCAACTGACGTTGCGCTGGTGAAATCGCAAGTTGGTCACGCGATCACCGGCTCCAACTTCCGCGAGGACGTGAACGCCGATGGTTCGATATCGAGCAGTGACGTTGCCTTGACCAAATCGGATGTCGGCCACGGTGTTCCATGAACGTCACCTTCGGTGCGCGCCGGCCTAACGCGGAATTTTCCCGCGGGCCTTCTCGCGGATCGTTTGGAGTGCGAGTGCGAGTGTGAGGGTGGATCGGCCCCGAAAGCTGCGGGGGCGATGCCAAATTTAGGGCCGAAGGCGGACTATTTTAACATCGAGTTGATGGCGTCTAGCGCTTTAAACAGCTTGAAGTTAGCAAACCTACGCAACCAATGGTTGAGAAACGCGTTCGCAGCCTGAAGGCAAGGCAAACGTGAAACGCGAAAAATCCATCGTGAGTCTGGGCGGTGCGCTATTGCTCCTCGCCATTCTCGCAACCTACGCAAACCATTTTCACAACAGCTTCCACTTCGATGACTGGCACACGATCGTAAACAACACGTCCATTCGCGAGCTACGGAACGTCCCGCTCTTCTTTCGTGACGCGACAACCTTTAGCGCGGTCCCGGGCAATCAATCATATCGCCCGTTGGTCTCGACGCTGCTTGCAATTGATTACCGACTTGGCCATGGACTGGAGCCGTTCTGGTTTCATCTCTCGATCTCCGTGCTCTTCATCGCGCTCACGCTGCTGCTCGCATTCGTCATTCATCATCTGCTCGACAGCGGCGCAGCCCCATTACCTGGCTGGATTGCTCTCATCACGGTCGCATGGTACGCGCTTCATCCCGCAAACGCTGACACCATCAACTACATCATTTCCTCATCGGACGTGATTTCCGCGCTCGGCGTGGTCGCGTCGTTTGCTGTCTACTTCGCCTTTCCGCAGGTCCGCCGATATTATTTCTATGTTCTCCCAGCTGCGATCGCCATCCTGGCAAAACCGACGTCCGCGATCTTTGCGGTGCTCTTCGCGGTGTTTTGTTTGCTCTTCCCGGATCCCGCAGTCGGGGAGCGCAGACTCCACCCGCGCGAGCGGTTCGTTGAAGTAGTCCAGCCGTTTGTGATCTGCGGAGCGGTGTTGTTATTCGTCGGGCACATGACGCCGCGCAGTTGGACCCCCGGCGCGGTGAACGCGCACAACTATCTGATTACGCAGCCGTACGTAGCGTTACTCTATTTTAAAACGTTCTTCTGGCCAACCGGGCTCTCCGCTGTTTACGACTTAAAGCCATTTGTCACGACAGGCGATACGCGGTTTTGGATCGGTCTCGCATTCGCGGTCTTTATCAGCGCGGCAGCGATCGCGACTGCCATTTGGAAGAAAACGCGCATGATTGGCTTTGGTCTGCTCTGGTTTCTGATCGCGCTTCTGCCGACGTCGCTCTTTCCCCTCGCCGAAGTAATGAACGATCACCGGACATTTCTTCCTTACATCGGTCTCGTTATTGCGATCGCCGGCGCAGCCCCGAAAGCATTCGGGGTCGCCCGCCTGGATCGACAACAGAGGTGGGCGAAGATCGCGGCCACGTGCGCGGTCGCGCTGTTTCTTTGTGCAAACGCCTACGCTACGTTTCAAAGGAACAAGGTTTGGAAAACCGAGGAAACGCTCTGGCACGACGTCGTATTAAAGAGCCCGCGCAACGGAATCGGTTTGATGTCCTATGGCATCCAGTTGATGGCGAAAGGCGATTTTGCCGGTGCGCTCGATTATTTCCATCGCGCACAACACATCACACCGCGGTATCCTGCGCTCTTAATCAATCTCGCGATTGCGGAAAATGCGACAAGGCAGAGCGCGGAGGCCGAGCAGCATTTTAACGAAGCGCTGCGACTGGCGCCATCGTCTCCCGGCAGCTACACCTACTATGCGCGTTATCTCCTCTCGCACTCACGCGCCGACGAGGCGCGCGCGCTCCTCCAAAGGGCACTGGAGCTGAGCCCGAACGATCTGTACGCACGCGAACTTCTGAAGGAAGCGCAGACTAGGGCGAGCGAGCTTGCGCCCCTCGCAGGAGTCGAAATTAATCAGCCGGTCAATAAGCCAGCGCTGCAGACGCCGCAGTTTTATCTCGCCCTCAGCTTGCAGTTTTATCGTGAAGAACGCTACATCGAGGCAATTTTCGCCTGCCGACGCGCGCTCGACCTTCGACCCGACTATGCCGAAGCATGGGACACCATGGGCGCCGTTTACAACAAGCTCGGCCGCTACGAGGAAGCGGCCGCTGCTTGCGAGCGGGCGCTGCTCTACAAGCCGGGCTACGAAAACGCGCGGATCAATCTGCAATACGCGCGTGCAAAACTAAAGACGTTGGGAAAATAGACTAGATAAACCGCTCAATGAAGGAGTGGCTCGCGGCGCGGGTGTATTGCCCGCCGCGTCCGTGGCGCTCGGTGTAAGCCCTTGCGCTCCACCAAGTCGGTAACTAGAACCTATCTCGCTTTGTTGAAAAGCTCAGGCGGTTTTCGGCACTGCAAGGTTCAGAAGTGCCCAAAGTGTGTAAAAATTGAGGGCCAGCCCGATCCCAAAGCCTGTTTACGTTGTGTGGTAATAGAACGCTCACGAGCAGTGACGTCGCCTCGACCAAATCGCAGGTGGGCAATGGTCTCCCGTGAGGGTCACCTTCGGCGCGCGCTGGCCTAACGAGTAATTTTTGCGCGAGCCTTCTCGCGGACCGTTTGGAGTGCGCGGACATGTCCGCGCTTTGGAACGAGGCGACATGTCGCCTCGGAAAGAAAGCGGCGACGTATCGCCCGCACTCCAAATCTGCTTTCGGGGTTGGGCCGATTTCTGCACCCCAAGGACAGGCGCTCTCCAGATCGCCCTTTTCGGCGGTTTGGAAACTCCGAAGGTTCTTGCTAGCGGGCGGCCGCTCCTTGCTCATGTCGATCCGAGCACCGCTCGGGAGGTGGATCGACCGCTCCGTCGGGCGATGCTAAACAAGTCTCGGCTTTGCCGACATTATCTTAACATCGAGCAAGCCGCCTTCGCTGCGCTACGGCGTGCCAAGGGGACTGCGCTATCCACCTTCGCGCACGACGCCATCGCGAGGGGCATTTCGGGGGCAAAAAAAAGTTTAAAGAAAAATCAAAAAAAGTCTTGCGTTTGTTTTCCGGTCTTGATACAAGCGCAGGAAATCCAGACAAATTCGAGGCCAAAAAAAGTTTAAAAAAATTCAAAAAAAAGTCTTGCATTTATTTTTCAATCTTGATACAAGCGCACTAATTGAACGTTTAAACCAAGGAAAAAACAGAAAAAACACACCATGAAAAAAACACTACTCATCACAACGATCTGCGGAATAATGGCGGCCGGCACTGCTTTTGCGCAGCACAGCCAAACACTGTCATATGTTCCCAACTGCGGGGGAGGATGCGGGCCGAATGGTACATTTACTCTTGATGTATCCCTGACCTTTGCCGGCTATAGTTCGTACGGCCTCTCCTATTGGCTGGAGATCCCTAATGCGCAGGCGAGTTTTTTCCACATCACGGCAGAAACCTTTTTAACGTTCACTGATCCGACCCAGCCGAATTGGCCAAATGAGTTCAATTTCCCGATGACGAATGGAGTGGATGCCGGCTATATGTCCACCAGCAATGATTTGGGTGCGACGACGGTGTTTCCGGCAACTGTGGGGCCCGGCACCTATCAGATCTCGCACATTACATTTTCGATTACCGGCGCCGCGCCTGGGATTTATACGTTCTACTCGACGAGTACTAATCCGAAGCCCTCGATAGTCACCGATACAGATTTCAACGATAATAACATCCCGCGGAGCTTTTTCACCATCACCGTCGTGCCCGAGCCGACCACGCTCGCGCTGCTGGCGTTGGCGGGAGCTGGGTTGGGCTTGATCGCCTATCGCCGCCGGTCCGCGACGCGCTGAGACGCTCGCCGCGAAACGAACGCGTTTTTTTGAGCAGCTCCATCCGATCGGATGGAGCTGCTTTTTTTATTCATCCGCCATCGGCGCGATCGCCGAAAGCCTTCCGGGGTTTCTTCCCATGCCGCCCAGCGATTTAAAAAACCGTTCGTGCTCGGCGAGTTCTTTTGTCATTGCCGCGTTTCGCTGGGTAGCGCACCGCCTGCCCGCCTGTGTGCGGGCGTCTCACGTGCTGGTTGCGGCGTCCGCGCCGCAACGAACTTTTGTTGACTGGCCTTTTCGAAAAAGGGTCGGATGCCGCAGTGAAGTCCAATCGAGTTGCGTCTCGCTTGACGCGCACCGATTGTTTCCGGTGGGTTCGAGGATTGCTGAGAAAAACTTGGAGACAGTTACCGCCGATTAAACCAACGGTGATCTTCCCATGAAGCGCTCTCTTCCGTTTGTCATCATCGCCGCGGTGGCGGCGCTGACGGTCGGCGCCGGTGCGATGCTCTATCGCGCGAAAGAGCGCGCTATCGCAGGTGGCGGCGTAACGGGACCATCGACCAGCGAAGTTGGGGGTGAGCCGCTGCATGTTCGCGGCCAGCCCGGCGCGCCGGTTACGCTGGAGGAATTCGGCGACTTCCA
>VBQC01000164.1:0-1241 GCA_005887825.1 Verrucomicrobiota bacterium | reverse complement strand
AATGCACGATTTGCTTTACAAAAATCAGGCAGTCTGGAGCAAAGGTTCGGATCCCGCGACTTCGGGACAGTTTTTCACTGCGTATGCTCGCTCCCTCGGCTTGGATGTAGAGCGCTTCGCCAAAGATTCGGCGAGCGACGAAGTCAAAGCGCGCGTCATTTCCGACGGGGAGCATGGCGTCTCGCGCGGCGTGAAGAACACTCCCACCCTGTTCATCAACGATCGCGACGTGCGCACTTTCTTCAGCCCGGAGCGCTTGCACGAGGCAATCGATGCGGCGCTTGCGGAAACAACCCCAAAAGCTTCCGGGGCTGACCGCGGTCTGCCGCCGGCAAAGATTCAACCGGGAGAAGAGCGCGAATGACCGGAGCGCGTTCCCAAACAATTTTTTATACTGTCGCGGCACTCATCGCTCTGGCCGGGCTGGCTGATGCTACTTATCTCACCGTCACGCACCTCACCGGCGAAGACGTTGTCTGTGGTTCTGGGGATTGCTCTGCTGTCCTCGGCAGCGTCTATGCTACCGTCGGTGGAATTCCGACGGCTGCCTTCGGCGCTCTGGCTTACTTCGCTGTTTTCAGCTTAGCCCTGCTCGCCGCTTTTGGTTACACGCGCGCCCGAATTTTCCTGACGCTTGTCGTGGCGGTGATGTTTGGCGTGACCGTGTGGCTGCTCTACGTGCAGGCATTCATACTGCATGCGTTCTGCCCTTTCTGCCTGCTATCGGCCGCGCTCACGTTTTTTCTCGCCGGCATCATCGTTGCTACTCCTTCCACCGCGCCGCACGTCGCCGCGGGGAGCGAAGGCGGGCCCGCCGCGCCGTAGCAGAGCGAAGGCGGGTCTTCTTAGTGAAGCCGCACCCGCCGGTTTGGGAAGAGTTCAAACTGTAGGATCGGAGATTCAATCAGTGACATTTCAAGGCGAACAAATTGCGAGCAACCGAACGCGGCTGGTTTTGCAGCTTTGCCTGATCGTGGCTATGACAATGGCAGCCTATTTTCCCGCGCTGAACGCCGGATTGATCTGGGATGACGATCGCTACTTGACGAACAATCCTTTGCTGACCGCACCCGACGGACTGCGCCGCATCTGGTTTTCGCTCGACTCGCCTTCCCAATATTTTCCGCTCACCTATACGAGTTTCAGGATCGAACGCGCGCTCTGGGGACTGCGGCCACCCTCAGCCAATGGTGTCGCCATGCTAAGCCTTATTTAGATTGACGCCGTTCGCGCGCTTCGGA
>VBQC01000132.1 GCA_005887825.1 Verrucomicrobiota bacterium | reverse complement strand
AGCCGGGTGCTCGGACTGCCTGGCATACGCATCCCCTCGGCTAGACGTTGATTGTCACGTCTGGCCTTGGGTGGGCGCAGCGCGACGGCGGACCGATCGAGGAAATCCGACCGGGTGATGTTGTCTGGTTCGCGCCTAACGAGAAGCATTGGCACGGCGCGACGCCGACAACCGCGATGAGTGATATTGCGATTCAGGAGGCGCTGAACGGCAAGATGGCTGACTGGATGGAAAAGGTTACCGACGACCAATATATGAAAAGTTGATGGCTTATAAGCTGACAGTTGAGAGCTGAAAACTGAAGCGCTAAAAGGAAATTGCGTTGCGATATTTTTTCTGAATGAGCAGGGCGTTCGTCAAAGAAGACGTCGATCTTCCGGAGCGAAGCGGACGGAAGCGATCGGCGTCAGGATTGCCGCCGGGCGCGACCAATTACATGACCGCGCGCGGCGCAAAGCGTCCGCGCGATGAACTGAAGAAACTTCGCGCGGCAAACGCGACCAGCGAGCGCGTCGTCGAATTCGAGCAAGTTCTGGCATCGGTCCATGTTGTCGATCCTCCAGACGCGCTGTCGAACAGCGTGACCTTCGGCGCAACGGTGACGGTGAAAGATAAAAAAGGTAGGACCGAAACCTATACGATCGTCGGAGTTGACGAACTCGATTTAGAACCGGACGCGGTCAGTTGGATTTCTCCGATCGGCAAAGCGCTGCTGGCCGCGGACAAGGGTGACTGGATTACGCTTGAAGATGGACGAGCCGCGAAAATCGTGAAGATCGAAAGAAAAGTGACACGTGACGAGTGATCAGTGACAAGACCGGGAGGTCGGAGTACAGAAGTTGGTCATTGAGAATTTAGGAAATAAGAAAAACAAGATGTCCGGCACTTACGAATTCGTTCAACTCGATGTTTTTACGAAGACACCGCTCACCGGCAATCCGCTGGCGGTTTTTACCGACGCGCGCGGTTTGACCGACCAGCAAATGCAGACTCTCGCGCGCGAGATGAATCTTTCCGAGACAACTTTCATTTTTCCGCGCGATCCCGCCATTGAAGCTCGGGAAGGGAAGAAGATCCGCATCTTCACGGTCGCGGAAGAGTTGCCGTTTGCCGGGCATCCGACGCTGGGTACGGCGCTGCATTTGTATGCGTCGCGGGCTGCGCCCGTTTCCGAACAGTCGGATCAGATCACGCTTGATCTGAAAGCGGGGAAGATTCCAGTGCGTTTTACGGCCAATTCGGAGAATGCCGGACGTAACCGAGTAGACGGCCGGGTGTTCGGCGAAATGCGCCAACATGATGCTGAATTCGGAGTTACCTTTTCGCGCGAAGAAGTCGTTCGGGTGCTTGGGATCGCGGCGGACGAGATTCCTTCGGAATGGCCTATCCAGATCGTCTCGACAGGGTTGCCATTCGCGATTGTTGGCATTCGCGAGTTGAAGACTTTGGCAAACTTGAAACCTGATCTTGTCAAAGCAGGCGTGCTGCTCGAAGGAACCGGCGCCCGTTTTTGCTACTTTATTTGTCCCGATGAACGGGAAGGCCGGCTCGAAGTGTGCGCTCGGATGTTTTTCTATGGCGGAGAAGATCCGGCCACCGGATCAGCGGCTGGTTGTGCCGTGAGTTGGATGGTGCGGCATGGCTTGGCAAAATCTGACGAGCAGATTCTCATTCACCAGGGCGTCGAAGCTCGGCGACCGAGTGAAATTTTTGTGTGCGCGACACGCGAAGGTGAGAAGGTCACCAACGTTCGTGTTGGCGGATACGCGGTGGAAGTGCTGCGTGGGACTGTAAGGCTGGAAAACTGACACGCGAGTCGGAGGTGCGAGCCGCACGGGCATTAGACTGGCATTGGCGAGGAGTGACGAGAGAAGCTGAAGAAAACCGGAAAGTTTCCTTCGTTAGCTTCCGATAGAATTCAGGGGAGGTGAGCCAGGAATTCGTCGACGATTTTCCACGTTTGCTCGGGCTGCTCTAACCACGGCATGTGCCCACATTTGTCGATAAAGGCGAGCGTCGAATTTTTGATCAGCGAGTGCGCTTCACAAACGTTCGCTTCTCCGGCCAGATCTTGCCGCCCTTGAAGGAGAAGAACGGGAGCGAGGATAGTTTTGAGTTTCGGCCGGATGTTATACCTCCCCTCGGCCTTCAGAAACGCTGGAGGAACGTGGAAATTGTAATCCCTGGGATTAAGTTCCATCGCCATCTGCAAAGCCTTCTTTCGGTCGTAGAAGTAAGCCGAGGTCGCCGCACGTAGACGTTCAAATGCGGCGCGGTCGGAGTCAGCTGCCTCTCGAGAAGGATCTCGCCAAAAGTCGCGGACTTCGACTTCACACGGCGAGAGTCGCGTACTTTGATTGTCAGAGAACACACCGAGGTATTCCGACGTAATTGGACCAGAACCAAGCGTGACTACTGCGCGCACTGCATCGGAGTGTGTGCCTGCATAAGCAAGGCCCAGGATCATGCCCCACGAGTTTCCGACCAAGATAAATCTCTCAGTGTGCAATTGCTTGCGGAGGGCTTCGATGTCTTCCATGTAGGCGTTCAGATTGATCGTGGACGAGTCATACCGTGGCAGCTTTGATCTGCCCGTCCCGCGTTGTTCCCACATAATGCATCGGTATTTTTTGCCGAGCTCGTCAGCAACACCTTGCATCGAGTGGATGTCTTCACCAGGTCCGCCACTTAAGACAAGCACATAATCGCCACTCGTTGGACCGACGACCCTGTAGAACAGATCGATCCCGTCCCGCGTGACCTTGCCGTCGACGAAATTCTGCTGCGTCGCACCGACATCTGCCCAGACTGTGCCGGACAAATTGATCAGACAAGCCGTTGCAATCGCGGCGATGTGCGATCTGAATCTTACCTTACCTGCCGAACGTGTCATTCCCCATCTCATTCATGCAGAAATCTCAACTGGGTCCCGGTCGGACTCGCGTGAAGTGAAAGATGTTTTTCCCGGTTTTGCCCTTGAGTTGGTAAGACCATTCTTGAGTCAGCTGATCATTATCTTCCAGGATCACCGTGAGACCGGTGTTGTGCCAGTCATCGGCCGATTTCAGGCCGGTCACTCGAACAAGTGAAAACGCCAACCGCTTCTGCGCATCGGTGACCGCCGGCGTCTCCATCTGCGGCTGATTCTTCGCAGAGCAGTAGTGGGTGGCGATCAAATGATCGCCATCGATGGTGAACACGGTAATCATTTCCGGCCCCTTCTCGGGCCGACATTCCTCCATCAATGCACTGCCATTTGCTGTGAGCGTATAAATCAGCGTGGTGTTGACGCCGTTTATTTCTCCTTTCCACTCGCCTTTGAGTGAGGCCAGGCGATCAAACGCTTCCTCACTTTTTATCTTGTCCGCTGCGAACGCAGCTGATGTCACAACGAACAACGCCATACCAACTATTCCAAACACAACGGTCCGTTTCATAACTGTCTCTGATCTCGTTTAGATTTCGCTGTCGAGCCCTTGTGTATCCGGCGTTGACGCTCGGCAGCTGCAGAGGCTCGCGGTTGCTGGAACACGGTTTCGAACACGATAGTTTTGAACCGCTCAAGGGCTGCGGGACTCCGTTCCACTTTCATTCGCAGAATGGCGCCTTCCCAGGACGCCAACAGAAATTCAGCCAGTTCTGTGGCGTCAAAGTGTGAATCGACTTCGCCAGCAGACTGAGCTGCGGCGATGCACGATGCAAACAGTGTTCGCCACTCTCGAAAGATTGAATCGAGCCGTTTGCGTAAAAGTTTGCTCTGAGAGCTGACTTGAAGGCTGAAGTCACCGACCAGGCAGCCGAGTATCCACCGATCGCGTTCCAGCTTGTCCGTAATGACGTCGAGGTACCGCTTCAGCCGTTGGCGCGGTGTGAGAGTCTCATCGTTTAGGGTTTCGTTCACCAATCCTTTCAAGTAGTCGAAGTACTGGTCGAGCACTTCCACAGCGAAGGCCTCTTTCGAACGAAAATGATTGGTGAACGAACCTTGTGGGGCGCCGGCCGCAGCGCAAATGTCGCGCACGCTCGCTGCGTGATAACCGCGCCGAAACAGGACCGGCAGCCCAGCCCGCAAAATTTGGTCGCGTAAAGAACGCCTGGCCATCCTCGAAATAATACGTACGTCCATATTGAACAGTCAACACTATTTTGCTGCCAAGGCCTGAGGTAGAGCTCACCAGTCAGAAGTCTGAGTCTGAGCATTACTCTCCGATGATTTTCACGAGCACTCGCTTTCGCCGCCGGCCGTCGAATTCGCCGTAGAAAATTTGTTCCCACGGTCCGAAATCCAGTGTGCCTTTTGTGATCGCGAGGACGACTTCGCGCCCCATGATCTGGCGCTTCAGGTGGGCGTCAGCGTTGTCTTCGCCGGTTCGGTTGTGGCGATAGGCGTTCGTCGGGGCGTGCGGCGCTAGTTTTTCCAGCCACAGCTCGTAGTCGTGATGAAGGCCTGGTTCGTCGTCGTTGATGAAGACCGAGGCGGTAATGTGCATCGCGTTGACCAGACACAGGCCCTCCATTACGCCGCTCCGGTGAACGAGTTTCTCGATCTTCGGCGTGATGTTGATGAATCCCCGTCTATCCGGAACCTCGAACCAAAGATGTTCAGTGAGCTATTTCACCGGGTCATAATATCAACGAATAGCTGCAGCGCCGAACGCTGATTCGATCGATTCTGCTAATTCTGTCTCAAGACCTTCACCAACTCCTCGATTGTCCCCGTGGTTCTCAAGTCAGCATTCCCACGAGTCATCGGACTGATTGACACTCAATCGGCCAGCGATATGATCGGCGCCGTGCCGGAACAGACGGAGACGCGTCGCGCCAGTCGATATGACGCAGTCATCGCGACCCTTGTCGGACTCTGTGCTTTGTGTGTTTCCGCTTATACCGCCTACGTGCAGCGCCAGCAAGTGCGTGCCGCGGTGTGGCCCATCCTCGAATTCGACAGCAGCAATGCGCCCGACATTCACTTTACCCTCGCCAACAAAGGGGTCGGACCGGCGATTATCCGGCATGTCATTGTAAGGGTGGATGGCCAGCCGGTGAGGAATTGGAGGGAGGCACTCGAGAGAATACTGGGACCTGGGGAGCATCTGGGTTCGGAGAGCGACATGAGGGGTCATGTGTTTGCAGCGGGCGAATCGAGGACCGTCTTCACTCCGCACGATCCCGAAAATAATCCGCTCAATTTCGACAAATCGAACCCGCTCTGGGTGAAGATGAATAAGGAACGCTTCCGCGTGATGGTCGAGATCTGCTACTGCTCCACGCTCGACGAATGTTGGACCTTGCGCGCGGGCGGGTCGATACCCAGCACCACCACCGAGACCCGCCGGTATCCGAGTCCGTCGGCGACCAGTTTCCAGCAGTAGTTAAGCGACGTCCCGACAACAGACACGGCCGTAAGGCATATCGCCATCCAGGAAGCGCTCAACGGCAAACCGGTCGACTGGATGGAAAAGGTCAGCGACGAAGAATACCTATCTCTCAGGAAAGCATGAACGCAGGAACCGAATTCGTGGATTTGGGTTCCTGATTTTCCTTAGAAATCTCTGCGGTTAATCCGACGGAAACCGTTACTAAGCGGCGTAAGATTCCGCTACGATCTTTAAAGAAAGAGACAATTTCAAACATGAAGAAGAGCCAGTGGAAAAATTGACGCCGCCGCTAGCGAGAGGCGCAAACAAGGGCCCGAATCTAATGATCGATCTTGCCCCTGATCACACGTTGGCTTCCACCCACGCCGCGACAGTCGCTTGCGAATGTCCCGGGCCGAAAAGTTTGTCCGGACAACTCGTTCCTCCGGGACGGTTATAACCCGGAGTGAAATCGTGTCCGAAAACGTTGCTCCGCGGAATCTCATATTGCTCGAGCAACCAACGAATCAACGCTGCGGACGCTTTCGCCTGTGGCCGATCGAGCGCCTGGGTTTCGAGCGCGACGTGCTCGATGCCGACCGAACCTTTGTTCGCGCCCATGCAATGCCATGCCGAATCGCTCTCGCGCACGGTTTGATAGATGTCGCCGTTGCGGTCGATAACGTAATGGGCCGACACCGGATTCGTGCCGCCGGCTGTTTGAAAATGGGTCAGGGTGCTATCGAGTGACGCTTCCGTGCAATGTAAAACCACCATCGTAATTGGGGCGCCATTGCGCGATGAATGGTTGGGGCTTTCGACAAACTTTTTGATCACGGGTTTTGCATGACGGTTCCTCGTGCCGTGTCCCGGTCGGGCTCCCTTGGGTACGCGTGCTATTTTGGGAGGAGGGGGCCCGGGGGCGGATGCGGATATCGAAACTCTCACCACGTCGTCGGTATTGAGACCCAGCACCGCGGCCATGCCAGGCGACAGATCCGTCACGCGTTTTGTATCCACGTTAGGTCCCCAGTCAGCCGGGCGCGCATTAGCGGAACGTTTGTTTTCCGGATTAAACACGACGGCAACGGCATCCCGCAAAAATTTTCTCGGTGTCTGCGAATAGTCCCACCGGCACGCGAGATAATATTTTTCGGGATTTAATCTTCGTGCGAGACCGCTCGTGCCGGGCGGGGGTGCGGGAAGAAATAACGACGCGTATTTCGGATCCTGCAGATCGGGCGGCTCGAAAAGGGCAAGACCTTCGGTCGGACTCACTCCATGATCATCCGGCCCGCCGAAAGTCGACATCTTGCCTTCGACTTGAAAAATGGGAGCGGCCGCAGCCGGTTTCTTTGCGTTGCGTGGTGCGCGTGGTTTCCTTTTTGGCATATGTTTTTTGGGTTACAATTAACCCAGTGGTTTGTTTAGTGTTTCAACAGCTGTCGCGGCATTTTGCTTACTCTCAGATGAAGCCTCGACGTTGGTAGAAATGTCTTCTGCGCCGGCCTGCGTCGCCACCGCGAGGTCGATCGCTTCCACCAGGTTATCCAACCTGTTTTGATCAACTGCTTTCTTTCCCTTCGAGATTCTCGAGCCCAGTTTTTGAGGCTCATTGAATTTTATTAAATCCATCGCGGCGGAGAAGTCGAGCCCAATTTGTTAGATATTCTGCGTTCACATCGTCGCTCGCATTTTCAAACGGTAGGACCGCGATCGATTTTAACGCCAGCGGATGACTCATATCGCCATCCAGGAAGCGCTCAACGGCAAACCGGTCGACTGGATGGAAAAGGTCAGCGACGAGCAGTACCGTATCTCTTAGGAAAGCATGAACGCAGGAACCGAATTCGTGGATTTCCTGGATTCCTGATTTCCTTAGACATCTTTGCGGTTAATCCGACGGAACCGGTACTAAGCGCGGCGTGAGAGTCTGCTGCGATCAGTGACAAAGAATACCTATCTCTCAGGAAAGCATGAACGCAGGAACCGAATTCGTGGGTTTCCTGGATTCCTGATTTCCTTAGACATCTTTGCGGTTAATTGCCAGTCCGGCTCCGATAATCGATAACTAGGCGCGGCATGAGATGCGGCTGCGATCTTCCTATAAAGAAAGGATTCAAAAATGCAAAAGCGCAAACTTGGAAAAAGTAATCTGGAAGTCTCGGCTATCGGGCTGGGCTGTATGGGAATGAGCTTTGGCTACGGCCCAGCTGCAGACAAGCAGGAGATGATTTCCCTAATTCGTTCAGCGGTGGAACGAGGCGTCACATTCTTCGACACCGCTGAAGTGTACGGCCCGTACACAAACGAAGAACTTGTAGGCGAGGGCCTCGCACCTTTCCGTGGCCAAGTAGTGATAGCCACCAAGTTCGGGTTCAAACCTTCTCCCACTGACCCATCGAAGTGGACTGAGTTGGATAGCCGACCAGAACACATCAAAGAAGTTGCGGAAGCTTCCCTGAAACGACTCAAGACGGATGTTATCGATCTGTTCTATCAACACCGTGTCGATCCCGGCGTGCCAATCGAAGATGTCGCAGGCGTGGTGAAAGAATTGATTCGAGCAGGCAAGGTGAAACACTTCGGACTTTCTGAAGCGGGAGTGCAAACGATCCGTCGCGCACACGCGGTCCAGCCGGTCACTGCAGTTCAGAGCGAGTACTCGCTGTGGTGGAGAGAGCCTGACGCGGAAGTGTTGCCGACACTCGAAGAACTTGGAATCGGCTTCGTTCCATTTAGTCCTCTGGGCAGGGGCTTCCTTACGGGAAAGATGAACGAAAACACCACGTTCGACAGCACCGACCTCCGCAACACGCTTCCGCGCTTCACGCCGGAGGCGCGGAAAGTGAACCAGGCGTTGGTTGATTTACTTGGCGAGATCGCAAAACGGAAGAAGGCGACACCCGCTCAGATTGCGCTGGCCTGGTTGCTTGCCCAGAAACCGTGGATTGTTCCAATCCCTGGCACCACGAAGCTGCATCGCTTGGACGAGAACATCGGGGCGGTTGCAGTCGAACTTACACCCGATGACCTCCGAGAGGTCGACGCCGCGGCTTCAAAGATCGCAGTCCATGGTGCTCGATATCCCGAGAAGCTCGAGCAAATGACCGGTCGCTGAGACCCGTCACGAATCTTCACCCCGGAGATGGCTGCTCGTGGGTGAACCCTCAGGGCCCCACGCTTGACGACCCCGTTGGCTGACGGGACCGTCAAGCGACGGCAAAGGCCTCTATGAGCAAACAGAAGCAGCCACGCCGGTTGGCGGATGCCGGTGTGGGGATGTTTGGCGCAGAGTCGAGTCCATCGCGCTCGGCCCCTATTGCCCTCGTCGTCTCGTCCGCGCTGTGCGGCCAGGCCGCCTCACGCCAGGCGCACGCCGACGTCGCCACGCCGACGCCCGTCGATCGTGCGGAGCGCGCGAACAAGTGGGTCGTGCTGGCCCTTTCGGGGACTGCGACCTTCATGACGACGCTGGACGCTTCGATCGTCAACATCGGCCTGCCGTCCATCGCACGCGCCTTTGGCGTACCGCTGTCGGGAAATATCGAGTGGGTCCTGATCGGCTATCTGGTCGTCATCGCGGCCGTCTTGCTCACCTTTGGACGGCTGGCCGACATGCTGGGACGCAAGCCGCTCTTCCTGGCCGGTCTCGCGGTCTTCACAATCGGCTCGGCGCTCTGCGGGGCCGCGCCCTCACTGGGCACGCTCATCGCCGCGCGCTGCTTCCAGGGCCTGGGTGCGGCCGCCATCCTCTGCGTCAACGTCGCCATGATCACGCGCTCGTTCCCGGGCGCCGAGCGCGGTCGGGCGCTCGGCCTCAACATGATCCTCCTGGCGCTGGGCGTGAGCGCGGGGCCAACCATCGGCGGCATTCTGACCCAGGCGTTGAGCTGGCGGTGGATCTTCTATGTCAATCTGCCGATCGGCGCACTGGCCCTCCTCGCCGCCTGGCGTCTGCTGACCGAGCGCTATGACTTAGAACGGCAGAGCTTCGACCTGCCGGGTGCCGCGCTTCTCGCCACCGGGCTGGCCGCGCTGACCCTCGGTCTCTCCTTCGGGCAGGAATGGGGCTGGGGCTCGCTCCGGTTCCTGGGCTCGATGGGGATCGCGGTGGCCGCGCTGGCCGGCGCGGCGTGGGTGGAGCGGCGGGTGCCCGCCCCCGTCCTGGATCCGGCGCTGCTACGCAACCGGGTCTTCGCGTTCGCGAACGTCAGCTTCATGATCTGCATGCTGGCCCTCTTCGCGGTGAGCTTTCTCTTGCCGTTCTACCTCGAGGAGCTGCAGGGGTTCGACACCCTTCGGTCCGGGCTGCTGCTCACGCCGCTCCCGCTGACGCTCGCGCTGGTGGCGCCCGTCAGCGGGGCGCTCGCGGATCGGGTGGGCTCGCGCTGGCTCGCGCCGCTGGGGCTGGCCATCTCCTGCGCGGGCTTGCTTCTTCTGAGCGGGTTGACTCAAGCCAGCTCGATCGCCTACCTCGTTCTGTGCCTGATCGTCACCGGGATCGGGCAGGGGTTCTTCCAATCGCCCAACGCGCGCGCGATCATGGGAGCCGCGCCGCCTGATGAGCTAGGTGTCGCCTCCGGCGTACTGGCCACCGGTCGCGTCATCGGTCAGAGCCTGAGCGTCGCGGTGGCGGGCGCGGTCTTCACGAGCTTCGGCGGCGCGGCGGCCGGTGCGGCCCTGGTAGCCGGCCGGGAGACTCTCAGCGTCGAGCAGGCGCGGGCGCTACAGCAAACGTTCGTGACCGGCCTGCATGCTGCCTTCGTGGTGTGCGCTGTGCTCGGGGCAGTGGGTGTTGTGACCGCGCTGCTTCGGGGCGCTGAAAGTGATCGCCCCTCGGTGCCCGGTGCTCGGCGGTGAAGCGACGTTCATGCCGCTTCACCGCTTTCGGACGCTTGCTTCTAAACACCGATAGCGTTTTGCTCCAGCTTTTGCTAAGAATGGCCTTTATGAGAACTCGTCAAGACAATGCGAAATAAGGAACAAAAAGGAGATCTGAGCGTTCAAGCGATTGCGGGGACGCACGTTGTGCTTCTCGGAATGGACTTGCCCGAACTAAAGTGTCCGGGCCTTCTCGGCTTTGCCTTGCGACGAGAAGACCATACGGAGGGCGAGAAATATTGGTTGTCTGGATATAAGACGTTCGCGAGCGTGGAGCTGTCTCCTCCTCCCGGCGTTCTTTATTCAACCCGGCAACATCCTATTCAGGGTTTCACCTGGTCGGATTTTTCCGCGAAACCGGACCATGATTATACGTACGAAGTGTTCGCGCTAAGAGGCGCGCCGACGAGCCCGCAGGAGTCCGAAAAAGTAGCGGTGCGAATCCGTACTGAGAGCGAACACGGCAGGACGCATCATGTGCATTTTAACCGCGGTGCGGCCGCATCCCAGGAATACACGCGGCGATTCGGCGATAAACGGCCCGAGGAAGTGGGACCGTCGGCGTTCACGTGGCTTTCGCGCGGGGCAGCAGAATCAATTGCAGATTTCATCGCACGTGCAGTTGGTCCGGGTTGGGCGCTGCGGGTCGGCGCTTACGAATTCACTGATGAGACTGTGCTCAAAGCGCTCGGCGCGGCGAGGGATCGCGGCGCGGATGTAGAGGTACTGTACCACGCGGAAAACGATGAACAAAAAATCAGCAACGAGGAAGCGATCCAAAAATTCGGCTTGGAGAATATTTGCCAGCCACGCAATGCGCAGGGCCTGACGCTTTCACACAACAAGACCATCGTACTGACCAAGGCTGGTGCCGCGCAAGCAGTGCTCACCGGTTCGACGAATTTCAGCGTCGGAGGAATTTATGGGCACAGCAACGTCGTCCACATCTGTGAGAGGGACGATGTTGCGGCCAAATATTTATGGCTATGGAACGAACTGAAGAAGAACACGCCGAAATCCAGTGATGCTGGCGTACTGGTCGGAAAAACTCCGCTTCCAGACGATCCGCTTGCAAAACAAATTACTCCCATCTTTAGTCCGCGCGATACTCTGGAAGCATTGGATTGGTATGCAGAGCAGGCTAAGGGCGCGAATGACGCACTCTTCATGACGTTTGCCTTTGGCATGAACAAGCGTTTCCAGGATGCTTATCGCAATGGAACCGCCAAACTGCGCTTCGCGTTGATGGAAGCGATGAGCGGACCGACCCGGACCAGGGAGCAGAAGGCGGCCAACGAAGCTGCGATCATCGCGTTGAGAAAAATGCCGGAAAACAAATTCGCCATCGGCTCACGCTTGGGTAAAGGCGCATTCAACCATTGGCTGATTGAGCAGCTCTCAGGATTAAACGTTCACGTGCGATATCTTCACACCAAATACATGCTGGTCGATCCTTTGGGCGCCAACCCGCTTGTGGTTTCCGGCTCGGCAAACTTCAGTGAAGCCTCCACTACAGACAATGACGAGAACATGCTCGTTATTCGAGGCAACTCGCGTGTCGCCGATATTTATCTTGGAGAATTTATGCGTCTCTACCGGCACTTCGCATTTCGCGACTGGCTTACGAGACACCCGGAAGCCGACGAAGTAGAAGTCGGGCATCTCGACGAGACCGACCAATGGTGGAAGCGCTACTTTGGCGACAGCTTCGATTCTCGGCAACGCAGTTATTTTGCCAGTTAGCGCATGTTACGCCTTGGCAGTTCGTGAAGTATGGGATCTCAAAATGTTTTTCCATCGCTCTCTCCTTTTGGGGGTTAGTACGTTCGCGGTGGTGCCGTTGCTGGTACTCGCGGTTTCTCCACCCTGGGAGAGCGGACGCCGCCACGGAGAACTGTTCGTTGCGAGTTCCGCTGATGACGCTTCCTTGAGAACGCGAATCGCGGCACTCTCGCCGACCATCAGTCCGGATGAGGCTCGGCGAGTCGCATACACTGCATACATGACCGGGCTGCAACTGCGCCGCGAATGGCATGTGGTATGGCTACCCGGCGTTCAGAACTTTCTCGTCAATATGGGAGCGAGAAAAGGAGGACTCTGTTTCCAGTGGGCAACGGAGCTTCTCGTCCGATTGGATGCACTGAAGCTGCAAACCATCGAGCTCCACTGGGCCGAGTCTTTTGCCAACACCAATGGCGAGCATAATGTCATCGTAGTTACGGCCAGAGGCCAGGCATTCGAAAAGGGCATTCTGCTCGACAACTGGCGTTACTCGGGACATCTCGTTTGGACACAAGTCGCCACGGATCCGGAGTATCACTGGACGGAAAACAAATCCGAACTCGCCCGCAGATTGGGGAGACCAAGGGATGTAGCTTCGAAGCAAGTACGATCTACGATGAAATAGAACTGAACTATTCCCAGACGCAGATAATCCTTCGTCATGCGCACCTTCGTCGGAATTGTAACGATTGCACTTGTAGTGCGCGGTCTTTTTGGCGCTGACGTCCGTGATCTTGGCGTCCCAGCAAGTTGGCGTGCCAGCGATTACGACAGGCACGGTTATGATTTGCTAAACAAAGGCGATTACGAAAATGCCAGCCGGTATTTCGATGCAGCAATACGCACGGATCCGTCCATGTGGACGGCCTACTGCAATCGGGCTATAACATTTTATCAGCAGAAAAAGTGGGCGGCAGTGCTGCAGGACTTGAACTCCACCATCCGCTTAAAGCCGAGCTTCTTCGCTGCTACCCTTGCGCGAGCTGAGATAAACAGCAAGCTGGGTAACTACAGCGCCGCTTTGACTGATTTAAATACTGTAGTGAGGCTAGCATCGAACCTCCATAATACGCTTGAAACAGCGGAGGCGCTTAACAGTCGGGCATGGCTTCGCGCCACTTGCCCTGAGGCTTCGATCCGAAATGCACAGTTAGCGGTCGCTGATGCAAGGAAGGCCTGCGAACTCAACCAGTGGACGTTCGCGTCGTATATTGACACGCTTGCCGCCGCGTATGCTGAAGCTGGCGATTTCGATTCCGCGATCCGCAGCCAAGAGCAGGCCATCAGCATACGTAAGTCCATGCCGGAGCAAATTTCTAAAAACATGGCAAAGCTGAAGTCTAATAAAGAGGAAAACAAAAAATCTGCCGACAGATTAGTCCAGCGACTAAAAAAATCTTTGGCCGGAATGGTGCAGCCCTGGAGTTGTATAAACAGCACCGCCCCTACCGAGAAGCTGCAAACCGCTGATTGTCGATGCCCACGCGCGTGGCGCCTAATGTATTTCGGCGCGGGCCTTCGGCGTCTTTCGGCGCCTCGCCGAAACGAACTTCAGCTGTGCGAAGGGAACCAAACTCAAATAGACGCTCGGTTACTACTAAATCTTTTCCCAGAATTGACGCCGCTTCGGAATATTTGGGAAAACGAGTTGTCCCTCGTAGATAGTAAAGGGATTGGCGTTCTCGTTATCGCCAAAGGATAACTTCAGCGTCTTGCCCTCGACGCTCCACCGACCGGTCGTCCTCTCCGTTTGGCTGGTAGCGGTTACGACCCAGTTCTCTGCCGTGCCGTCAGCATGAAGGACGAGATGTTCGTCCCGCGGACCCACATAACCAATCGTGGTTTTGCGCCAATGACCGACCAATACCTTCGCGCTTTCCGATACGGCGGCGCTCTCCCCTTGAAAAGTGATGATTCGTTGATCGGCGGGCGGAGCAGAGAAAGCGAGGAAAAAGCACGCCGCGGGGAGCGCGAGCCATTTTGATTTCGCTAAAACGCTGTTGATCCGCATTTCCATCGGCGAACCTTTCTCGCCGCCGATCCTGACAAGAGCTGGTCCGCGGTCAAGCTTAATGGCAGCGAAACCTATCAATTTTTTCCTTGTCCCTGCGCCCCTGGAACGACTACTCCTGATGAAAAGCATGACGCGAAGGGTAATTCCCAACCGCATGTCAGAGGCTCAAAACCGTAAATATGAAACAAAAACTAATGTCAGCGATTTCGAGCGTCATTTTGCTGTTTTATCTGGCGGGCTGCTGCCGACCCGATCCGAGCGGTTCGTTCGTGCATACGGTTGACGCTTTGAGGGCGCAGGAAACCAATAATTGGTGCTGGGCAGCAGTTACACAAATGCTCGCTGAACACTTGGGACTTTCCACCAGCCAGTGCGCTCTGGCTAACCATCGCTTTAGCAAAACAAATTGCTGCCAGGCCCAAACTACCCAGTGTCAGAGGGAGCAGCAAAGAGTCGATCAGTTACTTGAAACGATCCATTCTCTCGAACCGACCGCTGATATGTCGCCTTCGGACCGCGCGCTGGCGCAACGGCAGGCTGCCCCCTTCAAAGCGCAGTTGCCGAATGCTCAGGCTGCCCTGACAAGATGCCGCCAGAATGGGTGTCCTAAAACAGAAGACTGCAACAAACCAGGCTGGGTCGACCTGGATTTTGTCGGCGCCAAGTCATCAGAAACTGCCACCGCTTTGTCGTGGAATGATGTTAAGAGCCAGATTTTTTGCGGCCATAACCCAATGGGTTACGCTTACGGCACTCCGGGAGTTGTAGGTCATGTGGTCGTCATAAACGGCTATCTAACCGTCGATGGCACCGACTACGTGCAATTGTACGATCCATGGAGCCCCTGTATAGGCACGATACGGCTGATCACGTACGCTGAATATACTAACCCCGCCGGGACTGCGACCCACTGGAATACCTGGTTCGGCGTCGCAAAAAAATGATCATCTCCAAAGAAATAAAATGAAATGTCTCCTTACATATACTTCCTTAACTCTGACGCTTCTTTGTGCTGGTGCCTGCGAGAAGCAACGAGCGACCACCAATGCAACGGGGCCGAACTCTTTTTCAACCGCTGAAGAGGCTGCCAATAAAGCCAAAACTGATTTGCTTTCCATTTTACGCTCAGGAAAAAACATGAACCTTGGCGTGGACGAGGCAGCGCTTGCGAAATCTCAGCCGGCCAGATTAGTCAAACATTACCAGATCACCTTCGAGCAGCTACTCACTGCTGATTCCGCTGCCACGTTTGGCAATTTGGCGCAGAATGAAATGGCAACGGTAGTGCCTTTTGTCTCCGACAATAGCGTCGTGACGATAGCCGAAGTAGCCAAAGACGACAAAGGATGGAGGGTAACGTCACTTGTGGACCAGAGTGTATCGAACGACCTCAATGCGCTTCGAACAATAACCGGAGAGACCTCACAAGATGAGATCACCATATACGACTTGCCTCACTCGGCCGTGAAGGTATACGGCATAAAAAAGGATAACTCCGAAATGTTCTATTCTGATTATCCGGGCTTTAACGTCCGGGAAGGCGTTTCGGCGGAGCGCTTATTGTCGGTGGTAAAGGGGGACGCTGCTGAGTTTCAGCGGAATTACGGCGCGGCACTGAAGGAGCAAAAAGTCGTTCGTTAAGGCGCGGAAGTTTACGCTCACCGCTGCACGGAGGATTGGAAATTCGCATTCGCGATCGGCTCGTAAAATCGTAGCCCCTCGATGTCGCTGCCAAGCTCACGCAACGGGTAAAAGCCTTTCGCCGAGCCGGCGCCGGGATCGCGAACGAGGTAGTCGAACCCGTCTTTGCCAGCGATAACGACAAAATGCGTGATGCCGCTGGCCAGCCGCACCCGGACGATAACGGGATTTCCGTGGGCAAGGTTCGAATCGATGAGCTGATACGAAGCCAGGTCTTCGTATGCGTGCCGGACGCGGTCGGGTGCGAACCACGCAGCGCGATCCCAATAAATCCAACCCTGCTCGGTGTATCCGCCAACGGAAGTTAAAAACCAGTTTAACTGCTGCGGATCGGTCTCGAGGCCATAAAACTTGAACACCATCGCCGCGGCAGCCACGGCGCAGCCTTCTCCGCCAAGGGTGCCGTTGGCTTCGACCCCGCCCAGCGGATCGTCGCGCCATTTTTCATCGGACTGACGGAATGACGGCACCGTCAGCTCGACGCGATGGAAAAAATAACGCCCGCCGCGCGGCGAGAGTTTTCGTTTCCAAGTCCAGTCGATGTGCACGGCGAGCACGGCGACGAGCAGAACGAGAAGGAAAATGATGAAAGGCAACCAGCGCTTCAAAGCACCAAACTGTAGAGGCGGCTGTGTCAGCCGCAAATTTTTGGGACCGCACTGCCTGCCCGCCGTGGTGGGCCGGCGGTGATTTCAACGCGCAAAAAGAAATTTCATTTTTTTTGAAATGTCCGGCTTCAAAATCTTGAGAAAGAAGTAGCCAATCGAATCAACAGTCGACAATGACATGAACATCCTAGCAGGCGATCCCATTAGTAAGACGCGTGATTTCACCAATCAGTTTGTGCTGTTTCCGGCCCGTTCCGGCCGCGAAAACCGCGGAGAAGAACCGGCGTCGCGTATATCGCGCGAGCAACTGGATGCATTTTCAAATGCGGAATCCGACAACGCTCGCAGCGCACATTTTTTTATTCCTCCAGCCGAGCCGCCAGCGGCAGCGCCTGAGAAAGGTCTGGCTGCCGGTGTCCTGAAACAGACAGCCCACGATTTGCGCCGGTTCCAGGCCGCGACCAAGGGTGTCAAGCGGGAACTGTATCTCGATGCCTACAGTTGGATTACCGACAATGATTTTTCCTGGCCGTACTCATTCGTGAATGTTTGTAAATTGCTGGATGTCTGCCCGGAAGCTATCCGCACGGAACTCTTGGCCGATGCTTCGTTAGGCTGGCTCGATTATTGGACGCAGCGTGCCGGTCGCGTTTCCCGGAGATTACGGGCCTCTTTTGTTCGCGTTTTCGCAAACTCCCGTAATCCGGAGGGCGCCGACGCCAGCCAGTTGGCTTCACGTATTTGAGCGATATGAAAAAACGCTGCATCAGACACGTTGAACAGTTGCGCGACACTTGGCGGTCGCTCGTTAGGGCGGCCAGTCGCAAGCATGATCGGTTCCTGGTATGCAGCATGGCTTCGTTTAATTTCGGCGGCGGATGGAGAGAACTCCTTCTGAAGGTCGAAAACACGTGAGCGCAAAATCAACCATCGTTCTCATCAACGAGCGATTCGCCATATGAAATTATCTATCGAAGCGAAAGTGGCAGTGGCTGTGGCAATAGCCTTTGCAGCCTTGAGCCTAGGCGCCATCGCCCAAGAGCAGAGCGAACATGGAACCGCCGGGCTGAGCCAGATGAGCCTGCGAGGATCCGACAGCTCTTTGTCCGGGCACAACGGAACAGGCGAGAGCCAACTTCTCGCCCGATACTGACTAAAAGCGACGACGACCACGACAGTATCTGTTTAGCGCCAAAGGCGCAGTTCACCGCCAGCCTGCGACAGCGCCCCAGGATTGGGGGAAAGAAGAAGAGCCCGCGCGATTTTATTCTCGCAAGATCAGGTTCGTTGGGCGACGCTTCGTAAACGAAGGCAATTCCTGGAACGCTGCAGGAGGGCGGTGCTTCGTTTCAAACGACGCATTGGACCGTC
>VBQC01000163.1 GCA_005887825.1 Verrucomicrobiota bacterium | reverse complement strand
TCTGAAGCATTGTGTTCGCCTCCGCGAATTTCTTTTCGCTCCGCTGAGCTTCGGAGAGCAAAAGATAAGCATCGGCGGCTGCCGGCGTGTTCGCGTAGCGGGCGATCACCTGTTGGTACTCTTGTGCGTCCTTCGCGCTGGCTAGCAAGGCTGAGGCAGCTGCGGCGCGTCGATCGGAATAAAAGCGATAACCGGTAAACGCGCTCACCGCTAGCAGCACGATGACGAGCGCCCCGATGATTTCTTTCTTGAAGCGTTCCCAAAACACGCGCGTTTCCAGCGCGACGTCACGGGAAGGAGGTGGAGCCGTTGGCATAAATTTCGTGCGCTGGGCCGGTCAAACCCTGCGAGCGGTCGTCTTATGCCACGCGAAGCTTTCTCGCGCAAGCGGCGCCGGACCAGCATGCGCGCGACAAAGCTTCTTCCGGCGATACAATCTTACCTATGAATGCATTCTGGAACTCTTTTGAAACCTTGCTTGGTTTGGGGGTAGAACCGAAGGATTTGACATTTATTCAAATTTCGCTGCGTGGGATCATTGTCTTTCTTGTCACACTGACCACAATGCGGCTTGGACACAAACGTTCACTCTCGCGCAAGACTCCGTTCGACGCCGTCCTGCTCGTGATTCTTGCCGCGGTGCTTTCGCGCGCCATCAACGGTTCGGCAGCTTTTTTCGCCACACTCGGCGGAGGCGCGGTTTTAGTGGTACTCCACCGCCTCTTCGCATATCTGGCATTCTATTCCCATGGGTTTGGGATCCTGGTCAAAGGCAAGCCCGACATCATCGTGCGCGATGGCCAATGCGATTTTCGCATGATGCGGCGCAACCACGTTTCCACGCATGATCTGGACGAGGACATGCGTCTTAGCGCGCACACCGACGACCTTTCCAAGATTCGAGTTGCACGCGTCGAGCGAAGCGGCGACATCAGCTTCATCAAAAAAATAATTTGACCCATATGACCCATTTGACGTATGACATCTACGGAAGTCATGAGACGAACCAAAAAGCGCTGGATCAAACCGATGTTGAAAACCGTGCCGATCTTTTTTGAGTGCACGTGTTACGCGGGCGCGGTCTGATCGAACGGGACTAATTACTGCGGAACTCCGGTTGATTCGCGTCCATATTCTCGGCAGCGCAGCCGGTGGTGGCTTGCCGCAATGGAACTGTGCCTGCGTGAACTGCGTCGCCGCGCGCACGGGGAAAATTGCCTCGCAGACGCAATCCAGCATCGCGATCAGCGGCGACTCGGAAGCCGTTCAGCGCTGGTTCTTGATCAACGCATCGCCTGATTTGCCGCGGCAAATCGAAAGCATGCCGCAATTGCAGCCGGGCCGCGACTCACCGCGCAGCACTCCGATAGCAGGAGTTCTTTTGACAAATGCCGATATCGATCATGCGCTGGGCTTATTGCTCTTGCGGCAACAAGAAACGCCACTCATCGTTTACGCCGCCGATCAAACGCAAGCGGCGCTCGCGTGGATTGACAGTGTCTTAGCGCGGTTCTGCGGAATCAAATGGCGAAAGATCAGCGCTGATTTTCAATCCTTAGGTGGCAGCATCGGTTTTCGAGCGATCGAATTGCCCAGGAGCGTTGCGTTTCAATTTCGGGACGACACGTCCGGAGCAACTGCGCTATTCGCGCCCAGCGTCGGTGAATTGACCGAGGAATTGCGCGAAGCAGTCGGTGGATCCGATGTCATCATATTTGACGGCACATTCTGGAGTGACGGCGAACTCGCTATCGTGCGGCCGGGCGCTCGCAGCGCGCGAGAGATGAATCATTTGCCCATCCCCGACGGCAGCCTTGATTTGTTGCGCCAATCGCCGGCGCGTCGGAAGATTTACACGCACATAAACAACACGAACCCGATTCTAATGCCTGGCACTCGAGAACGCGCACAAGTCGAGCAGGCTGGAATCGAGATCGCGCACGACGGATTGGAAATCGTCTTATGACCACTGGGCTTTGGGACCGCGAAACTTTCGTTGAAAACTTGCGAGCCATCGGCGCGCGTGCTTACCACGATAAACATCCATTCCACGTCGCGATGAACGAAGGCCGGCTTTCGCCGGAAGCACTCCGCGGCTGGGTGGCCAATCGTTTCTATTATCAGCGAAATATTCCGGTCAAAGACGCGGCTATTCTCGCCAACTGCCCCGTGCGCGAAGTGCGTCGGCTCTGGGTTCATCGCATTCTCGACCACGATGGCAATGCTGAAAACGAAGGCGGCATCGAAGCTTGGCTGCGACTCGGGCAAGCGTGCGGGCTGTCGCGCACCGAGCTCATCGAAGATCGGCATCTGCGACCCGGAGTTCGTTTCGCAGTGGATGCGTACGTGAACTTCGCACGCACTCAGCCGTGGCCAATCGCTGTCGCCTCCTCGCTTACCGAGCTTTTTGCGCCCGATCTGATGAAGACGCGTATTGCGGCTTTCGAAAAACATTATTCCTGGATTGATTCGCGCGGCCTTGATTACTTCCGACGCAGAGTTACCCAGGCACGACGCGACTCTGATGAAGCGCTCGCCATAACGCTGGACCATTGCAACACGCCTGAGCTGCAGCGCGGGGCGGTGCGCGCCCTCGAGTTTAAATGCGATGTGCTTTGGTCTATGCTCAATGCGATCCATCACGCCTACGGTTCTTCTTAAATGCAAACTCCCACCATCGCTCGCTCCGCCCAGCCAAGAGAACAGCGTCCTACTTTTCCCGGAAGGCGTCCTCGAGTTAAACGAAACCTCCATGGAAATTCTCGCGCGCTGCGATGGACAAACGGTGAGTGAGATCATCCAGTCGTTGGCCGAAGAATACGACATCGATCCCAAAACGCTTGCCGCCGATGTGCGCGAAGCCCTTGCGGATTTGCAACAGCGTAAGCTGATCGAACTCACATGATCGCGCCGCGTCCATACGCTTTGCTCGCCGAGATTACTTATCGGTGCCCACTCCATTGTCCGTACTGTTCAAACCCGACACAGGTGCGAAATGATCAAGAATTGACGGCAAATGAATGGACCCGCGTAATCCGTGAAGCAGCTGCGCTAGGTGTATTGCAAATTGGTTTTTCCGGAGGCGAACCACTTGCCCGGCGCGATCTGGCCGAACTTGTTCGAGCCGCGCGCGAGGCAAATCTCTACACGAACCTCATCACCAGTGGTATCGGCCTGGATGATGATCGCGTGGGCGCGTTGCACGATGCGGGCCTCGATTCTGTCCAGCTAAGTTTCCAATCCGATGAGACCGGTCTGGCGGACGAAATCGCGGGGGCGCGCGCGCATCAGCGCAAGCTGAATGTTGCTGCAAAAATTCGCGCAGAAGGAATTCCGCTCAGCCTCAATTTTGTGATCCACCGGCGCAACATCGATCGCCTGCCGCAAATGATTGAGCTCGCGGAAACGCTTGGAGCCGAGAGAGTCGAGCTGGCCAACGTGCAGTTTTACGGCTGGGCTTTTCTTAATCGCGCAGCGTTGCTCCCAACTCGCGAACAGGTTGTTCGTGCGCGAGAAATCGCCACCGCAGCAAAAGCGCGACTCGCCGGCCGGATCGACATCTTCTATGTGCTGCCGGACTATTACGAAACCTGGCCCAAACCGTGTCTCAACGGCTGGGGACAGCGTTATCTCACCGTCAACCCGATCGGTGACGTGCTTCCCTGCCCGACTGCCTCATCAGCCATTCCTGATTTGCGTTTTGAAAATGTTCGAGGTCGTGCGCTCGACTGGATTTGGCGGCAATCGGAAAGCTTTAACCGGTTTCGCGGAACTGAATGGATGCCGGAGCCGTGCCGGAGTTGTCCGCAGAGGGAGATCGATTTTGGCGGTTGCCGTTGCCAGGCCGCATTGCTGACCGGAAACGCCGCAACCACCGACCCCGTTTGCACGTTATCCCCAAATCGCTCAGTTGTGGACGAAGTGTTGCGCGACCTAAATTCATCAAGCGACCATCCTCCGGATTGGACGTACCGAATCAACCCAAATGGGATTCAGTGACTAGTGAACCACTGACTACCGAGCTCTGATAGCTAACGTTCAACCTCAGACGACTGATCCTCTATCACCCCGCAGCCGGGCGCGGCGGCGGGGTGGGCCGTGGTCTCGGCGTTGCGTGGGGACGCGCAGTGGGCGTTGGCCTGGGTGTAGCCGTCGGAGTGGCTGTAGGCGTGGCTGTCGGAGTTGGTATTGGGGTCGTAGTTGGAGTTGGAGTAGGAGAAGATATAGGAGTCGCCGTTGCTGTTGAGGTCGCAGTGGGCGTGGCAGTCGGAGTAGAGGTTGGCGTAGATGTGGCAATTGCTGTCGCAGTAGGCATAGCAGTTGGTGTCGGCGTTGGTGTCCCTCCCGGCACGGCACATCAATTCATTTTGGCCGCCACCGGCGTAAACCACAGCACCCGTATCTCCGTTGTAACCATGTAAGCGCTGATCGCCCTCAGTACCTACGAACCAAACGATCATGTTGTTTGTGCCATCTGTGGAAGTGACGAAAGGTGATCCACAACCGTTCTGGCTCACACTCCATCCACTGACTATAGTAGGTGGATTGGTTGCAGTAATACGAAAAGTTTTGGATACGCTGCTACTATCGCGAAAAGCAACATACGTGCCTTGAGCAGTACGGTAGGTGGCTGGTCCGCCAAATATATAACTAAAGGATTCTTGTGCTTGTGCTATTGGCGCAGTGATGCCGCCGAGGTTACTGCGATTAAGCAGATAGGCATTGCCATCTTTACCCAGCGCAACCACGAGACTGGACGGTGTTGCGCCTGGTACGTCCACTAATAATGGACCACAAGAACCCACATCTTGATCGCCACTATCAAGAGTCGTCCAATTGGTAGGAGCCCAGTAATCACTCGTAGATCCGCTAAAGATCGGACCTGGTTGAAACCGAATTACTGCTTCACCGCCACTCCAAATCCCTCCAGTGCTGAAAGTGTTGCCGGTACCAACGAACGGATTAGTGCCATCACTAGCAACACCGCTAGTACTCCATATAGCACCGCCGTTGGCGCTAGCGGCCCATGCTGTTACGCTGGCTGGATTATTTATCGGCACGCCCACGAGCCAGCCATGATAGAGGCTGCAATCCATCATACTGCCATATCCAACATAAAGAATGTTGCCCACAATGCCGAGCGCCGGTCGTTGCTGTTGGATCGCTGCAGTAAAGGTGATCCCGTTGTATGAAGCCGTCGCCTCCACGTCCACCGGCCAGCCGGGATTAATGGCGCCCGTGTCCACGTTAAGGGAAATGATGTAATGTTTCTTGGTCGGGCCGCCATCGGGCGTCGTCATCGCGTCCAAAAAGAGCGCCCGTGAAGCAAGATCGATAATGGGTGTGCCGGTGATGCCCATCGGATCAAATTTGCTGCAATTGAGATCGTCTGCCGGCACCGGAGGGCCCACATTTCGCTGCCAGATAATGCTGCCGTTCACAGCGTCAAGTGCATACACATTATTCGATTCGGTTACCGCACTGATCGTCGGTCTGCCCCCAGGGCCGTTGTCAATGTAAAGCGGTTGCGCGTAAACGTCGCCAACGATCGTCCCGTCGAAGTTCAGGTCGCGCGTCAGGTTCGCCGCAGCGCCCGGCGTGAAGGCCGAATCAACGTAAAGGCCATCCCGCGACGCATGGTTGTGAAACTGCGTAACGTTCACCTGCGCGTTTGCTGAAAGAATCGCGCTCCACAAACCTGCAGCGACAAGCGAAGAAATGGAAAGTAAAGCTTTTAAAGGTCCGCAGTCGATTAATTCGACCTTCCTTCTACCACAATGCGCCACTTTTTGTTAAGAATTACAGCGTACAGAAAAAGTTCGCGATGGCGAGGACGCTACCGCCAGCACGCGAGACGCGTGCGCTACCCAATCACCTGCGCGCAACTCACGGGAACCCGCGATTTCATAAGACACCAATCGCAAATCACTTATCACGATTTGTTTCACTTGCGGCGCAGCCGGTCGCGGCGGCGGGGTGGGCCGTGGTCTCGGCGTTGCGTGGGGACGCGCAGTGGGCGTTGGCCTGGGTGTAGCCGTCGGAGTGGCTGTAGGCGTGGCTGTCGGTGTTGGGGTCGCAGTCGCAGTAGGAGATGCCGTAGGGGTCGAAGTAGGTGTGGCTGTCGGAGTAGAGGTTGGTGTAGGTGTAGCAGTAGCTGTTGCAGTTGGAGTAGGCGTAGGGGTTCCGGTGGGCAGCATAAAAGCATAGACCTTGTTATCGGCGCCGAAGTAAATCCGGCCGCGAGCAACCATGCCAGTGTTCCACTGGCGGGTGCCGCTCATCAATTCGTTAGGACCGCCGCCAGCGTAAATGACGGTGCCCGTGTCGCCATCGTAGCCGTGTACGCGCTGGTCGCCTGCAACACCGGCTACCCATACAATCACGTTATTCGTTCCGTCAGTCGTTGTTACCCACGGCGATCCCTTCCCGCTCTGACTCATGCTCCAGGCGCTCACGATCGTGGGTGGATTCGTCGCCGTAACTTTATAGGCGGAGATCGCGCCCGCATCGTAATGAAAACCAAAATATGCTCCCTGGCTTGTGTGATAAGTGACAGCCGATGTCCCTCTGTTAATCCCTCCCACGTTCGCTTGGGCCACGGGCGTCGTGATGCCGCCGAGGTTGTTACGGTTCACCAAATAGGCGTTGCCATCTTTGCCCAGTGCAAGCACAAGCTGCGAAGGCGTAGCTCCAGGCACATCGATCACCGTGGCACTGACACCCCCCAGATCCGTATCGCCACCATCCAGATTCAACCAATTAGTAGGTGCCCAATAGTCGGTAGGCTGGCCGCTCCAGATCGGGCCCGCTTGCAAGCGGATGATGGCTTCACCGCCGCTCCAAATGCCGCCCGTGTTAAACGTGTTCCCCGTGACTACGAACATGTTAGTGCCGTCACTGGCCACACCGCCATGCCCCCAGATACCGCCGCCGATAGCTGTCGTTGCCCAAGCCATCACGCTGGAAGGATTGTTGATATTAACGCCAACCACCCAGCCGTGATACATTCCGCAGTCGCCGTTATATCCGGAGTAAGCCACGTACACGATCCCGTTCACAAGCGCGAGGCCACCGCGTTCTTCCTGCACCAGGGAAGTAAAGGTGATGCCATTGTACGTGGCGGTGGCGTTTACATCCACCGGCCAGCCCGGATTGGTATTGCCAGTGTCCACGTTCAACGAATAAATAAAATGTTTCTTAGTTGCACCATCGATCAATGCGTCGAAGAAAAGTAATCGAGAGGCGAGATCGACCACGGGCGTGCCGGTGATGCCAGCCGGATTGATATTTCCGCAGGGAAGACCTGAAGTGACAGGCGGGCCGATGTCGGTGCGCTGCCAAATCACCGTCCCGGTCGTGGCGTTAAGCGCATAAACGTTATTCGATTCAGTGACGGCGATGATCATCGGCCCGTTCGGGCCGCCCTCGATGTAAAGCGGCTGGGCGTAAACGTTGCCCGAAATCGTGCCGTCAAAGTTGAGGTCGCGCGTGAGGTTAGCGGCGGCAGATGGCGTGAACGCCGCGTCGATGTAAAGGCCATCGCGGGAAAGATTGTTATGCTCCTGGGTCACGTTGACCTGCGCATTCGCCGGAAGAACTGCACTCCACAAGCTCGCGACGAGAAGTGAAAAAATGCGAATCGAAGATTTCATGCCCAAGATGGATCAGCAGCGCGCGCTACCTTCTACCACAATGCGCCGCCGGTTTGTCAAGCATTACGGCAACAAAATTTTTAGAGCGGAAAAGTAACGCCACCGTTAATTTTCCGGGAGCGTTTGCCATGAGAAACCTGTCGAGATGAAAAGGTCGGCTCGTGGATTCGACTGAGCTGTAGCCGGGATCGCTGATCCCGGTCGGAATGTGTGCACCGCTGAGCAACCGGCACCAACGATGCCGGCTACAACATTACCCGCTGGATTCTTTTGCTGATCCCTTTTCCGGGGTCTTCGTCTGAGCAGGCGAAGCACCTTTCGTGATTTCCTTTTTGGCGGAGGATTTCTCGCCAGCATCGGCTGCTTTCGCTGGAGACTCCTTTTGGGCCGCTTCTTTATACGAATCGCTGCGATAATCGGTGGTGTAGAACCCCGATCCCTTGAAGATCAGACCCGCGCCGGTGCCCAGCAGGCGTTTCACTTTCCCGTGGCCCCACTTCGGCAACCGGCAAAGCTCCTTTGGGCATTCGCGGAACGGCTCGTCGCGCATTGACTGGAACGCTTCGAAGTTCTGCCCACACTTCTGACAAGAATACTCGTAAGTTGGCATCAGGAATATGGGACGACGCTCGAAAGTCTGCATTAAAGAACTTACAATTCAACCCGGAGCCGATGGTTAATTGACGCCAGCGGTCCCAAATGCATGCTGGTTCAGCGGCATGGATGCGAGTATAAGATACGAATATTCAAAGAAACAGAACACGTGGCCGAAGAAAAAATACTTACTAAACACCCGCTAGGAAAAAGCGGGCGGAATGTCGACCGGCAAAAGTACGAAACGATCAAGCGAGCGATTCTGCCGGCTCTGCAAAATAGAGAACTCACTCACACCAAATTATTCGACCAACTGGATAAGCACCTAAAAGGCAAATTCTCAGGCAATGTAAGTTGGTACGGCGAAACAGTTAAACTCGATTTGGGAGATAGGAAAATAATAGAGAGAACTTCTGCAAAACCTCAAAAGTATCGGGTGAAACCGAGGTAACCACCATGATAGCAAACCAACGAACCAGCTATGGCGTCACTCAAATCGCGCAACTCTTTCCCAGCTTGAGGAAAATCAAGGACAAGTCGCTCCGCGAACGAGTGGCAGCGGTCTGGAGCGAAGCGATCACCACGGGGTGCGGCGGCAAGGGCTGGACCTTCGACGAACTGCGCGCGGTCAAGTTCACCCTGCTGGCCGGCGACATAGACATGACTTTCGTTGAGCACCTCAATTCCTGTGCGCGGCAATGCATCGCCATCGCGGATGTGCTGGAGAAATCGTTCCGCTGCGGGATTCCCGTTCAGTGCGATTATCTCATCGCCGGCGCGCTCCTCGCCGACGTGGGCAAGCCGCTCGAGTATGATAAGGACGCGTCGGGCAAAGTGATCCAGGGTAAATTCGGGCAGCAAGTACGGCATCCATTCAGCGGCGTCGCACTCGCTTACAAGCACGGGATTCCCGGCGAAGTGATGCACATCATTGCCACGCACAGTCACGAGGGCGACAAGATGGAGCGCTCGATCGAATCAATCATTTTCCATCACGCCGATTTCGTGGATTTCGATATCGCAAAGCTCCTCGGCAAGCGCGCGGCCAAGAAGTGACAAGAATAAATCTTTCTGCGCTGTTAGCCGGGATCGGTGATCCCGGCGCACCGGCAACATCAATGGCGGCTACAGCAACGCTGGACGCATACGCTGGAGCTGAATAATTTATTGCCGACGTTGTATGGGCCTGACGCTGGTTGAAAAGATTGCCGCACGGCATGCTGACGGACTCGCTCCCAATGCGGTACGTGATGACGCATGACAACACCGGCGCGGTGATCCCAAAGTTCAAGCAGATCGGCGCGACGACAATCGCCGACCCAGCGCAACCGGTGTTCGCCATCGATCACGACATTCAAAATGTCACGCCGAAAAATCTGGAGAAGTACGCGAATATAGAAGCGTTCGCGCGCGAGCACGGCATCGATTTTTATCCGGCAGGCACCGGCATCTCACATCAGGTGATGGTGGAACAGGGCTACGTTGTGCCCTGGGCGATGGTGGTAGCAAGCGATTCACACTCGAACCTGTATGGCTCCGCGGCCGCGCTCGGCACGCCCGTTGTGCGGACCGATGCGGCGAGCATTTGGGCGACCGGAGTGACGTGGTGGCAGGTCCCGCTGGTGGCGAAGGTTGTGCTCAAGGGAAAACTTTCACCGGGCGTCGTTGGCAAGGACGTGATCATTGCCTTGTGCGGGCTCTTCAACAAAGATGAAGTGCTCAATCACGCTGTAGAATTTGTGGGTGATGGCGTAGCACACCTCCCGATGTCCGCGCGTATGACTATCGCCAACATGACCACCGAGTGGGGCGCCCTCGCGGGTGTATTCCCATTTGATGAGATAACAGTGGACTATCTTCGCTCGCGCGTCCCTGCGTTCACCGATCCGAACCGACCGGGAAGACGCGGCCCGAAGAGTCGTTCCGGCTACACCAACGCCGACATCGACGCGTGGTGGAAGAATCGAACCGAACTCAGCGCCGACCCTAACGCGCAGTATGCCATCGAGCTTGAGCTTGATCTCGCGACGGTGGTTCCGCACGTGTCGGGGCCTAACGAAGTCAAAACGATGGTATCGCTGCCGGAAATGGAAAGAAAACGCGTGCCCATTCAAAAAGCATATTTGCTCTCGTGCGTGAATGCGCGTTTCGAAGATTTGCATGACGCCGCGGAAGTAGTGCGCACTCGAGGCGGACGCGTCGCCGATGGTGTGGAATTTTATCTGGCTCCCGCGAGTGCTGAAGTGCAGGCGCGATCGGAGTCGAACGGTGACTGGCAAACTCTGTTAGGTGCAGGCGCCATTCCGTTGCCGCCCGGTTGCGGGGCGTGCATTGGCTTGGGACGCGGTCTGGTGCAAAAAGGCGAGACCGCGATCAGCGCCACGAATCGCAATTTCAAAGGACGCATGGGCGATCGGGATGCGTACGTATATCTGGCCTCGCCCGCCGTCGTTGCAGCCAGCGCCTTGGCCGGATTCATTTGCGCGCCAACCGACTTCAGCGAGAAGCCCGCCGGCACTGCGGTCCGACGCCCGGAAAAAAAATCGAGGCCAGCCGCATCGGTGCAGATCATGGAAGGCTTTCCCTCAAGCGTGCGCGGCCGCGTTCTCTTCATCGACAAAGACAACTTGAACACCGACGGGATTTATGCCGGCAAACACACTTACCGCGACGACATGACGCCCGACCAGATGGCGGCTGTGACATTTGAAAATTACGATCCGAACTTCAATGCGCTCTATCAAAAAGGCGATGTCGTGGTTGCCGGATTTAATTTTGGAACTGGCTCAAGTCGCGAACAGGCCGCCACTGCACTGAAATTCAAAGGCATACCGTGCGTGATCGCGGGCAGTTTCTCGGAAACTTACAAGCGCAATGCGTTCAACAACGGTTTCGTGGTGTTCGAGTGCCCCGAGTTGGTGACGCACCTGCGCAAGAGTCTGACCGATCGCGCCGCCACAACAGTCGGACCGGAAATCACAATCGATTACGCCAAATCCATTCTCACGATTGACGGAAAATCATTCCCCTTCCCGCCGCTAAGTCCCGCCGCACAGGAATTGATCGTCACCGGCGGCGCCGAAAATCTCGTGGCCAGTCGCCTCCGCGCGAAAGGCCAGGTGTAGCCACGGCGCTCTGTCGCCGTGCCATTTTTCACCAGAGAGCACACAGAGAACACAGAGCAAGCATCAAACTTTTTAGTCTCCGTGAGCTTCGTGCCCTCTGTGGTGAATTCTTTGAATCTTGCTGTCGTGAGGCTGACCGATAGAGTCCTGCGCTATGGCTAAATACAGAATTGCGTGGATGCCGGGAGACGGCGTGGGCAACGATGTGATGGAAGCGGCGCGGATCGTTCTCGATCGAATGAAATTTGATGCCGAGTATGTGTCTTGCGACATCGGCTGGCAGTTTTGGTGCACGGAAGGCAACGCGCTTCCCGATCGCACAGTGAAAGCGCTCAAAGACACTACCTGCGCTCTCTTCGGAGCAATCACCAGTAAACCGCAGGACAAAGCAAAGGAGGAATTGAGCCCGGAACTTAAGGGCAAA
>VBQC01000162.1 GCA_005887825.1 Verrucomicrobiota bacterium | reverse complement strand
GTCAGGGAGATTTGCATGGGCATGGCGCACCGCGGCCGTCTCAATGTGCTCGCGAATTTTCTGAAAAAATCGCTCAATGTCATCTTCACAGAATTCAGCGAAAACTATATCCCGAACCTGGTGGCAGGCGACGGGGACGTGAAATATCACCTCGGCTATCGGACGGTGCGGAAGCTTCCTTCTGGCGCTGAAGTCGAAATCAGGCTTTCGGCCAACCCGAGCCATCTGGAAGCAGTCGATCCCGTGGTCGAAGGCACTGCGCGGGCAAGACAACGCATCCGCAACGATACCGAACATCGCCGTAAAGTTTTGCCGCTTCTTATTCATGGCGACGCGGCCTTTGCAGGGCAGGGCATCGTCGCCGAGACGCTCAACATGTCGCAACTGCCTGGCTACAGCACGGGCGGCACCGTGCACGTGGTCGTGAACAACCAAATTGGGTTTACAACTTTGCCCGAGGAAGGGCGCTCGTCCATGTACGCGACGGACGTCGCGAAAATGATCGAAGCGCCGATTTTCCACCTGAACGGTGACGATCCGCTCGCGGTGCAGTTCGTGACCGACATGGCGCTGGATTTTCGCCAGGAATTTGGACGCGACGTCGTGATCGACATGTATTGCTACCGCAAATACGGTCACCAGGAAGTCGACGAGCCGTCCTTCACGCAACCCGATCTGTACGCCAGGATCGACAAACGTCCCTCGGTTGCCCAGTTATACAAACGACAACTGATCGAGGCTGGAATATTGAGTGAGGACGACGCCGTATCGCTCGAAACGGAGTTTCAGCTTCGGCTGGATCTGCCGCTCGACAATGTTAAAGCGCGCGAGAAAGAGAAGACAGATGAACAGGCAAAGTTCAAAGAATCGACGGCTGTGTTCCAGCCGGAATACACAAGCGCATCCGAGCCGACTGCGATCAGCCAGGAAACTTTGACGATCATTGTGAATGGGCTAACGCGTGTGCCAGATGGCTTCAATATTCAACCGAAGGTAAAACGCATCGTCCTCGATCATCAGCGCAAAGTATTTGAGGCTGGCGGCCCGTATGAATGGCATTACGCCGAGGCGCTCGCGTTCGGGTCGCTCCTTTTGGAAGGAATCCCTGTCAGATTGTCGGGTCAGGACAGTGCCCGGGGGACCTTCAGCAGCCGGCATTCCGTGTTGTACGACGCTAAAACAGGTGAACCTTATGTTCCTCTCATGCATCTCGCGGATAAGCAGGCGCGCATTTGTATTTACAACAGTCAGCTTTCCGAAGCTGCCGTGCTCGGTTTCGATTACGGTTACTCGCTCGATTACCCGAAGATGCTTTGCCTATGGGAAGCCCAGTTCGGCGATTTTGCCAACGGCGCGCAGGTTATTGTCGATCAATTCATCGTCTCAGCAGAATCGAAATGGCAGCGCCCGAGTGGGATCGTCCTGTTGCTCCCGCATGGGTATGAAGGACAGGGGCCGGAACATTCCAGCGGTCGGCTGGAGCGGTTCCTGCAATTATGTGCCGAGGACAACATCCAAGTCTGCAATCCCACTACTTCCGCGCAGTATTTTCATGTTTTGCGTCGACAGATGAAACGCGAGTTCCTCAAGCCGCTTATCATTATGACGCCCAAAAGTCTGTTGCGCGCCGAATTTGCTTCGTCGTCCGCAGAAGAATTCACTCATGGCCGGTTCGAAGAAATTCTCGGCTCGCCCGAGGCCGGCCCTGCCGACAAAGTGAAGCGGATCATCTTTTGCTCGGGTAAAGTCTATTACGATCTGCTCAATTATCGGACCGAGCGCAAGATCGACAATGCGGCGATCATTCGCGTCGAGCAGCTTTATCCTCTGGCCGAAAACAGGCTGCGTGAAATGCGCAAGCCGTTTCCAAAGAATGCGAAGTTTGTCTGGTGCCAGGAAGAACCACAGAACATGGGCGCGTGGACTTTCATCGAACCGCGTTTGCGAACGATGTTTTGCAGCGAAATCGCTTACGCAGGCCGCGACGCCAGCGCGAGTCCCGCGGTTGGCGCGCTGGCAAGGCACAAACGAGAGCAAGCTGCCCTCGTCGCTGACGCGTTTTCCGTTTGATTGGTAGGGCGCGACCGCCGGCGCGCCCCCCATAGATCTTATTCGTCTCATAAGTCATATTTGCGCTGGCGCTAATTGTTGACGAAACGCGGCTCGACCGCGACCCTCACCCAACTCATGCCTATCGAAGTGAAAATTCCCGCGGTCGGCGAATCGATCACTAGCGGTGTCGTTTCCGTCTGGCACAAGAAATCCGGAGACTTTGTGAATGAAGGTGAAGCTCTCTTCACGCTCGAGACCGACAAGGTTTCCACAGAAATTGTCGCGGAAAAGGCCGGCATGCTCGAAACCAAAGCCGATGAAGGGCAGGAAGTGAAAATTGGCGAGGTAGTCGCGACGATTGACGATTCGAAGCCGCCACCTGAGCAAAAGAGGACCGAGAAACCTCCGGAGAAAAAGAAAGAACCCGAGGCAGAGAAAGAGAGTGTTGAACAAAGAGAAAAAAAGGCGCCAGAAAAGCAAGAACCCCTTTCGCCCGCAGTTCGACGCATTATCGAAGAAGAACATCTCGAGCCGGAAAAAATCTCCGGTACCGGCAAGGGAGGGCGTTTGACCAAAGGCGACGTGCTGACCGCGGCACAAGAGCGCAAATCTGCAGGGGAAGCCGTTAGTCCCCCAGGGGTGGCGGTGCCGTCAGCTCCAGCAGAGCAAGATCGCCAGTCATCGGACGGTCGATTCACCCGCAAAAGAATGTCGCCACTGCGCCGCAAGATCGCGGCGCAACTGGTGATGGCGCAGCAGACCGCCGCCATCCTCACGACCTTCAACGAGTGCGACATGAGCGCCGTGCAGGAATTGCGCGCGAAATCGCAAGAGAAGTTTACGAAAAAAAACGGCATCAAGCTGGGTTTGATGTCGTTCTTTATCAAAGCGTGCGTCGAAGCGCTCAAAGCCGTGCCCGTGGTCAATGGCCGCATCGAAGGCGAGGATTTCATCCAAAACAATTTCTACGACCTCGGCGTAGCCGTTGGGACAGAGCGCGGACTGGTTGTGCCGATCGTGCGGGACGCGGACAAGAAAAGTTTTGCCGAACTGGAACTCGACATCGCCGGTTTCGCGGTGAAAGCGCGCGAAGGCAAATTGAAAATCGAGGATTTACAGGGCGGCACGTTCACCATTTCAAACGGCGGCGTTTACGGATCGCTTCTCAGCACACCGATCCTTAATCCGCCGCAAAGCGGGATACTCGGCATGCACAAAATCATGCCGCGGCCAATTGCCGTGGATGGAAAAGTCGAAGTTCGTCCGATGATGTATCTCGCACTCAGTTATGATCACCGTGCCATTGATGGCAAGGAAGCCGTTACATTCCTCATCAAAGTGAAAGAGTGCATCGAGGACCCGAAAAAGTTGCCGCTCGATTTTTAGGCAAGCTTGTCAAGTCGAGCGGGTCGAGGGTAGTGTCCTAATTTGATGGCGTTTTCTAGAATTCCGCTATAATTCTTTGATATGAAGAACTCGATCATTATTGCTTCAGGGCTTTCTGTCGTGGCGATGATGCTGGTTTCCTGTTCGAGCGAACCCCAAACAACGACGACCATGACACGTCAGACCACTGTGAGCACGGGAGCACCGACCAGACCCATGCAGCCCATCGGTTACCGAGACAATCAGATGGAGACGGGTGGACCCGGTCTTCGGTAATAACGGTCAGGCGGGTATTTTCCACCCGAACCATGATCGGGCGCTATGGCCTTTCGCCGCAATCGCTACTTTTACGGCGCTCTGCGGGGAATCTACTGGCGGAATTTCCAGAACGGTCGTGTATTGCGCCTCTCCGTCTTGAAGAAACGACCAAGCGTAGCAACGCTTTGCTTTCCATTCACCTAGCAACGGCAGCAATTTACAAAGCTGATGAGTTTGGACTCTTGATGATGGCAAAAAGAGCAAGAAACACATTGGCTTACTCGAACTGGACGGCCACGAGTGGGCTGACAAGCTGACGATTAAGCGACCGCATGTAGATCAGCCAGAGTTGCTCTGAAATTCAAATTAGGACACTACCGGGTCGAGACATCTCTTATTTGTTTTGTTTTTGAGCAGTGAGAGGTTTCTCGACTCCGCTCCGCTACGCTCGAAATGACAATTTAATGATGGAAAAATTTGATGTCGTGATTATCGGCTCAGGACCCGGCGGTTATATTGCCGCGATCCGCGCCGGACAGCTCGGCTTGAAGACCGCGCTTGTCGAAAAAAACAGGGAACTTGGCGGCACTTGTTTGAACGTCGGCTGCATCCCGAGCAAAGCGCTCTTGACCTCGAGCGACCATTTCATGTTCGCAAAAAAAGAAGCCGAGAAACATGGCGTCGTTTTCGATGGCGTACATGTCGATCTTGGAAAGATGCAGCAGCGCAAAGACAAGGTGGTGAAAACATTTACTGGCGGCGTGCGCGCGCTGATGAAGACGAATAAGGTCACGGTCTTCGAAGGACTCGGCACCATCACCGCGCCTGGAAAAGTCTCGGTCAAATCTTCGGATGGCAAGACGCAGGAGCTGGAAACGAAGAACATCGTGATCGCGACTGGCAGCGCATCGGTTGAGCTGCCGTTTGCGAAGTTTGACGGCAAAACCATTGTCACCAGCACCGAAGCGCTTACCTTCACCGAGGCGCCGAAGAAATTGCTTGTCGTCGGCGCGGGCGCGATCGGCCTCGAACTTGGCTCGGTTTGGAACCGACTCGGCTCGGAAGTAACCATGCTCGAATTTCTCCCGCGTATTGCTGTCGGGTTCGATCTTGAACTATCGAATCTACTTCAGCGTTTGCTCACCGCTCAAGGCATTACGTTCCACTTGGAGACAAAAGTCAGCGCGGTCAAGGTCGACAACGGTCGCGCAACCGCCACGGCAACAAAGGGCAGCGAAGAATTGAAATTCGAAGCTGA
>VBQC01000037.1 GCA_005887825.1 Verrucomicrobiota bacterium | reverse complement strand
TTTCGGCTGTCTCTTCAAACTTCGCCGAAGAGCGGACGGTTTTATTGATGAACCACGGCGAAGGCGGCTTCTTTTAAGCCGTCTCGGCGACGACTGCCGGTTGCCTCCCTTTCGTTTCGAATGCCTGGCCAAGATTGTGCGGTTAAGGATTTGACTAAGACGCTCGATCTACCGCTCGGGTCAATCGACAATTAACTGTCGGCCGCGCCGGCGGGCTGCGAAAGGTCGTGGAGCTGTTCTTGCAGGTCAAGAATTTGTTTCTGCAAATTCACGACGTCCCCAGTGCTGAGCTGGGGAAGGT
>VBQC01000036.1 GCA_005887825.1 Verrucomicrobiota bacterium | reverse complement strand
TGCCGCGGCGCTGGAGCAGTTCCGCCATTGTGAAATTCGTCCGCACGAAGAGCGCTACTGCGGGCCTGCTTTGGCAAGAGCGCCTGAAAATCCTGAGCGGGAACACCCAGCCGTGCGCTCACTTTGCTCACCACCTCCCCGCGCATGAGCGGATCGTGCACACGCGACACAGTTTCGGCCAGGCTTCGCGCCAACCGCATTTTCGCCCCTAACGACGTAAGATCGACCCCGGCTGCCGCGTGCTCGATCCAGTAATCAAAAAAGTCACGCGCGCCGGCGACACGGCTTTCAAAGGCCTCTTTCCCTTCGCGCCGGACCAGCGAGTCCGGATCTTCGCCTGTCGGCATCTCGGACACACGCACAATCAAGCCGTTTGCGAGCAGCGCATCGAGCGAACGTTCCGCGGCTTTCTGACCGGCAGTGTCGGCATCAAAGCAAAGAACAACTTCATCTGCGAAACGCTTCAGAACCCGCGCCTGACTCTCCGTAAACGCCGTCCCCTGCGGGGCGACCACGTTTGTGATTCCCGCTTCGAACAAACTGATTAAATCGAGCTGGCCTTCGCACACGATCGCGCAATTTGCCTCAATCAATGCGCGCTTTGTTTTATCCAGACCAAAAAGCACGTTGCCCTTTCGGAAAAGGGGCGTCTCCGGCGAATTCAAGTACTTCGCCGCTCCGTTTTCGTCTTTCAGAAGCCGGCCGCTAAATGCGATCACTTCGCCGACATCGTTGCAGATTGGAAACATGATTCGGCCACGAAAGCGATCGTATGATCGCTGGCCCGGCACCCCATCGGCATCCTCTTTGGTCTTAACCAGACCGCTCGCGATAAGAGTTTGCTGGTCATAGCCGCGTGCGCGCGCCCAACTGCCAAACGCATCCCACTCATCGGGCGCGTAACCGAGCCGCCATCGTTTCGCGATTTCTGCCGTAATTCCACGTTCTTTCAAATATTTGCGAGCAGGCTCGGCAAATTCCTTCCTGATCAAATTCTCATGAAACCATGCGGCGGCCTCCCCCTGCAGCTGCAGCAGAGTGCGGCGAGCTTCGTGCTGTCGATCTTCGGCGCCACTCGGGCCCCGCTCTTCAATCAGCGTGATTCCAACACGCGCCGCCAGCTTGCGCACTGCGGAAGGAAAATCGACGTGCTCGTAGTCCATCACAAAGCGGAACACGCTCCCGCCCACGCCGCAGCCGAAACAGTGAAATGTCTGACGCTGCGGACTAACTGTGAACGATGGCGTTTTCTCTTGATGGAATGGGCAAAGCGCCTTGAAATTGGCCCCTGCGCGTTTAAGCGGGAAATAGGAACCGATCACTTCCACAATATCGTTCGCGGCGGCGATTTGCTCGATGGTTTGTGATGGAATTGCCACAGGCAGATGAGAAACTTATCCGCGGCGGATGAATTGAAAACATGAAGATGTTGTTGTCGATCCTGGAGGGATGCGCTCGGTCGCGTCCGACTAATAATGGGACGACACGGAGGTCGTCCCTCCAAGTCGCCCTAGCGGCGATCACAATTTTCGCCGCGGCATTTTTCATCGCGCCAGCAACCGCGCGTGCCCGTCAGGTCATTCACAAAGGTGACGTAGTCGTAGTCCCGCTGAGTGGCGAAGTTTCCCCCTCTCTCCTGATGTTTCTGCGACGCGCCGAGAAGGCAGCCGAAGGCGGTGGCGCCTCGGCGATGATCTTTGAGATGGATACTTACGGCGGGCGACTCGACGCGGCGGCCGATATCGTGAACGCGCTCAATCACACCACCATCCCCACTTACACATTCATAAACTCAAACGCCGGCTCGGCCGGCGCGATCATCGCGCTCGCCACACAGCATATCTACATGGCGCCGGTGAGCGCGATCGGCGCCGCCGCGCCCATTCTGCCGACCGGCGAAGACCTTCCGCCAACCGCGCGTGAGAAAACGATCTCATATTGGTCCGCGCTCATTCGCAGCTCCGCGGTTCGCAACGGGCACAATCCCGATATTGGCGAAGCGTTCATGAACAAGGAGAAGGAAGTGAAGATCGGCGATCGCATGATTCATCCCAAGGGAACGCTTCTCACCTTGAACGCGCAGGAAGCAACCCAGCGGATTAACGACAAACCTTTATTGGCGGATGGCATTGCTGATTCGATCGTCGATCTAGCGAAAAAAGCCGGACTCAAGGGCAACATCGCTTCATTTGTTCCGAGCGGCTTCGAGCAACTCGCCTTTTGGATCACGGCGCTTGCGCCGTTTCTGCTCCTGGTTGGAATTATTGGCGCGTATCTCGAATTCAAAATTCCCGGGGCAAGTTTGCCGGGAATTATTTCAGCGATTTGTTTTGCGCTCTTTCTTTGTCCTCGGGATATTATTTGTCCTGATCGAGATTCTGTTTTTCGCGCACTCCACGATCGTATTCGGCGTCCTCGGAGTTTTCCTCATGCTCGCCTCGCTGCTTTGGGCGATGATCGATCGCTACCCGCAGCAACCTTTTCTGCCCAGCGGCAAAATGCTCGCTCTTCCATTGCTTAATCTTTTCATCGCAATCGTTGGCTCGTTCATCGTTATCGCGATGCTCGCTCGCTATCTGCCGCGCACAAGCTTTTACCGCCGGTTTGCATTGATCGATTCAAATCCACCTGGCCCATCGCTGGCCGGCGCTGCCCGCCACTTCGAGACATCGCTCGCGCTCACTCCGGGAATGCAGGGTACAGCAGTCACGATTTTGCGGCCGAGCGGAAAAGCGCGTTTCGCCGATCACGTTGTCGATGTTGTCACCGAGGGCGAGTTCATCACGCCGCAAACACCCGTCACCGTGATCCGAACCGACGGAATGCGAGTGGTGGTCAAGCGCGCAGCACAGGTCTGAATAGATTTAACCGCCGGCCACCACTCGAACAAATTCGATATGGTCGCCTTCGGCTAATGATCGCTTCGGCCATTCGTGTTGATGCACAGCAAGACCATTGTGCTCCACCAAAATAGATTGCGGCGGCAATTGATAACGGTTGATTAGCTCGGCGATCGTTTTGGCTTCGCGCGTATCGACGCTTTCGCCATTGAGTGAAATCGTCATCGCTGGACAGAGCTAACTACGAATGAACACGAAGAAACACGAATTTGGTTCATGGGCAGATCTTGGAGAATCGAGGTCGGCGGTCATCGATCGCCGCTACAGCTGAAAATCGTCATCGATGGACACGATTGACTGCCCATGAACACGCTTTGCCCTTCAGCGACAACATCGAATCAATAACACCGGCAGCCCCGCGTTTGCGGGGCGGATCTTCGATGTTCGATGTTTTTGTCATACGCCGCAAAGGGCTTGGTCCCAATCTTTCCACACCGGTTCGAAGCCGCACTGTCGAAGGAGTGTAGCTATTTCGGCAGGTGAGCGCTCATCGCTGATCTCGAATTGCCCAGTCGCAAGCTGGTCTTCCCCGTTCTGGAATTCCGGGGCGACGATGCGGCCGCGGACGGTTCGGTGCAGGTGTTGGCTGCCTTGTCGAGTATAGCCGCCGGGTTCGGTATGGCTTCCGGCACTCATCATCGTCACGCCTAACGACACCAGTGAATCGCGGAATGATGCCCGTTCGCGGGTGCTCAGCACAATTCCCACCTGCGGGAAAGTGATGCGCAATGCACAAACTAATTGCGCCAGTTCGCGGTCGCTTATCGGGAAAAGCGGCCGAAAACCGCCCGCTGCGGGCCGTAACCGAGGCAAACTCACACTAATCTGAGCTTGCCAGGAGTGCTTGAGCAGATATTCCAGGTGAGCCGCTAGAGCGACTACTTCTTCCGGCCAGGCTGATAACCCAAAGAGCACCCCGATTCCAAGGCGGCGAAATCCAGCCTTGTAACCGCGCTCTGCGCAATCGAGGCGGAAATCAAAATCGCGCTTCGGTCCAGCGGTATGCATTTCAGCATACACCGCGCGATTGTACGTTTCCTGGTAAACCACCAGGCCTTCCGCACCGGCCTCCACAATCGGCAGGTAATCCTCCGTCTCCATCGGACCGACCTCGATCGAAATCGAAAAATCTGGCTGAAGAGCCTGAACGCATTTGGCCAGATAGTCCCGGCTCACGAATTTTGGATGCTCGCCAGCGACAAGAAGAATTTGACGAAAACCCTGGCGAGCGAGATGACGCGCTTCCGTTAATACCTCATCGACCTCGAGCGTGACACGAAGAATCGGGTTATCACGCGAGAAACCGCAATATCGACAATTGTTGACGCACTCGTTGGACAGGTAAAGCGGCGCGAAGAGGCGCATCGTCCGGCCAAAATTCTGCAACGTCAACGCTCGCGACATCTGCGCCATCGCTTCGAGTTCCCGGTCGGACTTCGGGCCGATCAGATGCTCGAACCGATGGACGAGCTCCGATTTTCTGAGAGCCAAGTTGTCTAAAGTTCCGACAAACGACATCAGCATAATTTCGTGGGCATGCGAGCGTTCGCAAACGCCAATTCATGGATCAAAGAGCCCTTCTCACACAGCGTTTATTGAAAATGACTCCGAGGTAAAAAAAGGCGGCGTCCGGAACATCCGGACGCCGCCTTTGCAAATGCGATCGTTGGTCTTAGAACGCGAAATTAATGCCGCTGCGCACCATGCCGAAGTTATTGTTCGGACCGTCGACAAAGTTCCAGCTGAAATCATTGATCCAGCCGATGTGCGGCGTGAAGCGAATTTCCAAGCCACCGCCCACTTGACCGATTGCTTTTGTCTCAGAATCCGTATGACCTTGTGTCTCGACAATGTCGAAGCCTTCCCCCGGTTCAGCAACAAACACATTGCGCGGTCTCTGGCCTCCGCCAAAGATCGCGCCGGCGCCGCCGAAAATGTACGGTGAAAAGCGCGTGCAGGGGATCGGATAGCGCAGAGTCAAAGTGCCTAAGACGGAACCGACCGCATTGCTCTCGTGGCGAAAACTGCGCTGAAAGATGCCGTCACTGAAATCGGCGAAGATATCTTCGCGCGCCTGCCGCGCATCAACTGCCCAGCCTTCAATTCCAACACCGATATAACGCCAGAAAAAGTATTTCAGGTCGATACCACCGCCCCAGGCGTGGTCGGCTTCAATATAGCGGTCATTTTGCCACTCGTTTCCTGTAAAAACGTAAGTGCCCCAAAGTCCGACATTAAATTCTCGGTCCGCATACCATTCCGGGCAAGGCGGTGGCCCTGCCACCTGCTTCATCTCTTTTCCGGAGTAGGTTTCCGTACCGGCAAAGCCAATCGAGCTGATTGCTGCGACACCCAACAGGCTCAATATTAATTTTTTCATCTTATTTCTCCTTTTTGGTTAAGTCTTCCCCCGACATCTTAAACTCCAAACATATTGGAGCGTTTAAGTCAATAACGAAATTCGCTCCTCCTTCGGATGCCGCGAGTCTGGCTGGGTCAAGCAAAATTGCAAGGATTTTTTAACTTGTTGAGACGACTGGCAGCTCAGGCTTTGAGTTCCGCCCCGGTATTTGCATCGGTGATGATGAATTTCTCGTGATGAAACGTGGGGTCGCCGCGAAACATCAGCCGCCCGGCGTATCGGCGCTCCAGCTCCACTAGCAATTCTTCATCTTCCTCTTTCAACCGTTTTAAGACATCCGGATTTAGGATCACACGGATTTCGTGGATGCTGTCCTGATACTTGCGCATGACTGTATTGAGGGTCCGGTGCAATTCCACGCTTGTAGTCATGGAAGTCTTCACGACGCCGCGCCCGCCGCAGTACGGACAATTTTGGTAGATTGTATCGCTGAGGCTTTCCTGCGCCCGTTGTCGCGTCATTTCCATCAAACCGAGTGCAGAAATCGGAAGCACATGGGTCTTGGCTTTGTCGCGTTTCAACCGTTCCTTCATCAGGTTGTAAACCATCTGTTGGTCTTTCCGGCTCTTCATGTCGATGAAATCGCCGATGATCAGGCCACCGATATTACGTAACCGAAGCTGACGCGCGATTTCATCTGCTGCCTCCAGGTTCGTCTGCAAGATCGTCTTCTCAACATCGCGTCCCCCTTTGTTGCGGCCGGTATTTACATCGATGGCGACAAGCGCCTCGGTCTCGTCGATCACAATATAGCCGCCACACTTCAACCAGACTTGCCGATGGAAAGCGTCATCGATTTGCTTTTGCACGCCGTAAGTTTCGAAAATCGGCGTTGCACTATCGTAGAAGTGAACTCGATTCCGTGCGCGCCGGGAAATCTCGCCAACCATTTCCATCATTCGATCGGTTGACTCCCGATCATCGCAGACGATTTCGTCGATCTCCTCGGTAAGAAAGTCCCGCACGGTGCGTTCAGCCAAATCCGGCTCTTCAAAAACACGGCATGGCGCCGGACGCTCACGAATCAATTGCTCCACTTTAGCCCATTGATCGAGAAGGAAGCGCAGATCGCGCACAAAGTACCGCGCGCGCTGACCTTCGCCGACCGTGCGGATGATGACGCCGACGCCTTCAGGAATATCCAGTTCGCGCAGAATCTTACGCAGCCGGTCGCGCTCCCTGGGGTTCTCGATTTTTCGCGAGATACCGCTGCGATCGCTGAATGGCATGAGGACCAAATAGCGTCCTGCAAAACTAAGATTGGTCGTAACTCGCGGTCCTTTTGTTCCGATCGGACCTTTGGTTACCTGCACAATTACGTCGGAACCGACCGGGTAAATGCTCGGTATATCTTTTACCGTGATTCGTTTTCGCGGACGCTTATTCGCACGTCGATCGATTTCTTCCACTCCGCTGTCAAGCGCGGCCGGAATAGCGTCCCAGAAGTGAAGGAAGGCGTTTTTTTCAAAGCCGATGTCGACAAACATCGCCTTCAACCCCATCTCGATGTTCTTGACTTTACCCTTGTAAACGCTGCCGACGATATTGCGCGAGTTTTTACGCTCGACGCTGTATTCCTCGAGCAGACCATTCTCGAGCAGCGCGACGCGCGACTCGAGCTTTTCTACGCTGAGTATGAGTTTGTTGCCGGTCTTGCGTGAGGAAAGACCCAAAATTTTTTTTACCTTGTCTATCATAAAAGTGAAGGGGTTGACCGATCAGAAGCGAAATTGCCGACGCGTTCTGGGGCAAAGTCTCTGGTCGAAAGTTCATCGTGTTCCACGCCGGCGGTTGGGCGGCGGTGGCGTCGGAGCGGGCGCGGGTTGGTGCCGTATTCCAAAGAGCCGCTGGAAAAAGTTACGGGGAGCCGGCGCCGCAACCGGGACGGCGCGAGCCACACGAGGCGCAGCCCGCCGCTGGACGCTCCCTGCAGAATCTGCTTCCGGTTCTACATCAGGGGATGCATCTGAACTTGCCATCTGCGCGTCCGCATTTTGCGAAGCATCGGCATCCTCTTCGTCGTTGCCCCCGAGATTTCCGCCGGCGTAATTTACGCCCTTAATCATCTGGAATGGGTTCGACTTGTGCGCAGGCGCGAGCCAGGCCACTTGCATATCAAATTCACCCTTATCCATCGCCAGCGTGCGTTCCAAGATTCGCGTTGCGATCGGTCCGGCGACGCTGCCACCGTGTTCGCCGCCCTGCACCATTACGGCGACCACATACTTGGGATTGTCAAATGGTGCAAAACAGGCGAACCACGCGACTGTGTCTTTGTGGCCGCGATCGGTGGCCTGGGCCGTTCCGGTTTTCCCGGCAACCTGCACATTCTTTAGACGCCCCGCTCCACCGGTCCCGCCATCTTCATTGACCACCTTCCAGAGGCCTTTGCGGACAAGCTCGATTTGATCGCGCGAAAGTTCCTTGCGCAAATCCGATCGGACGCGCGGGGTCTGGGGCACTGCGACGTTGCCATGCTCGTCCAGCACGGGAGTGCCGTCCTGATTCAAAACTTTGTCGACCAGCCGCGGATAATAACAAACACCGCCATTCGCGATCGTCACGTAGGCGATTGCCAATTGCAGCGGCGAAACAAGTGTGTAGCCCTGGCCGATTGAAACGTTGGCCGTTTGCGCTTGCGACCATCGCTCCTGCGGATGGTGCACCTGCATCCACTCCGGGCCGGGCAAATTTCCCACCTGTTCGCCGGTCAATTGCAAGCCCGATTCCTCGCCGATTCCCAACATCTTTCCAACTGCGTCAATCGACTGAATGCCAGCGGCATTTCCGTACTGATAAAAAAACGAATCGCACGAGACCTTGATCGCGTCGGTCAGGCCGAGCGTACCGTGCGTATAATGTTTTTCTGCAACCCAGCACTTGAAATAGTGATCGCCGTAACTCACACCGCCGCCGCAATTGAAGCGCGCGTTCTGGAGGTTCTTACTCAAACCGGCCAGCGAGGTAATGAGCTTGAATGTTGATCCTGGCGGGAGCGCGCTCACGGCACGGCTCACGAGCGGGTCGCTTTCATCTTTTTGCAACGCCTTCCAGTCTTTCGCTTTGATACTCGGGATAAAAGTGTTCGGATCGAATGACGGCACCGAGGCCATCGCCAGAATGTTACCGTTGTTTGGGTCGACGACGACCGCCCCGGCGCGGCCAACAGCGCGCAGCGCTTCCTCCGCGATCGCTTGAATGCGCGCATCTAGCGTGAGGAAAACATTTGCCCCTTGCTGCGGCGGATCTTCGTGCAACACGCCTTCGATCGTGCCTTTGGCGTTACGCCGCAAATAGCGCACGCCAGGCTTGCCGCGCAGATATTCATCCATCGATTTCTCGATGTTGGACTTTCCGTCCGCGTCGCCCTGATAAAACGTGTACTTGCGCGCTTCTTCTTTGTTTGTATCGTCCGGCGCTCCGACGTAACCGAGAATGTGCGCGGCGAGCGCGCCGTACACATAGGAACGCACCGGCTTGATCGCGATATCCACGCCTGGCAACCCGACGTCGTGCTCCGAAAATTTTGCCATTGTCGGAAAATCAATGTCCTTGATGTAAGAGAAGGGGACCTCCGTGTCGTTGCGATAGTGTCGCTGTAGCTTGGCCGCATTGTAATCGCGTGCCAGATCTAGGTCGTTAAGACGCGGGACGATGCCACCATTGACAATCTTGATGATGTCGGGCTCCTTCTGATCTTTTGGCATGCCGTTGATGGTCGCTCGATATTCAGTCAAGGGCGGCGAACCAAAGCGTTCGCGATAACCTTTGACCATTTCCGGCAGATAAAAATCGACTTCATAGCTCGCCCGGTTTTGGACAAGCGCCAGTCCGTTGCGGTCTTTGATCTCGCCGCGCACCGATGGAATTCGCACCGTTGCTTGAGAGCTCCCGCGAAGTTGGGCAGTCCATTCGGCACCATGCGCCACTTGTATCCACCAAAGTCTGAGGCCAAGGGCGCCCATGCCCGTCAACATCAGGAGTGCAAGAAATTGAATTCGTAAACGCGAACTCATGGGGCGTCTGCTCATTCGAAACGCCCCCTTTCAGGAAGATATGAATACGCAGTGACCCGCCCCATCCATTGCAAGAACCAAAACAGGATCGGCGCCATCGCCATCGCAATGAGGCCAGGTCCGCCGATTTGCCACCAAATTTCGCGGGTAAAAACCAGAGAGCCGCGCCGGAATGTAATCATTAGGTATTGAGTCAGAACTATCAGTGACGTGCAGATGCCACTCAGGATGCAATGCACTTCCCAGCGGCCGCGGGCAAAGAGCGGCCTTAGGCCATGCATGAATCCCGCCAGCACAGCGTAAAGCAGTATCGACGATCCCATTGAGATTTCAACTTTCCCGCCAATCACCTGCACAGTGAGCACATCGAGCAGGATCCCGGCGTACAACGCGAGTGCGAGCATGAGCGGAAAGGGCAACGCCATTGCCCCATAAAAGACGATCACAGGGACAATGTAGACATGCGCGTTGTAGAGCCAGGGCAACGCCGGGATGAAAAACTCCGCAATCTGCGCAATCAGCACCAGCACCACCAGAAGAAAGAAGAATATCATTTTCGGCCAGTTACCACGAACACATCTTCCAGATGCGAGAGATCGACCGCCGGCGTGAGCTGCGCTTGTCCGTCCAATTCCCGCACCCGGAAAGTTTTTACCGCGCCGATGAGCAAGCCGGAAGGAAAAACACCGCCCACTCCTGAGGTATAGACTTTCTGCCCCGGCTTTAGGTCAGCTTGTTTCGACAAAAAATTCAGGTTCAAAAATGGATTTAGTCCCGCAATCACACGCTCGCCAGACGCGATGCCTTGCTCACGACTCCCTTCAATCGACGCGGCGACTTTGCAATTTTCATCGGAAATCAAGAGGACGACCGAGATGCTGTCGCTTACGGTAGTTACTTTTCCTACCAGGCCTACGTCCGTTGCCACGGGCATGTCAGTTTCGATGCCGTCTCTTTTGCCACGGTCGATCGTCATTGTCCGCCACCAGGTCGAGGAATCGCGCGTCACAACTTCGGCTGCTATCAATTTAAAGACCGATCGCTCGCGATAATTGAGGGCGTGACGCAACCGGTTCACCTCTTGCTCGACATCACGCAGGCCTTGGTTGGTTGCTCTCAGGGTTCGATTTTCCGCCTGTAGCGCAGCATTTTCGCGCTCTAATTGATCGAGCGACTTCAATCCCGTGCGCACCGATGTAATCTGTTTTTGCAGCCCCGAGCCGCCGGTCAAAAATGGCGCAATCAATTGATATACCCCGGCCTTGAATTTGCGCGTGCTCTCCGGGCCGAAGCTGAGAAAATAGCCCAGAATTGCGCCGAAAATCA
>VBQC01000035.1 GCA_005887825.1 Verrucomicrobiota bacterium | reverse complement strand
AGCAGCGAGACACTCATCGCGGTTACAATGGCTATCACTTGGAGCGAAATGGACGGCGCATTTTGTTCGCTGGGGACACCGCGCTGACGGACACTTTTGCCGAGCTTCGCAAGCACGGGCCCATCGATCTCGCGATCATGTCTATCGCAGCTTACAACCCATGGATCTGGAACCATTGCACGCCGGAGCAGGCGATCGAAATGGCGGACGCCGCTGGCGCGCGATTCATCATGCCTGTGCATCATCAAACTTTCCGGCTCAGCTTCGAACCGCTGCGCGAACCAATCGAACGGTTCGAAGCAGCACTCAAACAAACTCCCGAACGCATTGCCATTCGCGAAATCGGCGAGACCTTTGTCCTGCCGTTGTAGAGATGCTTCGATCTTTGCTTGCCCACGCATGGGGCGAATGTAATCTTTGCCTCCGCCGCGCCGACGTAGCTCAGTTGGTAGAGCAGCGGTTTCGTAAACCGCAGGTCACGGGTTCGAATCCCGTCGTCGGCTGTCTCGATTGCGGACTGCGAATTGATTGGACGTTGAGAGCTTGCTCGCGAAAAGCTTTCGGAGTTGGATGTTGAGCGTTGGGAGTTTAATAGAAGCAATCGGGAAGCCTTAACCATGCCCACATCAACCCGCTCCGTCTCGATTATCGTTCCCTCTCTGAACGAGGAGGAAAATATCGCGCCGCTCGTCTCGCAAATTATCGCAAGCGCTGTTCCTTTCCGCGAAATTTTATTCGTGGACGACCATTCCACCGACGCCACACGCGATATGGTTCGCGCTCTTGCGGAAAGTCAGCCCATCCGCTTGATCGAGCAAGACGGTGCAGACCTCGGATTAGCGGGCGCGATCATGTTGGGTGCGCGGGCTGCGCGGGGGGAAATTCTTCTTGTGATGGACGCGGACCTGAGTCATCCGCCCGAGCTAATCAACGATTTGCTGGCCCCGTTGTTCGCTGGCACAGCAGACATGGTGGTCGGCAGCCGGTACGTAAAAGGCGGATCGACACCGGGCTGGCCCCTATGGCGGCGGATAGTATCGCGAGTAGGCGCGGCCCTCGCTTATCCGCTCACGGGCGTGCACGATTCCATGTGTGGCTTCTTTGCGATCCCGCGTTCGCGGTTACTGGAACTCGCGCCACCCGCCAGCGGTTTCAAAATTGCTTTCGAAACGATTGTGCATGGTGGTCGCACGCTGAGCGTTCGTGAAATTCCGATCGCTTTTCGTGATCGCGTCCGCGGGAAATCGAAGATGTCGTTCGGCGTTGCGCTCCAATTTTTCCTCCGATGGTCACGTGCGATGCTTCGTCATTTCGTCCGCGGACCGTATCGTCCTGAACACACTGCAGGATCGATAATAACCAACGTGCGAATTGACCCCGAAAGTTTTCGGGGTTAATCGGCCGTTCGCACCTGGCGGCTCTGTCGTTTGCAGTACAATAGCTCAATCGAGAGCCCGAGAAAGAGTAGCAACGTGGCAAAAAATGTATTGCCGTAGAGCTGCGCGCCACGCGGGAATGGCAAAGCAAGAGCGAGGATCGCCACCGCCGGCACGCTCCACCACAGAAGGGCCCAGCCTTTTCCTGCGAGCACCCGTTGCGTTATTACTGCAAACGGCAGCATGAGCCAGGAAAAGAAATAGCCAAACGAAAGCGGTGTGATCATCAGCATTATCAGCAACAGCAGTGCGAATTCGATTGCATCGCTCTCCGCCGTGCGCATACCCCGTTGAGGCATCACTGTAATAAACAAGATGCCCAACACCAGGGCGACACTGATGATGATCGCATTGACGGTGCGAAATCTAAGGTCGGCCAAATTAACGTAGATCGGCGTATGCGGTGCAGAGGCGGCATCGGCATCCACATGTCGAAGCAGGCGATTGGTGACGCTAACCAGAGATTGATTTTTCCAGGTATAACTGCGCATTGGCCGCTGGGCCACGGCAGCCGCGTCGTATTTTAACATCCCGCTGCTCCACTTCTCGAGGTCGTGCCACGCCCGTTCAAATCCGCGGAACGGCGCCGGTAAAATTAGAAGTAAGAACGTTAGCGTCACCACAACGCTCAGTGCCGCTTTCCAATAGCGCCGGTAAATCAGATAAATAATCGCGATCACTGGAAAGGCTTTGATCGCGGCGGCGAGTGCAATCAGCGCACCGGCGGGAACTTCGCGTTGTGAGCGCAGCGCAACAAAAGCGCCAAGCATCAGCGCGAGCAACACGAGACTCGGCTGGCCCAGGTGATAGCTGGACCAGATGTAAACGATCACCAGCAGACTGGGAATCAGATATAGCCATACGTTGTTCACAAAGCGGTGGCCGTTGGCGAGAATCGCTGCCAGCCGGGCGCTGGAAAACCAGGCTACTGAGTTGATCGCGACGAGCAGAAGAATTAATCCCGCTTGCCCGAGCAAACTCGCGGTCGCCAGAAAAAGCGCACAAGACGGCGGATACATGAAATCGTACTTCCCGGAACGCAGGAAAAAGATTTCATCACCCGCGAGCACGTGTTTGCCCGTGTCGTACCACAGCTTGTAATCCATGATGCTGCGGCCACGGAAATAGTGGAGGAGCGGCACGGCCGAAAAGGCGACCGCTGTCACGATAAAGATCGACGACAGGACGCGAAACCCCGTTGGGCTATTTAATCGACGATTGAGCGCCGCCCAGCTTGTCTTTAGGGCGGACTCCCTCACACGTTCTGTCGGATCGCAGCGATCGGCGGACGCGCTTTATGCCAGTCCGTGGTCTGCTCATAGGCGTGCGCGATTTGCAAAATGCGTGCTTCATCCAGCGCTTTGCCTAACAACTGCAAGCCGATGGGCAGGCGCTGCCCATCGACGTCAGCAAAGCCGCACGGCACGCTGATTCCGCAAATTCCGGCGAGATTTGCGGGACTGGTGAAAATGTCGGCGAGATACATTTGCAACGGATCGGCGGTGCGTTCGCCAAATTTAAACGCTGGCACTGGCGAAGTCGGCGAAATCAACGCTTCGACTTTCTCGAAGGCCTTTGCAAAATCCTGGCGGATTAACTCGCGCACTTTTTGCGCACGCAAATAATAAGCATCGTAATAACCGGAGCTCAAAACATAAGTGCCGAGAATAATGCGGCGTTTTACTTCCAAGCCAAAACCTTCGTCCCGCGTTCGGCCATAATGATCGAGCAAATCTTTTGGATTTGCCGCTCGATATCCGTAGCGCACACCATCAAAGCGCGCCAGATTGGCCGAAGCCTCCGCCGTCGCCAGAATGTAATAAACTGCAACCGCATAATCGGTATGCGGCAGGGAGACATCGACGATCTCCGCGCCTAACGAATTCATATGTTTCACCGCCGCGTTGATTGCGGCTTTGACCTGAGGATCGGTCCCTTCGATCACGTATTCCTTCGGCAGGCCTAACCGCACGCCGCTCAAATCTTTTCCCAGCCGTGCGGTATAATCAGGCACCGGGTCGTCCAAAGAGGTTGTTTCTTGCCGATCGTGGCCGGCGATCGCGTTCATAATCAGCGCTGAATCCCGTACCGTTTTTGTCAACGGACCAACTTGATCAAGCGACGAGGCGAATGCGACAACGCCGAAGCGCGAAACACGGCCGTAGGTCGGTTTCAGACCGACAACACCCGAAAGCGCGGCCGGTTGCCGAATCGATCCGCCGGTCTCCGTCCCGAGTGTCCCGAAAGCCTCATCGGCCGCAACGGCCGCGGCCGAACCGCCGCTGGAGCCTCCCGGCACGCGCGACAAGTCCCATGGATTGCGCGTCAATTTCATGGCGGAATTTTCGGTTGACGAACCCATGGCGAACTCGTCCATATTGGTTTTGCCAAAGGGAATTGCGCCCGCGGCGCGCAATTTTTGAATGACGGTCGCGTCGTAAGGCGCGCGATAACCGTGCAAAATCTTTGACGCGCAGGTGCAGGGTTCACCCGCAATGCTGATGATGTCTTTGATGGCGATTGGCACGCCGCCCAGCGGAAGATCGACATTTGCTACCTCCGCTTCCTTTGCTGCAGCTTCAAAATTAAGTGAGAGATAGGCGCCGATTTTTCCATCGACATCTTCAATACGCGCTCGCAAGGCATCGATTACTTCGCCCGCCGAAACTTCTCGGCGCCGCAAAAGGGATTGTAGATCGGCGATGTTCAACGCCGGCAGATCTGTCCCCGTCATTCCACCACTTTCGTGACGATGAAGAGACCGTTCGCCTGGCGAGGCGCGTTGCTCAACGCTTGCTCAGCCGTGAACCAGTCGCGCGGCGTATCTTCCCGGAAAACGTTGAAAATTGGGAGCGCATGCGCCGCCGGTTCCACATGGCTCACGTCCACTTCGGTTAATTTCTCAGCGTACTTCAATACATCGCCGAGCTGCTTCTGGAAAAGCTCCGTCTCCGCGTCGGTCAGGTTTAGCCGCGCCAGCCTGGCGACGTACGCGACATCAAGGTCGGAAGTTTTCGCCATCGCTGTCAATCAACCCCGAAAGCTTTCGGGGTCAAAAATGCAGATGGCTCATCAGCCAGATGACCACCATAGCAATCGCGATTACCAGAACCAGAAACAGCAACCGCCCCTCTCGTCGCTCTTTGCGAAGTGGACGTCGCCGCGACGTGCTCTTGCCGTCATTCCTGTAACGTTTGTCTTGCGCGATTGACGCATTCAGCCGGCTGTCGCGCGCGATCGTGCGTATACGCAGCTTCTCCTCCTCTTGCCGCCGCCTGGCGACCCGGGGCGCCTCTGCGATCATGCGCTCCAACTTTTCGAGTCCATCGCGCAACTCTGCTTCCCGGCGGGCCAGCTCCTCCCGCCGTTGCCGAAACGGCGTAACCGATCCAGGCGAACGACGAAACATCGCCATCACTTGCTGGCCAGCCAGAAGAAAATCGCAAGGGCAATCAGGCCAAAAATGATCAGGGGCAAACTGAACGCGAAGCCGATTTGCATCCACTGGGCAAAAGAGCGACCGCCACTGAGTTCGTAAGGGCCGGACCCAATCTCCGGCAATGAGACGTCGCCGGCGTTTTCTTCGGAGCCTTGCAGGCGG
>VBQC01000034.1 GCA_005887825.1 Verrucomicrobiota bacterium | reverse complement strand
TATCGCCGCGGCCAATGGTCCTTCAGGCGGGCAAGAGGTCATTCGCGAGAGTGTAAAGCTTGACGTTGGCGGTCATGAGATCGAGATACCGCACTTCTCGATGGCGAGCAGCGTTGCGTTCCCGAAGGAAGTCTTCAGGTTTTCCTACACCTATTACCGACCGGATAAGCCGATCTCATCCGTCACACTTGATTTCAGCGATTACTCACGTCGCGTGTCAGTTAGCGGCGAAACCGCAGATCAGGTTGAGGCAATAAGCAACCTTCTTGAGAACGATCTTCTCAGCCATTCAACCGCAATTGGTGGCGCGAAATTCCGTCGTGTAGCTGGAGTGTGCCTTTCCGTGATATTCCTGCTATCGTTTATGGTTAGCAGCGTGTATTGGTGGAACACTCGACGCTTCAGTGCATTGGGGATGCTGATTTGCTCGGCTCTTGGCCTGGTACTGTTGCTTCGCCTGCCGTGGGACAGGTATCTTCCCGGCTTTGCTCTTTACCAGAGCTATTCGCCTTTCTTTCTCGTTAGATATGCGCCCCAGATTGCTCTGCTAAGCCTTTCGTATTTTCTTCCGCGATGGCGAGAGCGCCTTCGTTTGCAAGGAAGGCAAGGGGCTTAGATCGAATTATTACCCGTTTAAATGCCGAATAATTCGGCACAGTTTTTGTTAGGAGACAGGAGGCCCGCGGGACATTCTTCCCTATTCCGGCCTATGATGGCGGCTTACTCCGCCAGCCAGCTCCGCGCCTGCTCCAGTTCGCTAGGCGGAAAAAACTTCACTGGTGCGCGACGAACTCCCGCTCCGGCAAAAGCCAGTGCAAGAGTCTCCCAACGTGGTTCAGCGACGACGGCGATCTTGTAAATCTTACCGCCGTGCGAGATCAGAAAGTCGAGATCATTCCAATCCGCGCCGCGCTCCCAGCCCTCAAAGTTTTCAAGAATCACCAGCAACCGAGGTTTCGATCCGCTGTCGATTTGACGGGCGAGTGCGCTTTGCTCTGCGGCAAATTCGGATCGTTTCAAAATACCGCTGATTCGCAGCACATAAATGTCGTCAGGCTGATATTGGATTTGAAGTGGCACGTCGGTTCCTTATTTATTTGCTTATTATTTCAAAAACGCCAGGACGCCCATCGGATGAATTCGGCGATATATTTGTTCATAACGTAAACCTGTTAAACCAAACAGCTTTAAAAACGCAAGTCGCCCATAACAATGGAAGTTTGGGCTTGCTAAGAAGAAGACGTATGCGAGACCGCGGCATTACACAGTTTGGTTCAAGAATGTTTTCGAGCCGTGGTTTCAATGTGAGGCGCTGGCTCATCCTTCAGCGTTAAAACGTGACCTGGAACGCTGAGCCAGTCGGCCGCCCTCGCGAGATCGCGAAATGCTCGCGCCCCGATCAGCGTGTTTTCCATCAGCGACTCGTATAAACGCGCGATACCAAAGCCGACCCAGTCGTCACAAAATAACGCAGTTCGCACGGGCTCGACTCCGGTGAATTGCTTCGCTCTCTTTCGCGCAAGTTCAAAACGTGACGGGTGCGAACGGCAATGGTCGTCAGCTGACTGAAATCAACGAAGCGCTTGAATGGAAGGGATGCTTTTTCGATGTCGACCAGCCATTCAGCGATCTGGTCTAGGATGAGATCGTCCAGAGTGCCCTGCGGTTGCCAGGCCACAAGTCGGTTGGCGGGATAGTAACGCAAAAAAGGTGGACTGGGCAAAGCCTTCGAAATCGCGGGCAAGGCCTTGGAGTCGGTGGACTTGGCAGGCGAATTCATCACGTATCCGAACATCGGAAATCGCCGCGCGACTGGATTTGTTTCTCACCAGAGGGCTCCGCGGCCAGCAGCTCAATCGGAACACCAAGCCATTGCGCGGCTTGTTCGCGATTCTGGAACACGCGGACTTTGATTGGAGAACCTTGAGTCAGTAAGGCATGCAACTGGCCGTAATAAATAGCTGTAGCATCCGCCGCGAGAATCGCTGACTTCACCGGTGGACGGCCTGCCTAAGTGAGGCGCCCATGGAGAGAAACCTGAATAATGTATTTGAAATTGAGTTCAATTTCATCGGCTGCCAGCGTATCGGAGAATCGATTGAACGGCGCCTGCAATTTGCCTTCGAGGTCTTCCAAAGATCCTAAGACTTTGTTAATCGCTGCGTCGTCCAACACCCCGCGCGGTCTCCAGACGAACAGATGAACGTCTTCGTAAAACTGAACTTCAGGGGCAAGCGTCATTTTTTCTAGTCCTTCTTGTCTTTGGAGAAGTCGTGAGATGAGTCGAGGAGAGCGACACTTTCAAGACCGAACAATCGTCGGGCGGCGGTGTGCCGTGGAGGTGTTCGAGCGTGCGATCACGAATCTCAGCGACAGTTCGGCCCTGGCCGTTGCGCGGCGCGACAAGAAAGTCCACCAGACGATCGAGAGGCTCGCCATCCAGATGCCGACGGGTTTCAAACACACCATCCGAAAAAAGATATATGTCGGCCGGAAACCCTAAAGGCATCTCCACAGTCGGATATTTGGCATTCGCGAAGCAACCGACAGGCGGACCGCTGGCCGCTAATTTGGAGTTCTCGCATCGCGTGGCACGGACAACAGCGGGAGGATGGCCACCGCCAGCGTAGCGCAGCATGCCGTTTACCACGTCCGCGATGCCGTACCAGATCGTGAAATACAGCCGGTCGTGCGATTGCGAGAAGTAAACACGATTGAGCGCGCGAAGCACCGCACCAGGGTCGTTCCAATCCGTATCCGCCAGCCCACACGTGCGCAGCGTGTCGAGGATCGAAACCGCCAGCAAGGCGGATTTCACGCCGTGACCAGAGACGTCGAGCAGATAAAAGGCGAACCGCTCCGAATCCATCCAATGATAACCGAGGCCATCGCCGCCAAGGTGCGCGGAAGTCGTCATGCACCAGTCCGCTGAAAGGCGTTCCTCCGTGATCGGGAGTGGCAAAAGAGAAAGCACATAATGCACCGCGCCTGCCAGCTCGGCATTCAACGCTTCCTGCGTGGTGCGCAGAGTGTCGTATGCCTGTGTGATCTCCTGCGCGCGTTGTTCGGCCGCGACCTTGGCAACGCGCAGTTGCTCCACCGCGCGCGCTCGTTCAATGACAATCCCCGCCAAATGCGTGGCCATGCGGATCAACTCCCGATCGTGGGCGCTGGGTTCGTGCGGACGACGATAGTACATGGCCACGGTACCGAGCAGGATTCCATCGCTGGAAAAGACGGGTGTCGAGCAGCAGGCTCCGAGCCCGAAAGTCGCAGCCAGCTCGACGTAATCGGCCCAGTGAGGATCGTTCGCGATATCTGTCGCAAAGACAGGTTCACGCTTGTAAGCGGCGCTCCCACACGAGCCGACGCGCGGGCCGATGCGCACGCCATCGACAGTGCGATTATATTCCTTGGGAAGGCTCGGTGCGGCTCCCTCGCGAAGACATTGCGCGTGCTCGTCAAAGATCAGCACGGAGCATATCATCCCGTCACATGATTGAGCCTCGACGCCACGCACCAGTACATCCAGCACCGTTACGAGTGGCGCGCCGGATGCGATCTTCTCCAACACTCTTTTCTCGTTAGCCAGCGCATTCTCCGCACGCTTCCGCTTCGTGATATTGCGGAAGCTCCACACACGGCCAACCCTTCGCTGGTCAAAAAGTTGAATTGCCGAATTGCGCTCGAAAAAACGGCCATCCTTCAATTCCAGAACATCGAAACTTTCCGCAGCAGACGAGGCGACGATTTCCTGGACGCGCGCCAAATACGCAGCCGGGTCTTTCAATTGCGGACTGATGTAATCCCACAATTCGTTAGCATTGGCGGATACCATCGTTCGGGGCGGAATTCCCCAGAGCGTGATGAACTTTTGGTTAAATTGCCTCACGCAGTTCGCCTCGTCAGTGACAAGGATGGCATCGGTCGTGGATTCGAGCGTGGCATGCATTATGGCAAGCAATGTCCCAAGGTCATTTGCGCTCTGCTCAGACGCGCCACTCGTCGTAAGGTGATCGCCAGGCGCGATGTTTGGAGAGACGCCGTAGTTTTTCATCGGTCGACGTGGTACGACGCTGCGGCACGCTCAGCCCTGAGCGTCCCAACACGTCCACTTATACGGTGAAACTGATAAGGATGGAAGCAAAAAGCGAAAACCCGCGCAGCCTGTCCGAGCGGCAGCGGATTTTACTGGGAGATGCGTGCAACCGAATGGCTGGCGCTACAGCAGAAATGGTAAACTTCATTTTTGTCGTCGATTGCGAAGCTGATTTCACGCAGCGAAAACCGAGATGATTGGTGCCCGTGTTAATTTCCCCTTTGCCTCGTGTGCTGACGATGTAGCGCGAGCAATACTGCTCATCGGAAAGAAACGAGCCGCCGCGATGGTTTTTGCTCGCTCATGTTGTTGTGTCTAGCACACGTTCAACGCGCGCCACTGCGGGGCAACGGGCTTCAAAAGAAAAACGGACTCATTTGCGCGAGTGCACGCAATTGGGGAATGCCGGATCTCACAAGGGAAGCATGGCCGTCCGCACGACCGCAAATGCGAACACCGCCGCAGCGAAAGCGAACGCTACTGAACGCACGCGGCGCTGCTCAAACTTTCCTGATGCGCTGGCGAAGAAAAGCACCGTGGCAAACAAAACAGTGTTCGCGAGATATTGACCGGAAACACTGCCGGCGGTGCGAGCTTCCTGCTGGCTGATCGCAGCCTTTGCGATTGCGTCCGCAGCTTCGCGCGTGCCCCGCGGTTCGTAGAGGTTCGGCACGAAAGGATGTGGATCCGCGCTCGGATTTTCAAAAGGTTTTTGCGCCAGCCATGCATCGTAAGCCTTGCGCACGTCGGGCGGAAAACGTTCTACATAAAAGTTCACCAGTTGCTCATTGCCCGCCTGTTTCGCGGCGAGCACTTCCATAAACATCGCAGTGTGAATCGTGGCCTGCTGCATTCCTTGCACGCTCAGCAGACCCGCCCTGCGCTCGAGCGCGTTAAATTCATTCATTAATCGATTGCTTTGGCGCGTCCAAGCCGCCGATTGATACGAACACCAGGCCGTGCCGACCGTTGTTAGCGCCATCAGCAAGGCGACGATTGGCTCCACCCATCCTTTCCTCGGTGGCTCGCGATCCCGCACAACCTGTAAGTCAGAAGGTTTCTCCATGACGGCGATCTTGAATCCTCAGTAGCTTTAACGTGACAGAGTATGGCCTTGGGCGCACAGGTTCCAGTCAGACCTTGGTCCTACGCCGCATAAGCCCAAGGTCCAATTGCCAGTGCGTGCGGCATCGGCGCACCATCGCCTCCACCTCAAAAGCCGAATGAAGATGAGCGCGATGAAAATGGTAATGAGGAGCATAATTCAAAAACTCGCGCCCACAGAAAAGACCCACGTCGGTTTATCCCGGTCCAGATTGAATACGTAAGTTGTGAAATCCATTTTCTGATAGGAGAAACCCACGAGCAATCCGCGCTGGATATCGACGTCGGTCTGGTAGGCCCGTGTTCGCTGGCCCACCAGGCCGAATCGGAACCAATCCACCGGTGAGATGCTCAACTCAGACCAGGTGTAAAAGAAGCTTCCCTCCGAAGTGCCTACGTCGAAGACGAACTCGCCTTCGCTTGAAAGCTCGAACTTCCAATAAGCAAGCGAAAACTTGTAGCCTGGCGCGATGCCAG
>VBQC01000033.1:527-5641 GCA_005887825.1 Verrucomicrobiota bacterium | reverse complement strand
GGGCGATTTTTTCTGGACCGCGCGGTCCGGCGGCTGCCGGACGGCGGTGGCTTTTCTTTGCGATTTAATTTTTCTCCCAAAGCAAGATGCGCTTTGCGGCTTGGGGTCGGTCCGCGCGCGTTCGGTTTTTCCATGTCGCTTTGGTATTTCTTACTCTTTCTTTTGCTCTTGCTCCAAATCCAAAATAAAAAAACATTGCTTCAGGGCAGGAGTAAGAGGACGAGCAAGAGCATGAGAGCATTGACTGTCTTGCTCGACTCACTGGCGCGGCCGCTTTCCTCGGCTAAATTTTGCGGATGTTTTCGGAAACGATCGAGCTGCGCGGACACATCATTGACTCGCTCATTTTGCCAAAGGTGCTGGATCAAATCTTGACCCGCGGCGCGAATTTTAAGATTGGCGAGATCGAGATCGGCAAAAAACGGGCGGATCAAAGCTTCGCGCGAATCGAAGTCTCTGCCGAAACAAGCGAAGCGCTCGACGAGCTGATCCTGCGCCTGCGACAGCACGGGGCGGAGGTTGCCAAACGCGAGGATGCGCAACTGGCCCAGTCCCCGGCGGACGGCGTTTTTCCGCGCGATTTCTACGTGACAACCAACCAGCAAACGTTCGTTCGATGCGATGGCAAAGAGATCGAAGTTCAGCCTGCCATGATGGACAGCGCAATTGCAGTTGACCGAAAAAAACGCACTGCCCGGGCAGTCAAGTTTTTCGACGTCAGTAAAGGTGACGAGATTGTGGTCGGTCATCAGGGCATTCGCGTGGTTCCGGTGCAACGCTCGACGTCGCGCACTGACCTGTTTCAATTCATCAACACGATCATCGACGCCGATGAACCGAAATCGGCCATCATTCGTGAACTGGGTCAGGAGTTGCGACGCGCGCACGCAGCGAAAGGTAAAATCGCGATTGTCGCTGGCCCCGCGATTGTACGGACCGGGGCCGGCCAGCATTTGGTGCGTCTCATTGAATCGCGGTATGTTGATCGCCTTTTCGCCGGAAATTCATTTGCCGCTTACGACGTGGAACGCGCCTTGTTTGGAACGTCATTGGGGATGAGTCCCGATCTTGCCTTCGCACGAGGTGGGCACGAAAACCATCTGCGTGCCATCAATACAATTCGCGAGGCGGGCGGGATTTCCGCTGCCGTGCATCAAAAAATCCTGACCCGCGGCGTTATGCACGCCTGCGTCCGTCGCAACGTCGATATCGTGCTAACTGGCGCGATTCGCGATGAGGGACCGATTCCCGGCGTAACGACGGACGTAATCGAAGCTCAAAAAGTCATGCGAAAAAAGCTGGCCGATGTGACCCACGTAATGCTGCTGGCGACGGTCCAGCATTCGCTCGCAGTGGCTAGCATGCTCGCTCCGACTGTGAAAACAGTCTGTGTCGACATTGATCCCTCGGCCGTGGAGAGAGCGGTTGAACACCAGCCCTTACAATCAATCGGCCTGGTCACAGACGTGGAACCGTTCCTGCGCGAACTCGCCGATTATCTGCGTGAGGTCCCCAGTTAATTATGCAGAAGCTTCGCTCAATAGATAATCTGCGGCGTCGGGGACGGAACATAGACTTCCATTCTGTGCGCCCAGCCCCGAAAGAGTTCGGGGTTGAAACGAATGCAGCGAACAACCTCTCCTCTGGCCGCACAGGCAGAATGCCTGTGTGTCGCGTTTGCGAGTAGATTGGCGATCTTATGCGCGAGCTGCTCCTTTGTCCGCCGGATTACTACGGCATCGAGTACGAGATCAATCCCTGGATGAGCCGCGCCCGGGGCGCGGAATCGGCGCTCGCGCAAGAGCAATGGAACGGATTACATGCGACGCTCTCGAAGCTGGATTGCAAAATCGATTTGGTTGCACCGCAGCCGAAGCTTCCCGACATGGTTTTCACGGCCAACGCAGGGCTCACGGTCGGTCGCAAATTCATTCCGAGTAATTTCCGGCACAAGGAGCGCGCGGGGGAAGCGCCGCATTTTGCGCGCTGGATGGAAGAACACGGCTACGAAATCGCGTGGCTACCCGAGCATTTGTACTTCGAAGGTGAAGGCGATGCACTTTTCGGGGGTGACGCACTTTTTTGCGGCTACAAATTTCGTTCGGATATTCAATCGCATCGCGCGGTGGCAGATATGCTCGGCTGCCTCGTAATCTCAGTCGAACTCGTCGATCCGCGTTTTTATCATCTCGATACCTGCTTTTGTCCGCTGCCCGACGGCGGCGCGGTTTGGTTTCCGCCCGCGTTCGATGAATATGGACAGCGCGCGATCCGCGAACATGTGGCTGAATTAATCGATGTTTTGCCAGAAGAGGCGATGCATTTTTCGTGTAACGCCGTCGTGCTCGAGCACGACATCGTCTTGCCGGAAGGCGCGCCGAAACTCGTGGCCACGTTGCAGCAACGCGGCTACCGCTGTCACGAGTTGCCGATGAGCGAATTCATCAAAGCCGGCGGCGCATGCAAATGTCTGACGATGTTCTTGCCGCAACGGCAACAGGCCGGAACATAGGCTTCCCGCCTGTGTGGCGGGCGGGCGTCCTCGCCTGCGCGTGTCCTACCAAATTTCGGCGCGCTCGGGTCCGAGCCGGACTGACACTGTCGCGCCCTACCGTTCGCGCTTGGCTTGCAATGCTTGTTCGATCTTGCCCAGCGGCAAACAATTCACGACATCCTCTTTCGTCAGCCATCCTTTGCGCGCAATGCCGATGCCAAACCACAAATCCTGGAGACGCTCGGCGCGGTGAGCGTCGGGATCAATTACGCATTTCACTCCCTTTTCTTTAGCGCGCGGCCACCAGCGCCAGTCGAGATCAAGCCGTTTCGGAGCAGCGTTGAGCTCGACCCAGGTGCCGGTTTCGGCCGCCCCATCGAGTATTGCCGGGATGTCGATCTGATAAGGCTCGCGCTTCAGAAGCAAGCGGCCGGTCGGATGCGCGAGCATGGTGACGAACGGATTTTCCATCGCGCGAATCACGCGCCGGGTCATATCCGGTTCCCTCAGATTAAAAACAGAATGAATGGACGCGACGACATAGTCGAGCTCGGACAAAACCTTATCCTCGAAATCAAGCGAGCCGTCGCGCAGGATGTCGCACTCGACCCCGGCGAACAGACGGAAGCGATCAAACTTTTTGTTTAACTTTCGTATGGCGGCGCCTTGTGCGCGGAGTTTTGCCTCGTCAAGACCGCGCGCTTGGATCGAGCTGCGGCTGTGGTCCGCAATGCCAAGATATTCGAGGCCCAACGCCTGCGCGGCTTCCGCCATTTCTTCGAGAGTGTTGTGGCCGTCACTTGCTGTGGTGTGACAATGAAATGTTCCACGCAAGTTCTCCTGCTCGATCAAGCGCGGCAGCGAATGTTTTTCCGCAGCCTCGAATTCGCCGCTATTTTCCCGTAATTCCGGCGCGATGAAATCGAGATCCACCGCTCGGTACAAATCCGCTTCATCACGCACCTTTGGAATTTTCTCCGCCGGCCTTTTCTTTTTCGTTTTCGGATTTGGCGGCAACGGCGCAAGGCGATATTCATTTAGCGTCCAGCCACGCTGCAACGCGCGGCTGCGCAGCTCGATATTGTGCTCCTTGTTGCCCGTGAAGTAAGCCAGCGCAAAAGGATATTCCGCAGTGCTCACCACGCGCAGATCGCATTGAACGCCGGAACGAACCCGCACACTCGATTTAGTCGGGCCTTGCGCGATGATCGATTCCACCAACGGATGCACGACGAAAAATTTCGTGATCGCGTCGGACTTCTTTGTCGCCACCACGAGATCGACATCGTGGACAATTTCTTTTCGCCGCCGATAACTGCCCGCAACATCGACCTGCAGCGCGTCAGGGTGCCCAGCGAGATCACTTTTCAATGTTTCCGCTTCCTGCGCGATCTGGGCGAATTGAAAATATCCCGAATGTTTCGCTCGCTCCTCGATCGCTTTGCAGATCTTTATTTGTGTCGTCTCGCCGAACCCTGGTAGTTCCGCGACGCGGCCGGTCTCGCACGCTTCGCGCAACTGTTCGATGGAGCTGATGTGAAGTTTGTCATAGAGCGCCTTAATCTTTTTCGCCCCGAGGCCGGAAATCGAGAACAACTGCAGGATCGCCGCAGGAAATTCCGCGCGCAGCTCTTCCAGATATTTCAGCGAACCAGTGGCTGCGAGTTCCTTAATTTTATCCGCAATGCTTTTGCCAATGCCCGGAATTTTCGCGAGCGCTTCTTCATCCTGCAGATTCGAGATATTTCCGCCGAAGGTCTCGATCGCGCGCGCCGCATTTGCATAGGCCCGAATTTTAAAGGGATTCTCGCCCTTCAATTCCAGCAGCGTCGCGATTTGCTCTAGCACGCCGGCTATCTCCTCTTTGGTCATTACCAAAACCGTTAACCCAGATTGCCGCCTCGTCGATTCTTAAGCTGCGCCGTCGGAACCGGACAGCGCAATGTTTTAACATTGTAACACTTTTAATAATTTAACGATTGGTCGGTGTTGCCGATTTAACTTTTTGACCCTTCACATTTTAATAGATTGCAAATCATCTTCGGCCGCGCGCCAATGCATCGCGCGACTGGCACTGCTGGCGAGGATTGGCGGCGGAGCAGGATTGCGAAGTGAGCGCCACAAGGTTTACTTAACCTCAAACGAGCGGGGTATCGCGGCCAGAGGTCACACTCAAGGCGCGACCACGTTCCAGCCGCGCGGCAGCGTGGGGCCCCAAGCGCTGCCAATGCGGACATTGTTGTTCATGTACCAAATCGCTGTCTGCCGCGTGCTGGGATTGTAAAGCAGGTAATCCGGTTTGCCGTCGCCGTTAAAATCCGCAACCCCCACCAAGCTCCAGCCCGCAGGAAGAGTCGGCCCGGACGCGGCGCCGATGAGAACGTTGTTGTTAAGATACCATATCACCGTCTGCCCCGTACTAGCATTGAACCGAAGGTAATCTGGATGACCGTCGCGATTAAAGTCAGTTGGCGGAGGCGCGGGCGCATTACCTAGGTCGTAACCGATGACGTCGAGATTGATCCCTTCCGGCGATGTACCCGTGACGTCGGAAGATTGTCCAGTACAACCAAATGCATTCTGCACGTACGGATGCGCCTGAGGGCACGCAGTGCTCAAC
>VBQC01000033.1:0-476 GCA_005887825.1 Verrucomicrobiota bacterium | reverse complement strand
GACCAACTGAACAGGTCCTGCGGGCGGAGATCGCTGCCTTGCCCGCCGAGGCGCGATCCAAGACCGATGACCTCGTCCATTTCATGTTCGGTGGAACGCTGCGCGTCAAAGTTGCTCGCGCTGGTAGGTCGGGTAAACTGAAACGGTAGCGCGGAATTAAGCGTAACAATTCCATCATACGGGCCGCCGCCGCCGACTGTGCCGTTTGCAAACATCGCCGGTGGCGTGTTCAACCCAACTGCCCGCCCGTTCGCGCTCGAGGGCTTTATGCTTGCGGATAAAGCAGTGCCCGGCAGGCTGGCGTTCGCAAGGTTGTCGTTGCTGGTCGTTGCATCCGCTCGCAAGGCATTGATAAACGTGCTTCACGGAATCGTGTAGACCGCCAAGTCACTTTGCGAGACAGTCCCGGCCGGTAGAGGTGTGCCGTCTGGCGCGGTGGTTGCGTAGCGGAAATAAATCTGGATTGTGATCGGATC
>VBQC01000032.1 GCA_005887825.1 Verrucomicrobiota bacterium | reverse complement strand
GGTACGCAGGACGACGGCGGCGGCTACGGGGCAACCTTCGACGCGCTCAACATCTGGGAACTCAGCGTGAAGTGGCAGGCGAATCCCGTGGCATCAATCACCCTAAAGACACAGCTCCCTGTTGCCAGCTTCGACTCGATCTTCCCGTGCGCTCCAGGCAGCCGCGACTGCCTCCCTCAGCCGGGTATCACTAATCCGGCGCAGTATCTCGACATCCTGTCGTATCGGCAGCGGCCGACCTTCCGGCTGGGCTACCGCAACTTTGGCACGTACGAGTCGCTGGTGACCAACCAGTCGGTCGAAGCGACTCCCGGCGTCGCTGGCGCGCGCTGGTACGAAATCCGGCGGACCGGCGGCACCTATTCTGTCTACCAGCAGGGCACATACGCACCGGGGGACGGCGTCCATCGCTGGATGGGCAGCATCGCGCAGGATAAGAAGGGTAACATGGCTCTCGGCTACAGCGTCGTTAATGCGACCGATGTCTATCCGGGCATTCGGTACACCGGCCGGTTGAAGGGCGACCCCCTTGGCCAGATGACTCTGGGCGAGGGCACGATCATCGACGGGACCGGGGTGCAGAGGACGACCAACTCGCGATGGGGCGACTATACCGACATGACGGTCGACCCCACGGACGACTGCACCTTCTGGTACGTGAACGAGTACTATACGTTGGCGGGCCAGATATCGTCGACGGCGGGCTGGCAGACGCGAATCGCCAGCTTCAAGCTGCCCGGTTGCCAATAAACGTAGGCGATATGACGCGCTTGGTCGCGCTTTGCTGAAGAAGCTGGGCGGGATGGTGGAAAGTCTATCCCGCCCAGTTCTTCAATGAGGCAATGTCATCCTTCCTCAGTACCTGATTTCGGCCTGTACCTTTTCGATTCTGCTCAGCATTGCCGCGATTAGCGCCGCGGCGTAATTGATAAACCAAGCGTCCTGCCGTTGAATAGTCGCTGGTCGCGAAGGAAGGTTTGTTACGGCACGGCATGTTCGCGAGCGGCTTATTCGCGAAACACGCGGCATGATTGGCGCGATTTCCTTTTTCAAAAACCCCGTTCGGTTTTTGGAAGAGATTTGGCGAGTCTAGCACGCGGGTCACAGTTACAAAAATGTAATGTCGAAAATCCTTGACGGTCTTATTTATCTTGGGAGTCTGACTCTCCCCAACTCGTTGAAACTTCAACTCCTGTCAGCATCTCCAAACATATGAAAATTCCTCGTTCGTCGACTCGAAATCGTCTCTCATCACAGCTGCGTATCGCAACTGTGGTCACACTAATGTCCGCGGCAGCCGCAATGGCCTTCGTCGCGGTGAAACCGTCCGGCCCATTGTTTTTGGCGAAAGCAGAAAACAAAGGCGGGATCGATAAATTACGTCAAAATCATACTGAGTTGTTTCGAAGCAAAATGACCTTGCCCGGACCTGAACGAGAAGGCGGGCCAGTGTCCGCGGCTGAAGAGGATTACGCGAAGCGAGCCTTCCCCGCCACCGATATCCCGTTTGCATTGAGGCGGAACGCGCATGCCGCCTGGGCTAGTGTCAGAGCGAGGTCTGGGCGGGAGGGCGCGAACGCGCTTGGCGCGTGGACTCTTGCGGGACCCAGCATCTCGAATGCTCCGAATATTCTAACTTTTAGTGGCGCCGCTTACACCACATCCGGACGCATCACTGCCCTTGCCGTCGATCCAAACTGCAGTAACGCGCTTGCCGGCAGTGGGCCGAGCTGGACATTTGTCTCCGGCAGCTTCGCGACAAATGCGATTGGAACGTTAACCTACGACGCCGCGACCGGCGCACTTTATGCGGGGACCGGCGAGCCAAACGCGTCGGGCGATTCGGAGGCTGGTTTTGGAATTTACAAATCAACTGATGGCGGTAACACATGGACACATCTGGCCGCGAACACAACCGTTCCGACGATGCCGACTTCGTGCGGCGACGCCCCTGCCTATACCGGCCCAGCTTTCGACGGGCGCGCTATTTCATCGATCATCGTTAGGGGTAGTACCATGTACGTCGGTTCAACGCGTGCAGTACGGGGCGTAAGCTCCGTCACTGGCGGCGGGGTCACCCTTGCTCCAGGTCTGCCGCCGTACGGCCTATTCAAGTCCACCAATGGCGGCGCGAACTTCACTCTTTTGGCGCCCGAGGGGGTCTGTCTAAATCCGACCCTGGCGGGCGACGCTGGAAAGATCCAAGCCACCTTCGGCTCAGCCCGCGGCGTCAACGACGTCGAATTTGACCCGAACTATGCGACGAATAGCACGCTCTATGCAGCGGCGTTCCCCAGGCTAACCGCAAGTGGCGGGGGCGTCTGGCGCTCGACCGATGATGGCGCTAACTGGACTCAGATTAAGACGGCGCTCGCTGCCAATAATATTAATGATCGGGCCCAGTTTGCCGTGACGCTGTTGGGAAGCGGGACCACACGGATGTATGTTGGCGATGGCAACACGGGATCACCGGCTGCGCGTTTCTATCGCAGTGACGACGTTGCGACTGGGTCGCCGACGTTCACCGATCTGACAACGACACAGAACGAAGACTACTGTACGGGTCAGTGCTGGTATGACAACGTGGTTTACGGTTCGTTCTCCTATGATTCCTACGCCTTTGCGACAAACGGCCGCGCGTTTATCCGTTCGGCCGATGCGGGTGCGTCGTTCACCGATATGACTTGGGACGCAACCACAAATCCAACTCCGCCCGGCAGCTGTTGTCAGCCGAATCCGATTGCGCCTAATGGTCAGCACCCGGATAGTCATGCGATCGTAGAGATCCCGGGGACCAACTCAGCAATCTTCGGTGGGGATGGTGGTCTCATGCGTTCGAGCGGAGCTTTCGCGGACATCTCATCGCAGTGCACCACTTATCGCGGGCTCACCGGAACGGACCTGGCGCTCTGCCAACAGTTGCTCTCTGCAGTGCCGACGTACCTCTACAATCTGAACAAGGGACTTTCGACCTTGCAGTTCCAGAGCCTGTCTGTTGCTGCTGATAATCCTAAGCATCTTCAAGGCGGCACACAGGACAACGGCACATTTGAGACAACCGGCTCGGCCGTGACTTGGCCACAAATTATCTACGGTGACGGTGGCCAGTCGGGTTTTAACGTCGTCAACTCCGCGCAGCGCTTCAACACGTTCTTCGCGAACTACACGGATGCGAACTTCCAGAACGGCGCCCCGAGCAAATGGGTCGTAATCTCCGGTCCGCTCTTCGCCGAAAGCTCGCTCTTTTACAAACCGATCATCGCAGATCCGGCTGTTGCTGGAACTATTTTCGTTGGGCTGACGAGCGTGTGGCGGACGCAGGACTGGGGCGGCAACCAGGCGTTGCTGGAAGCGAACTGTCCTGAATTCACCACGGCCGGAAATCAGCCTGGCTGCGGTGACTTTGTCAGAATCGGAGATGGCGTTCCATCGGCCTCGCTAACGTCTTCGGCCTGGGGCGACCGCGCCGGCGGTAACGTCGCTGCGGTCGAGCGCACGCCCAGTAACACAGGTACCCTCTGGGCAGCAACCACGACTGGCCGTGTCTTCATCTCCAGTAACGCCGATGCTGCCGCGGGTTCTGTGCACTACACGCGTCTTGACTCACTCGCTTCAAATGACCCGAACCGTTTCGTTAGCGGTGTCTATGTCGATCCGGCAAATGCGAATCACGCCTGGATTTGCTATTCGAGCTATAGCTCTCTTGATCCAACGGCACCAGGTCACGTCTTCTCAGTGACCTACGATCCGATTGGTGGCACGGCGACTTGGACGAATCTTGATGGCTCGGGCGCAACGGCATTCCCAGACTTCCCTGCGACAGACATCGTTCATGATTCGAACGGTGATCTGTACGTTTCGAACGATTGGGGCGTCCTGAGACGTGCAAACGGTTCGTCCGACTGGGTGGTCGCAGGTACTGGGCTTCCCATGGTCGAGGTGGCCGGTCTGACGATCGTGCCCGGTGCGCGGGTTCTCTACGCGGCCACGCACGGGCGTAGCGCCTGGAAGCTGACGCTACCGTAAAGTTGGTTTAAGCTTTTGGGCGGGATAGTGAAAATCTATCCCGCCCATTTTATTATGGTATCTGTTTTCAAGTACGTAATTTCCGGCTGCGTCTTGTTGCTGTTCACCGGCAGCGTATCGATTGACGCCGCTTCGCCCGGTTTCGTGGAAGGACATTTGAAGATCATTTCGCCCAGGGAGGTCGAGCTTGCCGACGGAACGCCGCCTGTGACCACAGCTGAGAATTATGCCGAATATCCGCTGATCATCTTGAGCCAGGACGGCAAAAAAGAAATCGCGCGCGTCACGGCGGACGGAAATGGAAACTATCGTCTCGCACTGCCACCTGGCGACTACATTCTGGATGTGCAAGGACGCCCGCCTAAGGGCCACGTCCGCGCGAAACCGCAACCGTTCACCGTTGCCTCGAATCAGACCGTGCGCGTGGACATGCAGATCGACACGGGCGTTCGTTAGGGTAACCCAATTTCCACCGCGATTTCGGCACGGGATTTTGGACTGGAATTGATTTGCCTCCCCTGAAACGTGTAACCCGGCGTAGATATTTCAAATTGCGCCACGCGGTGGAGTGGCTGGCGGTCTTCAAAAATCGAGCGCAATCGTGCCGTAGAAGCCGCGGCGCTGGCCGAACTGCGGCGCGCCCACACCGATCCCGCTGCCGTCGCGCAGCTCATAGATTGTGTCGAGAATGTTGACGACATCGAAGCGGATCTTGAGGGCAGTCTTCTCCGTGATCTTGATCCGGCGCTGCAAACTAACGTTGAACGTTTCGTAGGGATGATTTTTCTGCGTGTTGGCAAAACCGCGCCGGAGGCCGTTGCCGTAAAGTCCATCGACGGCCGCCCTCCAATCGTTCCACGTATAGGAGATCCCGGCGGAACCGGTAAAGCGCTGATCGTGGTCGAGGAAGACCCAGTTCTTTTTGATGAAGGCGAACTCATCCGGATCGAATAGAAATTGCGCCGAGCTGACATTCGTGCCGCGCGCCCACTCGTAAGCCGCGTTCAAATAGGCGGAGAACGGACCCTTATCGTAGCTGGAAGTGAACTCACCGCCGTAGATTTCACCGCGCTTGTAATTGAACGAAGAGAGGATGAGTGCTTCTCCGAACTGGCCTTCGTCGAGAACCGAATGGGAGCTTTTGTAAAAACCGTCCAGTCCTACGTTGAATCCTTCCATGATCTTTTGCGTAACGCCCACGTCGAAGTAATGCGCGCGCTCTGATGTCACGGCGGAATCTTTGGTAATGGCGGATTGGTTAGTCGTGCCGGTGAACTTGGCGATGGTACTCTCTGGCACAGCCTCTAAGGGCGGCGGGGTAAAGTAGCGCGCGTAGCCGGCGTGGAGCGTTGTCGAAGTCCATGGCGTGTAAACGATGTTGATGCGCGGGCTGAGCTGGTTTTCGTCCGCAAACGCATTCACAAAGTCGAGTCGGCCACCGAAATTAATGGTGAGCTGCTCGAACGGTTTCCATTCATCCTGCAAATAAAAGCCGTAGAAGTAGCCGTACTTGTCGTGATTATCGACGATGCGCTGCGGCGTAGTGCTGGTCTGATTACCGTTGGCGTCGACCGGAAAAACGAGCGTGGCGGTGTCGATGGTCGCGTGTTGTTCAGTGAAAATCAGACCGGCGCGAATTGTGTGCTGGTCGTTGAGCTTGTAGCTCGAGTCCAGTTCGACGCCGTTGGAAAGAATGGCTCGATCGACACGCGACGCGACACCGTTAAAGATGAGGTCGCCGACATTGTCGGGACGAAAAAGGATCGAGCTGTAACGGTTAAAGACGGATGCCTGGAAATTGAGATCGCCCGCTTTCTTTTGGTAAGTCAAAATTTCGTAAGCAGAGTCCTCCGATTGGTTTTCATCAAGCTTCGCCGAGTCAAATGTCGATCTTCCCATGTCGTTGAAGGCGGGCGTCTGGCCCGGGTTGTTCGGAATTTGGAAATCGCTGTGATTTCCGCTGACGAGGAGCACCACCCGGCTCGTCGGGTCAATGATGTATGAAAAATAGCCGAACAGTTTGTACTGATCGGTGTCGTCGTGGATCGGATCGCTGCTGCGCGTCGGATTTTCGACGCCGATGCCATCGTGCAGATAATTCGCCGAGACGTAGGAATTGAGTTTTCCGGTCACAGCGCCGCACTCAAAGCTCGGCATAATGGTGTCGAAACTTCCGCCATACACGGAGGCTTCGCCTTGCTGAAAGACCGCGCCGTTCTTGGTGTGAATGTCGATCACGCCGGTGTTGCGAAATCCGAATTGCGCCGGCAGCGCGCCGGTGATGAGCGAAATGTTGTCGGCAAAACGCGTCTCCAGTTCCTGCCCAAAACCTGGAATGCTTTCCGGCAAGAGCACGTCATCGATGCGGTATTGCAAATTGGCGTGCTCGCCACGGACGTGCAGCTGACCGAACGAATCCTGCGCGACGCCAGGGAAACGCAAAATGGTTTGATTAAACGGCGCGTTCTCGCCTTGTGCTTGTGAGTCGAGTCGATCGGGTCCGACCGTGTAGCGCGTTGCGCCGAGGTTCGGCACAATTTGCTCACGCGAAATGTCGAGTTCCTGACTTTGAACAATGACCTCCTCCGCCGTCGCAGTGCCGGGCGTTGCTGAAGTGGATGGTGTGGGGCTCGGCCCAGCTGTAACATCGGTTTGCGCGATTGCAATGCTCGCCCCGAAGAGCAGCGCGGTCGCGACGGCTAAAACTTTTTTCATAGAGATTTTTGAGAAATG
>VBQC01000031.1 GCA_005887825.1 Verrucomicrobiota bacterium | reverse complement strand
CGCCGATGCCGGATTGGTTCGAAAAGTTTCCGATTTGAAAATCAAACGCCTCGAGCGTGAGATTGCTGCGCACGAAGAATTTCTCTCTACGCACGCTGCGGATCATGAGTTGAATGCAAAAAAGGCTGAGGAGTTAAAGGCCGCGAAAAAGAACCGGGCAGAAATTCTGCTCGATGACGCGCGCAAACGTCTGGAACGGAACCCGACCGACTTGCAGCTTCGGTTTGAACTTGGCGAGTTGCTTGTGAACGCGGATCGTTTTCGGGAAGCCGTGCCAGAGTTGCAACGGGCGCGACAAAATCCAAATGCGCGTTTAAAGGCAATGAACCTGGTCGGTCGCTGTTATGGCGAGCTTGGAATGTTCGATCTGGCAATGAAGCAACTCGAAGAGGCGTCCAAGGAAATTTTGTCGATGGACGCGATGAAGAAGGAGATTGTTTACAATTTAGGGCTTGTTTACGAGCGGATGGGCGAGCGCGACAAATCGCTCAACTGCATGAAGCAGATTTACGAAGCTGATTACGGCTACAAGGACGTAGCGACGCGCGTGGAGAGTTCCTACCAACAGAACGTCTCCCAAACCTGATCGGTCCAGGGGTCCCGCCTTCGTCCCCGCAGTTTGCGGCGTGGCAGGCAGATTCCCGAAGCAGAGATCGGAATTTGCGACGTCCAGAAGGACGCGAATTTTCGATTCTTGATTGTCGGAGTGCTCCGACGTGCATCAACGGGAAAAGTTATGAAAAACACACTAACTACTATTTCAAGGATCTGCATTCTCGCTCTCGCAGTCGCATCTTTCAGTTTCGCCGGGCTGGCAATGGCGCAGGATTCTCCAACAGCCAAAAGTTCCTCGGTTAGCGTAAAGGACAAGACTTTCATGAAGAAAGCCGCCAGAGGCGGAATGATGGAGGTGGCGATGGGAAAGTTGGCTGAGCAGAACGGTCAAAGCGACGACGTGAAATCATTCGGCAAACGAATGGTCACCGATCACAGCAAGGCCAGTGACGAGCTGAAATCGATCGCCGCGAAAAAAGGCGTCAAACTGCCGAGCAAGGAACCGACTGAAAAATGGAGCTCGGATAAAGCTTATATAAACATGATGGTGAAGGATCACGAAAAAGATCTGGCCGAATTTCAGGACGAGGCAAACAACGGCAGTGATCCCGACGTAAAGAAATTCGCGGAGGACACGGCCAAGGTGGTTCAGGAACATCTTGACCTCGCCAAGCAAACTCAAAGCAAGCTGCAATAGAAACACTGACTGCGCGATAATGCGGCACGTCTCGGAAAGGCGTACCGCATTTTTTTTGCTATTTAGCAGTGGCTTCTAAAAGTGCCTTGCTTTTGCGCGGTCAAATCTAATCCTCCTGGTGGATGCGTAAGACCAAGATCATCTGCACGCTCGGCCCCGCTACACAAGAACCCGACGTGTTACGCCAATTAATCCAGAAAGGAGCGGATGTTTTTCGATTGAACATGAGCCATGCCGATCACGGCTCCGTGCGCGAAATTGTGCCGCGAATTCGCGCGCTCGCAGAAGAGGCTCGCCGATCTGTCGGAGTTCTGCTCGATACGCAGGGCCCCGCCATCCGCACAGGAGACTTGGAAACCGATCTCCAGTTGAAGCAGGACGACATTCTGGAGCTCACCGTAGCCGGCGCCCAAAGCGAGGAGCCGTATTCGGTCAATGTGAATTACGACGGACTCGTAGACGATGTCTCCGTTGGCGACAACATTCTGGTGGACAACGGCATGATCAGGCTGGCGGTCCTTGAAAAACGGGGAGGACGGATCCGCACCAGAGTTATTACTCCTGGGAGACTCGGCTCGCGGCGTCACATCAACCTGCCCGGTGTGCATGTGAATCTGCCGCCGCTTACCGAAAAGGATCTTGCTGATATTTCACTCGGCGCAGAGCTCGGCGCCGATTTCGTCGCGCTGAGTTTTGTGCGTCAGAAAAGCGATCTGGATGAACTGCGCGGCGTTCTTGTCGATAACAGAAGCAACGCTTTGATCATCGCTAAGATCGAGGACCAGCTCGCCGTCCGGGCAATTGGCGACATGATCGAAGGCGCAGATGTCATTATGATCGCCCGGGGCGACCTGGGAATCGAATGCCCAATGGAGGAACTGCCCATCATTCAGCGGCGGATTGTGAAATCCTGTCTTCGGCTGGGTAAGCCGGTCATTGTCGCCACACAAATGCTCGAATCGATGATCACGAATCCGCTGCCCACCAGGGCTGAAATTACCGACGTGGCAAATGCCGTTTTTGAGCAGGCGGATGCCATCATGCTCAGCGGTGAAACAAGTCTGGGGCGTTATCCAGTGGAATGCGTCCGAGTGTTGAACCGCGTGGCCGTGCGCATTGAGCGCAGTGGAGGAGCCGGTTACGCAGAATCCGCAATTCTCGGGGACAACCGGCAAAAAACAGTTGCTTCTGCTGTGCTCCTGGCCAATTCGCTGGCGAATTCAAAGATTATTGTGTTCACCCGGCGCGGCGCGATGGCCCACAACGTTTCAAAACTTCGTCCGGAAAACACGCCGATATTTGCTTTTACATCGAGCGAAGAAGTCTATCGCCAATTGTCAATTTACTGGGGCGTTTATCCAGTGAAAATCGACTTCACCGATGACCCGAACGCGACCATCGAGGCTGCAGAAAGGTTTTTGCGCCGAACCAAGCTGACCGCGCCGGGCGATCAATTAGTGATCATCGGCGACGTACGCGCGGGCGAAGAACGCATCGATTCCGTGCAACTTCGGACGGCAAAATAACGGAACCCAGCGGGTTATAAACCCGCTGGCCGCACAGACTGCAAGTCTATCTTCCGGCGCTTAGGCTTCGACCGGCAATTCAACCTCGACTGGACGTTCCTTCTTGCTCAGCGCGCGGCGAAGTTTCGACAGCGCGATGTTCTGCAACTGCCGGATGCGCTCCCGTGTAACGCCGAATTTCTTCCCAACTTCCTCGAGCGTTTTCGGTTTGCCACCGTCCAGCCCGAAGCGTTGGAAAATGATCTTCTTCTCGCGGTCGTCGAGCACGTCAAGCAAACCGCCGACTTCGTTGCGAAGATTCTTGTCACGCAAAAGTTCGAAGGGCGTCTGAGCCTCTTCATCCCCGACGATTTCGCCGAATTCAGTGGAATCGTCGTCACTGATGGGCGCATCGAGCGAAGCTGGACGAATCGAGACGGTCTTCAGCTGCGAGACTTTCCCGCTCGCAATCCCGATCTCATCGCCAAGCTCTTCATCGGTGGGTTCACGACCAAGTTCCTCGCTCATTTGCAGCGAAACCCGGCGCATCTTGGAAATCTTGTCCACCAGATGAACGGGCAGACGGATCGTCTTGCTCTGATTCGCCAGCGCCCGCTTGATGGACTGCTTGATCCACCACGCGGCATACGTGCTGAGCTTCCCGCCTTTCGCTGGATCAAAACGTTCGACCGCCTTCATCAGGCCGATGTTTCCTTCTGAGATCAGATCGAGAAGCGGCAGGCCCAGATTCGCGTAATCGTGCGCGATCTTGACGACCAGGCGCAAATTCGAACGAATCATGAGCGCTCGTGCTTCGCGATCGCCCTTCTTGATCTTCGCAGCCAGTTCGATTTCCTGATCCGGCGTCAAAAGCGGGATCTGCCCGATCTCGCGCAGGTAAATCTTAATTCCGGTATCGCTATCTTCGGCAGCCATATAACTCTTTTTCATCAATTACTTGGGGGGTTTGTGTCGACAGTTCACCCCAAATAGAATTCGATGGGGCCTTGCCGATCACGCGTTGTAGCATTCTAAAAAGTATTTAACAAGGTTAAATATTCGAATTTGTGACAGCCCCCGGATGCCTCTTGTTCAATCTTTTTCCGAGGCTCCTATCGGCTCCCTTTTTCCAGGGCTGCCGAGCAAAGTCCGATAAATATCTGACCACATTTGCGGGCATGAGTGGTATCCCACTTTAGAGGGATATTTGACGCTTTTCCGCGCTTCGATTTTCTGCAACTCTGCAACAGCGATGCTGGCAAAAATTTATTCCGCCGCGGTTTACGGCGTGGACGCGTACGAAGTGGAGATAGAGGTTAACGGCGCCGGCGGCGATCCGAATATTGTCATCGTCGGGTTGCCCGACGCCGCCGTGAAGGAGAGCCGCGACCGTGTTACGACCGCGATTGCAAATAGCGGGTATTACTGGCCACGCGGCCGCACCACGATCAATCTTGCCCCGGCGGATATCAAAAAGGAGGGCCCGAGCTTCGACTTACCGATTGCGCTTGGTATGATCGCGGTGACCGAAGGATTGGACAGTTCGCCATTCGAAAACTTCAGCTTCGTGGGTGAACTCGCTTTAGACGGCACGGTCCGTGCCGTGAAAGGCGTGCTGCCAGTGGCGTTGGAGGCGCGACGCCGGGGCAGACGCGCACTCTTTGTCCCAGAAGCCAATGCGCTTGAAGCCGCCATGGTCGATAAGATCGACATCTACGGCGTGCAAAATTTGCGGCAAACATTCGCTTTTTTGCGCGGCGAAACTGCCCTTCTGCCCACACGCGCTGATCTGACGGGCTTTTTTGCCACTCACCAGGATTATGATGTCGATTTTAGCGACGTAAAAGGCCAAGGCCACGTCAAACGCGCCATCGAAGTGGCCGTCGCCGGCGGTCACAACGTCTTGATGATCGGACCCCCGGGGTCGGGTAAATCGATGCTTGCGAAACGCATTCCCACCATCATTCCGCCAATGTCGCTCGAGGAAGCGATCGAGACGACGAAGATTCACAGCATCGCTGGTTTCCTCGATGCCGAAAAATCTTTCGTCTCGACGCGCCCGTTTCGTCCGCCCCATCACACCATTAGCGATATTGGTTTGCTCGGCGGCGGCACATTTCCAAATCCGGGCGAAGTCAGTCTCGCGCACAACGGTGTCCTCTTTCTCGAGTAATGCGCCAGCCGATCGAAGACGGGAGGGTGACAATTTCGCGCGCTGCCGGCAGCCTCACGTTTCCAGCCGAGTTCATGCTGGTGGCGGCGATGAACCCCTGTCCATGCGGATATTTTGGTGATTTAAAACGCGAATGCCGTTGTGGCCCCGTTCAAGTACAGCGCTATCGTCAGCGGATCTCCGGGCCATTGCTCGATCGCATTGACCTGCATATTGAAGTGCCCGCGGTCGAGTACCGCGACGTCGCCAGCGAGCGCGCCGAAGAAAGCTCGACCGCGATTCGCGGCCGGGTCATGCGGGGACGTGAACGCCAGCAAGAGCGTTTTCGCAATGACCCGAAAGTAACCTGTAACGCACGGATGGCCACGCGGCATCTCAAACAACATTGCAAGCTCGAACAGGATTCGCAGGACCTGATTCGTGTGGCGATGAACGAATTGAATCTCAGCGCTCGTGCTTACGATCGCATTCTAAAGGTTTCGCGCACCGTTGCCGATCTCGATGACAAGATCGACATCTCACCCGAACACGTCAGCGAGGCGATCCAATATCGCACATTCGATCGGACGTTATGGGTTTGAGCGCCGTAGTGAGCCCTGGCGGCGGTTTCTCGGTTGGCGATAAACACGGGACATCACCGGGATCCCGTGATGCGAGTTTCTGAACCTGGCCCGCGGTGGCCAGGCAAAGTTCTCACACGGCGATAAATTTTGAATCCATTCGGGATGCGCGGCGCATCTCATCGGAAATAACAAACTATTGACATTATGAAACCAACACCATTGACCCCTTGCGGAAATCGCTGCTTCCCGTTGACGGATTACAATTATCGTCCTGTTGCACTGGACAGTTTTAACACGAATTATGTGCGCGGCTCAGCACGATCGTTTTGGAATATCACGGGCGACTATCTCAAAAAAGAAGCGCGCCACGCGTTTTGGGGTGAAGCCTCACTTTTTGCGGTCATGGCCGTCACCGCACTTCTTCCCTTGATCAGCAACGCACATGCGCTGATGGAATTTGTTCGTGCGACCAGCAACTATTAATAGGCGAGGCTTTCGCCTCATACTCACCGCATTATTATCTTCGCTTACGAGTTGCGGCTCCGCGACAGACCGCACGTTGGAGGAGATTTTCGAGCAATCCTATCCGATTGAACCGACCGCAAACGTCACAATTAGAAATGGAGATGGCGCAATTTTCGTTTACGGTTCGCCCGCGAACGAAATACGAGTGCGAGCAATCAAAAAAGCCTATACCTACGAGCGCCTGAAACAGATCGTGATCAATGTTTCCGCGCAGCCAGGCTCGGTGTCTATCGAAACAAATTTTCCCAAAAAGCAGACCTGGGGCTTGTTTGACCGCTCCGGCACGGTCGATTACACCATCGTCGTGCCGCAAACCGCTAACATATCGCGCCTGGAATTAGACAACGGCGAAGTGCTCGTGGATGGAATGCATGGCCAGACCATTCACGCCCGTCTGGGAAGCGGCCAAATGTTCGAGCACAACTGCTTCAGTGATGCGACCTTTTCGCTGGGCCGCGGCACAATCGCGTTGACCTATGAGTGGTGGGAGCAGAGCAAGTTTTCCATCCGGGCAGATATCACACATGGAAATGCGCTGGCCTTCCTTCCAAGTGATGCCGCTTTCCATCTGACTGCTGAAGCTGTCGATGGAAAAATTGCGAGCGATTTCGCCGAGCAGGACGAGCGCAGTGCCGAAGGAATATCGAAGGTGGACACGCTCGTCCGCAACGGGGGCGACGTCACAATTAAAATGCATGTAACGGAAGGCAATATTAAAATCGTGGAAGCTAATCCGTAACGCGAAATCGTTTGCTCAATCTCAAATCCACAATCTAAGATCCGCAATCGCAGATGCCTTCGTTCGACATCGTCTCTGAAATAGACAAGCAGGAACTCGATAATGCGATCAATCAGGCGCGCAAAGAGCTTGCCACCCGATTCGATTTCAAGGGCACAACTGCTGAAATTCTCGCCGAGAAAGACAAAATTACGCTCACTGCCGAAGATGCCGCCCGCCTCCGAGGCCTGCGCGAAATTATGATCGGCAAACTTTCGAAGCGCAGCGTCGATCTCCGAAACGTCGAGCAGGCCGATCCGGAAATCTCATCCATCGGTCATGCCCGGCAGGAATTAAAAATTCGCCAAGGACTCGAAGGAAACAAAGCCAAGGAAATCATTCAGGCGATCAAGTCGCAAGGTTTTAAAGTGCAAAGCCAGTTGCAAGATCAACAAATTCGCGTCACCGGAAAAAAGAAGGACGACTTGCAAGCCGTTATTCAATTCGTGAAGAGCCGCGACTTCGGCGTCGCGACAAACTTCAAGAATTTCCGCGACTGATTCTGTAGCCGCGTTCGCTGCTTGCCACGCCGTAGCCCCGCGAAGGCGGGTGCGAAGCGCGGCGGCGATGTGCTAAACATACGCGCATCACACCGCAAGGCGGCGGGTACAGCTATCCCCCCTGTACCGGCGGCATTATTGAAATCTCTTCGCCCGGCTTAGGTCTGTACTTGCGATCCACAAATTCCACGCCGACGCCAATCAAGATGCTCTTGTCATGTGTGCGAAGTGCAGGGTGTTGCAGATAAATTTGGTCAAGTAAGTCGCCAACGGTCGATCCCTCGGCAAGATCGAAATCTTGCTCGCGGATTCCAGCCAGATCGCGCAATTGGGCGTAAAACTGCATTCGCACTTTCATCCGCTTAATTCCGCAATCAATTCCTTCCGCAGCACGCCGATATAGGAAAGATTGCGATAACCTTCCATGAAATCGAGTCCGTAGCCGATCACAAATTCGTCCTCAATTTCAAACCCGACATAATCTCCAGGAACATGCAGTTTATTAGAACTTATCTCATAAACAAATCGAGGCGATTTGGTGGGGCGCGACGACTCGCGAAGCTTTCGGAGTCAACGCGCGACTATTGTTTCTGCCGATGTTATTTTCGTCCCGCAAATCCGATGCGCATTCAACAAGAACGACTTGAAGTTCGTACCAGTGGCAAGGGGAT
>VBQC01000183.1 GCA_005887825.1 Verrucomicrobiota bacterium | reverse complement strand
CGGCGCTAAATCTCCAGACCGCCGAAAAGGTCAGCGTTTCTTTTGACGGTTTGGATTCGGGTATGATTCGCACAATGAGAATTGAAATGAAACGCGTTTTCGCGGTGTCGATCTTGCTCGGAATCGTAACGGTTTTTTGCGTGTGCCAGGTGCCCGCGCGCGAAACGCCGCTCCCTTCGCGACACGTTCTTGTGGTTGTTTGGGACGGGATGCGGCCGGATTTCGTCAGCCAGGAAAATACGCCCGCACTTTGGAAGCTGGCGCATGAGGGAGTCATTTTTCGCAATCACCATGCGGTTTATCCGAGTGCAACAAACGTAAATGGAACAGCGCTGGTCACTGGCGTTTATCCGGGCCACAGCGGCGTAATCGCAAATCATGACTACCGCCCGGAAATCGACCACAAACACTCAATCGACGTCGAAATTCCAACGGTGGTGGAGAAGGGCGATGAGTTGTTCGATGGAAAATACATTTCAGTTTCGACGATGGCTGAGCTCGTGCGACGCGCGGGAGGACGCACCGCGATTGCCGCTGCAAAAACCGTCGGTCTTTTATTGGATCGACATGCCGATCATGGGCGTGGCCAAAATTGCGTTACGCTCTTTGCTGGCAAGTCGCTCCCGCGCGAGGCTTTCGCTCCAATCGCCGATGCACTCGGTCCATTTCCGTCTGCTCATCTGCAACAGGACGCCTGGACAACAAAAGCACTGACACATGTTCTTTGGAAAGATGGTGTGCCAGCCTTTTCGGTTCTTTGGTTAGGCGAGCCGGATCTTACACAGCATGAATCAGCGCCCGGTGCGCCACCGGCATTGGCCGCAATCAAATCCTCTGATGAAAATCTCGCCACTGTCCTTTCGGCGTTGGATCAACGAGGAGCGCGCGAAACAACAGACGTGTTTGTCGTCTCGGATCATGGCTTCTCCACGATCGAGCGGTCGGTTGATTTGCGGAAAATCTTGAACGGTGCGGGCTTCACCGCGAAGACCGAATTCACTGACGAGCCGAAAGCCGGAGAGATTATGCTGGTTGGAAACGGCGGCTCCGTTCTTTTTTACGTTGTTCAGCATGACCCAGCGACCACGCGTCGCCTCGTGGAATTTCTGCAACAATCAGATTTTGCTGGAGTCATTTTCACGAAGGAACCGTTGCCGGGAACATTCGATCTTAGTGAAGCCAGGATCGATAGTAAACACGTGCCAGACGTGGTGATGGCTTTTCGCTGGAACGATTCAAAAAATCAATTCGGTGTTCCCGGGATGATTGAGGCGGATTGGCAAAGAGGAGCAGGGAAGGGGACGCACGCTACGCTCAGCCGATTCGACATGCACAACACCTTGATCGCCGCAGGGCCGGATTTTCGACGCGGGCAAGTAGATGACCTGCCAACCGGGAATGTCGACCTTGCACCGACGATTCTGTGCATACTGGGAATCGCGGCGCCACAGCAAATGGATGGCAGAATTCTCTCCGAAGCGATGGTCAACAGCGAAATGCCAGCGTTGAAGGCGGAAACTAAAACAATCGAAGCCACAAAAGATTTTCCGTCGGGGACATGGTGCCAATCGCTTCAAACTTCGCGCGTCGGCTCAACAATTTATCTCGACGAAGGCAACGGCGCCTTTGTTCCTAAGGCAGGGAACAGCACGCCGCACTCTCTTTCCCGGCCCGCTCAGTGACATTGGAATGCACAAGCGCGAGCCTCTCAATCGTTCTATTTTTGCACCGATTATTTTGCGCCGAGTGCCGCCGGCAATTGCATTCTTTACCGCGCTTTTCGTTTTAACTGACAATGCGTTCTCGCATGGTTTTGCCGGCAAGCGCTTTTTCCCCGCGACGCTCTCGACCGATGATCCGTTCGTAGCCGACGAGCTTTCCCTTCCCACTGTTTCAAGCATTCTTGCATCGGACGAAGCCGGCGCGCGAGACACCGAGGTTTCGGTGGACATCGCCAAGCGTATCACGCCTGATTTCGGCATCGAGGCAGGCGAAACATTTCGGATCCTCCGACCACGCGGGGAGCGCTCAGTGAATGGCTTCGGAAATGTCGAACTCGGCGCCAAATACGAGTTCTTCGAGAATGACGAGCATGAAAGCATCCTTTCGTTAGGCCTTGGCGTGGAAGTTGGCGGCACAGGCAGCGAGCAAGTAGGTGCGGACGGATTTAGCACGTGGACTCCGGCGCTGTTTTTTGGCAAAGGCTCGGGCGATTTGCCGCAAAACCTGTCGCTCCTTCGTCCGCTCGCGATCACCGGCCTAATCGGCGTTACGATTCCCAGCAGCGCAAGCACGCGCACATTCAGTATCAATGAAGAAACGGCCACGAGCGAAGTCGACGTTGAACGTCACCCCAACGTGCTGCAATACGGCTTTGCAGTGGAATACAGCTTTATCTACTTGCAGGAACAGGTAGAGGACATTGGCCTGCGCGCACCTTTCGATCACCTGATTCCACTGGTCGAGTTTTCCTTCGAAACGCCACTGAATCGCGGCCAGCGCGGGCAAACCACGGGAACAATCAACCCGGGTGTTATCTGGTCAGGAAAATATTTCCAAGTTGGCGCGGAAGCTGTCGTTCCCATTAACTCGCGCACCGGCAGCGATGTCGGCTTTATCGCGCAGTTGCATTTCTATCTCGATGACCTATTTCCCCAAACCATAGGGCGGCCTTTGTTTGGAGCAAAATAAGGCTGTCTCATTCTTCTTTGTGGGAATAACTCAGTTACACTCATCATGAACCGGTTCAGGGATACTTGTTTGATGTTGCTGCTTAGTGGAACAGCCGTTGCGCATGCTCACGCGCATGCGTTTGTGGATCACACTGAACCTCCCGTGGGCCACAACGTGAAACAGATGCCTCGTGAGGTGCAGATTTGGTTCACTGAGCCGATCGAACCGGCGCGTTGCAGCATCAAAGTCTTTGATGTTACCGGGAAGCAGATTGATAAAAAAGACGTGCACGCGGATGCAAAAAACAAAAGGTTACTGCACGTCTCATTGCTGCCGCTTGCACCGGGAGTTTACAAGGTCGTTTGGCAGGTGGTCTCGTTGGACACCCACGCCACAAAGGGCGACTTTACTTTTCAGTTTGTTCGCTAGCGAGTTAGAGCAGCGGAGCGCGTGGCGCATCTGGCCTCGCGCCCGTGGGTAAATGATTGTGCGGGAAAGTGGACTAGAAGAAGGCCGGGAACTTCTACGACCACGTGATCAGGCGCAGTTCGTGCGCTTGCATTAGGTTCGGATGAGTGGGCACGACGCGGACGCTGAAGCCATAGGTGCCGCTTTCGGAAGCAGGGACTGATCCCTGGTAACTATAATTGCCATTCCCATCTGCCTGGCTGCTTTGATTCAGCACTGTCGCCGTTGGATTGCGGATGTCGCTGTTATCTGCTTCGCCATGGTACGCTTCCACACGCACATGTTTTGGATCGACTGCGCCGAGATGAACTCGCGCGCTAATTTCCAGCGATTCGCCGACCAAAATATTTTGTCGGTCTTTATTCGCCACTTGTACGTCGGAAATCTGCACTTGCGGCCAATCTTTGCGCATTTGCGTCTTCCATTGGCTAAGTTGCGTCGCGGCACCGCAATTATCGCGAGAAAAATCCTCGTGCGATTTTGCTGCGGGAACATAAAGACGCTCGGTATATTCCTGCACCATCCGTTGCGTATTGAAGACCGGTGTAACACTGCGAATGGATTCCCGCATCAATTGTAACCAGGCGAGGGGAAGTTTGCCGTCCGGCTTTGCGTAATACAGCGGAATGATCTGGTTCTCGAGCAATTGATAAAGACTGTTCGCGTCTACTTCATTCTGAAATTCAACCGTGCCATTATCGATCTCCGCACCGATCGCCCAGCCGTTATTGCTGTTGTACCCTTCCCGCCACCAGCCATCGAGCACGCTGAGGTTGATCCCACCGTTCGGCGCCGATTTCATTCCGCTTGTGCCGCTCGCTTCAAGCGGGCGAAGCGGATGGTTTAGCCAGAGATCGACCCCTTGCACGAGGCGGCGCGCGATGTAACTGTCGTAATCTTCCAGAAGGACAATACGGTTTTCGAAACCGGTTTCGCGGCTGAGTTTGTAAACTTCCTGGATGAGCGCTTTGCCCGCTTCGTCGCGTGGATGTGCCTTGCCTGCGAAGATAAATTGTACGGGCCGTGTTGTATCGTTGACCAGCCGCTTGAGGCGTTCCTTGTCGCTGAACAGGAGGGTACCGCGTTTGTAAGTCGCAAAGCGTCGGGCAAAGCCGATCGTCAAAATTTCCGGATCCAGAATGCGATTGGCCCTGCGAATGACTTCGGGCGATTCGCCCACGCGCTCGAGCCGCCGCCGCACCCGCTCACGCACAAATTCAATGAGCCGCAGTTTGAGTTTTTGGTGAGTCTCCCAGAGTTGTGCGTCTGGAATATCGATGACACGGCGCCAAAAATCGGGCTCGGTCAGATGTTCCTCCCATGCGCCGAGATGTTTGGCGTAAAGCGCCGAAAATTCCGGGGCCATCCAGGTTTTAGTATGGACGCCGTTCGTGATGCTCGTGATCGGCACTTCGTCCACTGGCACGCCAGTCCAGACATTTTTCCAAAGGGCCCGGCTCACTTCGCCGTGCAATTTGCTTACGCCGTTAGCGTGCCGGCTGAGCCGCAACGCCAGAATGGTCATGCTGAAGGGATCGCTCGGATCGACGCGCGTTTGTCCAAATGAAAATAGCTCGTCGAACGGAATGTTTAGTTCCCTGGCAAAAGCGCCAAAATATTTCCGCATCATCTCGCGCGGGAACGAATCGTTGCCAGCTGGCACTGGTGTGTGGGTTGTGAAGATGTTGGCCGCCGCGACTACTTGGAGCGCGGAATAAAAATCGAGCTTCTTCTCGACAACGTTAAGGCGAATGCGTTCGAGCGCGAGGAATGCCGAGTGCCCTTCGTTCATATGAAACACATCAGGTTTGATCCCGAGAGCGCTCAGCGCTTTGACGCCGCCAATTCCGAGGATGATTTCCTGGCGCATCCGCATTTCCAGGTCGCCGCCATAAAGCTCAGCGGTGATCAATCGGTCTTCAGCGCTGTTTTCCGGAGTATCTGTATCCAGAAGGTAGACGCTGATCCGGCCCACATGTAGTTCCCAAAGCTTGGCAAAAACTTCGCGATCCAGAATCGGCACGGAGATGAGCAGGTTCGTGTCGCCGCGGCGCACTTCGCGAATCGGGAGATGATGGAAATTTTGATTGAGATTGATCGCCTCCTGAAAACCTCCCTTGTCAATCTGCTGCCTGAAATAGCCATGCCGATAAAGCAGCCCAATTGCCACAAAGTTTAAATCGAGATCGCTCGCCGATTTGCAATGATCGCTCGCGAGGATGCCGAGACCACCGGAATAATTTGGAATCGATTCGTGAAAACCAAATTCGGCGGAAAAATAGGCGATGGGATTTTTGATGGCGCTGGCGGCTCCGGTTTTTCCGTAAGTGTCTTCGCGCCCCAAATATTTTTCGAACGCGTCGAAGACCTGCTTCAATTCGCGGAGAAAAGTTTTGTCCTGTGAAAGTTCTTCCAGCCTCGCTTGCCGCGAAAGCTGAAGCATGCGGACGGGATTATGATTTGTCCGGTTCCAAAGCTCCGGATCGAGCTGCCGAAACAGGCGACGGGCGGAGGGCTCCCACGTCCACCAAAGATTGAAACTCATCTCACGCAGCGGCTCGAGCGCCGCCGGCAAGGTCGGAGTCACGTTGTAAGTTTGAAAAGTTGGCATGCGAAATCTCGCAGGAGAAACAGAGCGGGAGTTAATCAAGAAAACTTCATCGGGCAAGTTTTCCTCGAATGGTGGTGTTGCTCAGTCCAGGCCGCGGTCGCCCAGTCCGGCTACAGGTCGTGGCGCAAGGATAAGCCCAAGAAAGAAACCCGCGATCAATCCGCAAAGATGCGCTGCCATGCTGACCTGCGGCGTCGAAAGATCGAACGCTGTTTGAATCGCGATGATCATCAAGATATTTGCCAGGCGCTGTTTCGCGTGCGGCGCATGACGATGTCTTAGCAAAAATCCGGCCCACGCGCCGACGATGCCCATGATGCATCCCGACGCGCCGACAAGCTGACCCACGTGCACGAGACCCACTACAGTAAGCGCGACAACGCCCGCGCTCGAGGCAAGTCCTGAAATCAAATAACATAGGGCGAATCGCACCGCGCCGATCGATCGCTCCAGCGGCGGACCGAGAACGTAAAGCGCAAAAAGATTGAAAAGCAGATGCGCGAACCCTCCGTGCAAGAAGAGCGCAGTGAAAAGACGCCAGTATTCACCCTGCACGACAACCGCGTAAGGCTCCAGCGCGCCGATCCGATGCAAAACGTCCGGATCGTTCCAATCGCCGAATGAAATTTCGAAAAGGAACGCCGCCGCATTGAGGAGAATCAAGATGAAAACAGCAGGCGCATGCCGGAAATAATGACGCCGAATCTGCTGTGTACTTTCGTGCCCGATCGGCACTGAGCGGATAGCGGGTTGATTGTTCTGACGAGATTCCAAATGACGGAATAAGCGAACCTGCTCGCGCAACTCGGCGCTTGGATGCAAAATCTGAAGGGCCACGCCAAGTTTTCTGGCCGATTTGTAATCGCCACGCGCCGCAAACTCCGTCATTTTTCGTAACCCAATCGCCGGAAGAAACAGCAGAGCAAACCAGGCCCCGCCTCCGATGTATCCGACCGCGCTGCGCGAAAACACCCACCCGATACCGGTAATCGCGAGAACGACGAGCGCGGCGATGCGCCAGCCACGATATGTCCCACCCGGCCGCCACGCCCGCGCCAATACGAGCAGCGGCGAAACCACCGCCAGAAATAGAAAAATATGATTCAGGTCCACTGGTTGATCTTAATTGAGCGTTGGACGTTGAGCGTTGGACGTCGGACGTTGGTTTCCTAAGCAGCAAACGTTCAACGCTCAACGCCCAACTCTCAACGTCGAATTCAGATTATGCGTATCACTGTCACCTACTATCTCGATGTAATTTCCTCCTGGTGTTTCTTCGCCGAGCCGGCCTGGGCGGAATTAAAAAAGCGTTACGAAGGCAAAGCAGAATTTCTGTGGAAGATCGCGCTAATGGACAAGTCTGGTCTTCCCACATCGCAGGAGCAGCACGAATGGTTTTACCGGCGCAGCGGAACGATCATGCGCTCGCCGTTCATGCTCAGTAGCGATTGGTGCGACCACAAGCAATCGGAATATCTTGCACCAAATTGCGTGGCGGAAGCGGCCAAAGATTTGGGGATCAGGGACGACCGGGTACGTCTTGCGCTGGCTTACGCTGGTTTGCGTGAAGGAAAACATTTCGGCGACTGGGAAGTTGCTGCCGGGATTGGCGCGAAGGCTGCTAATGTCAACGTCGAGGAGTTGCTCGAACGTGCGCGTTCGACCGTAGTGGAAACGCGTGTCCGCGCGGACACAGCCGATTTTCATTTACTGCAAGTGACGCAGCGGCCCACTTTCGTGTTTGACAGCGAAATCGGCGATCGCGCGGTTTTTTCCGGATTCGTGAGGCTGGAGCCGTTTGTCGTGACCATTGATTCGATGCTCGATGACGCTGCGGCTTACACCGCGCACAAGGCGCACTTCGGCGAACCGCCGCCCTGACATCGCCTCGTCGCCGTTTGATGGTCAGAAGATCGGCATCGAATTGTCACGAGATTCGTCTTGCCAGCGTAAGAATGTTGCCTACAACTTCCTCTCGGCTTGCGATTATTAACGCGAGCACGCCGTCGCGGTCATCGCAGCCGCGGCGGTGCAAGAGTGTTCCGGTTAATTCACGCAGGTGAAGGCCGGAAATTGCGGTAAAGAAAATACGGCGTTGCGGCGCACTCCCGCTTCGCCGGCCAGGAGCTTGATTTAATCTGCAACAACAATTTCGTGTAAACGGTCGGATTCGCGCCCGCGAAGTCCGGGTCATTTTAGGGACCACAGGCGAACAGCTCGGCGTCATGAAATTGTCGGATGCCTTGCGCAAAGCCCAAGGCATGGGCCTTGACGTTGTCGAGATTGCGCCAACGGCGAACCCGCCGGTTTGTAAAATTGTCGCGCTCGGAAAATTTCGATACGACATTTCCAAGCATGAGAGAGATAAGAGACCGGGAGGCGCGAAGCTGAAGGAAATCAAGTTTCGCGTCAATATCGACGACCACGATTACCTGACGAAAATCCGTCACGGCGAAGAATTCCTCGATCGAGGAAATAAAGTGCGAGTGCAGTTGCAATTTCGCGGCCGCGAAATGGCGCACCAGGAATTCGGGATGCAGCTGATGGAGAAAGTGCGCGACGATCTCGCCGGCATGTCGCAAGTCGAAATGGCACCGAAGATCACCGGTCGCAACATCACCATGACGCTGACCCCACTGCCGTCGAACCGCCGGAAAAGGCGATTTGCTCCGCCGCCGAAAACAGCTGACGAAGGCGAGCCCGCCGTTTCGTCGAACAGCACGTAAAAGAGCTCGCCGCGGCGACCTCTCTCCCCACCTACAATCTCGCGCGGCGAATAGGCAAGTCAGGGCGTGCGTCCGGCTGCTGGTGACGCTTTTGGCGACCTCGCTGGTGGTGGAGGCAGCGGTGCATTCGCAGCTTGTCGTGCTTCCAATCGCGCTTTACGGCTTTTCGCTTCCTGATTATTGGGATCCAGCTTTAGGGCTCTCGCCGTGTCGGCCAGGGAACTTTTTATGTCATTTTTCGTTTCATAGATGTAGCTGCGGTAAAGATAATATCGGATTTCATTCGGCTTGAGCTTGATCGCCTCGGAATAATCGGCCAGTGCTTTGTCAGTATCATTCAGTTTCATCTCGACCGCTGCGCGCTGTTCGTAAATCCTTGCATCTTGTTGATTGATTTTAATCGCTTCGCTGTAGTCGCTCATGGCATCCTGAAATTGCTGGTTAGTCGCAGCAGCGAATCCGCGCTGTTGATAGACACCGGCGAGGTTTGGCGCGTATTTGCGATCTAGAGCGGTGGCTTTACGAAGCAGTTCGATGGCTTTGTCCCATTCTTGATTCTTGGAGGCCTCTGCGCCTTCTCGGGCGAGCTTGTTTGCTTCCTTCGCATCTTTGCTGACTTGTGCTTGAGACACCTGCGCAGCACAAAGCGCCAGAGCCACGACGAGAGTAAAAGCAGAATATTTTTTCATGATTTTTGTTGGACGTTGGTCTTTCCGGAGAATTCGAAACTCAGGCAACTAATAGCTGGCCGCAAGCGGAACTCTTTACGTCTGTTCTGGAGAAGGCGCCTGCTCGATGTCGATCGGTGGCTCGGGCTCCGATGCAGCCGCTTCACGCGGCCCAGGCTCATCCAACCGCATGATGCGCAACGCGCGACCGGTCGTTTCGTCGATCTCGATCAATGCCCCCCGCAGCCGCACTTCGCCGGCAGCCACAGGAAACGACGCCGGAAGATTGGAAATAAACCGGTTCATGATCGGTTCGATGGCGCGCCCGAGAATCGAATTCATCGGGCCGCACATTCCTGCGTCGCACAAAAATGCGGTGCCGCCGGGGAAGATTTGTTCGTCCGCTGTCTGAACATGAGTGTGTGTGCCGATTACAGCGGAGACTTTTCCATCAAGAAATCGGCCGAGTGCGATTTTCTCGCTCGTAGTCTCACCGTGCACATCGACAATGATGTTTGCGGTCTCTTGGCGCATTTTTGTTACTGCTGCCTGGACTGCGCGAAACGGATTTTCCAAAATCGGCTGCATAAACGTGCGCGCCTGCACATTGATCACGCCGATTTTCCCCTTGGCCGTCTCCAGCACGATCGATCCGTTACCCGGAGCACCATCGGGATAATTCAATGGACGCAGCAGGCGCGGTTCAAGATCGAGGAATTGGATAATCTCCTTTTGATCCCAAATGTGGTCGCCAGTCGTGACAACTGACGCGCCGGCGCGCAAAAGCTCGATTGTGATTTTTCCCGTTATCCCCCGGCCGCCGGCTGCGTTCTCGCCGTTGACGATGACGAAGTCCAATGCGTGCTTTTCCTTCAACTCCGGAAGCCGGGCGACCACGGCGTTGCGTCCCGGCGCGCCCACGATATCTCCCAGAAAAAGGACCGTTAGCATTCCGCGACCATCGTATTAAAGAAAGCGAAATCCAAACGCGGATGTTGGGAGAATGACGAAGCTCGAATGACAAATGCCGAATTAGTTCCGAATGACGAAGATCGAAGACTCGCGCCTCGTCATTCGTGCTTCGTCATTCCTTCGTCTCGCGCCCAAGTTGCGCGAAGGCGAGTCATTCGTGCTTCGTCATTTCTCCTAGTCTCGTTGTCGATTTTTCCCGTGCGCAGTCACGTCGCGGATAATCTCGGAATTCTCGGCACCCACCCAAAATGGGCGGTTTTGGAAAAGTACCAGGAAACAATTACTCATGATGATTTCGCCCGATTAATCCAGAGCGTTTATTGCACCCACGGGTTCGCTCCGGATTTGATCGAAATAAACGAGGAGACCGCACGGATTCTGATAAATCGCCAGTCGCAAAAGTCCTTTACGTTGCGATTTGCAAAGAATGACGGGGCGAGCAACCCCGTGCCGCGGCTCTGGCGGCCGGCGAAATCCTTACCGTCCGCAAAATTGGAAAAACCGCTCTCAGGTTTGAGGATCGCGCTCGATCCGGGTCATCTCGGTGGAAAATGGGCAAAGATGGAGGAGCGCTGGTTCCAGGTCGGGAACAGCGCGGCGGTGGAAGAAGGCGATCTGACTTTGCGCGTGGCGCGGCTGCTGGCACCGCGACTGCGGAAATTGGGCGCGAAAGTTTTGTTCGTCCGGAACAGCAGCGAGCCGATTACGCCAAAACGTCCTGACGATTTTCGGGAGCTCGCCAGAAAAATTCTTATTAAAAACGGCGTGCCGCATCCGCGGGTGGACGTTCTCGATGCAAGTGATCCTGAAAAAGAGCAGACGATTCGCTGGCAGAGCGAAATTTTATTCTACCGGTACAGCGAGATTCGCCGACGGGCGGCGCTCGTGAACTTCAAGCTGCATCCCGATTTGGTGCTTTGCCTGCATTTCAACGCCGAAAGCTGGGGCGATCCGAACAAGCCAACGTTGATCGACACCAATCATATGCATCTCCTCGTGAATGGTTCGTATTTACAGGACGAACTCGAGTTGGACGATGAGCGATTCGAGATGATCCGGCGACTTCTGAGCCGCGCGTCCGACGAAGAATTGCCACTCGCCGACGCCATTGCCGACGCGATGGCGCGCGAGACTGGTTTGCCGCCCTATGAATATCCGACCGCGAACAGCACAACGAAAGTCGGCACGAGCGGTTATGTTTATGCGCGCAATTTGCTCGCGACGCGCCTTTATCGTTGTCCGGTCGTTTACTGCGAACCGTACGTGATGAACAGCAACGACGCCTTCGCCCGTATCCAAGTCGGCGATTACCAAGGAATGCGCAACGTTAACGGCGTGCAACGCAAAAGCATTTTTCGCGAATATGCCGACAGCGTGGCGGACGGCTTGGTGGAGTATTACTGGGGGACGAGGGGTAAGGGCGATTGACTCAATCGCCGACTGCTGGTGGGGCGACGCTCTGCAAAGCCGTCGAAATATTTCCGTCGCAGTTCGTCGGCTAGACAGTGTCTCGCCACCAATTAAAGGCTCGCAACCGCTTCGCGGATATCATCAAGCGTGACGTCGCTCGAAAGGTGTGCCGATCCGATGCGTGGCGTGACCACAAACCGAATGTTTCCGCTCTCGAATTTTTTGTCGAACTTCAGTGCACCGATGATTTTCTCGCGTGGGAAATCTCTTGGCAATTGCGTCGGTAAATTGAATCGCCGCAGAAGACCAACAATTGCATCGCGCTGATCGCGCGGCAGGTCCGCTCTTTTAATTGAGATGGCGCAGGCAGCGACAATACCGAGGCTTAATGCTTCGCCGTGAAGAAATTCCTGATAATCGCCAGCGCGCTCGATGCCGTGACCAACAGTATGTCCGAAATTAAGAATCGCTCGTTCGCCGGTGCGATCACGCTCGTCTTTCGCAACGATCTTCGATTTTATCTCAATGTTGCGCCGGATCAGGGATTGTAGAACAAGCGCATCGCTTGCCTTCTTTTCTTTCAACGCGGCAAACATTTCCGCGTCCGCGATAATCGCATGCTTGATGATCTCCGCGAATCCCTGATTGAACTCGCGCCGGGGCAGCGTTTTCAAAACATCAATATCATCAACGACGAGCGATGGATGATGAACTGCGCCAATCAAGTTTTTCCCTGCCGCTGTGTTGACCCCGGTCTTCCCGCCGATGGAACTGTCCACCATCGCAAGCAGCGTCGTTGGAATCTGGACATGCGGAATCCCGCGATGATAAATCGCCGCGACGAATCCCGAAATGTCGCCGATCACTCCACCACCGAGCCCGATAAGAAATGATTGCCGATCTAATCCCACGGCCACCATCTGATCGCAAATTGCGCCAGCTTGCTCGAGCGTCTTCGACTGTTCGCCCGCGGGAACGGTGATGAGCATCGCCTGAAAACCGGATGACGCTAAACTTTGCTTGACGCGATCAGCGAAGAGCGTCGCGATAGTCGTATCCGAGACGATAGCGCAGCGAAGACCGCACAATTCTTTTTTGATAAGGTCGCCAAAGCTGACGAGCAAGCCGGAGCCTATCAGCACATCATAGCGGTGCGGACCGGCTCGCACTTCAACCGAGATCACGGATCAGATGTTTAGGGACTCCAACGTTGAGCGGCGGACGGATCGCTGGATGAATTAGTATTATTGGTAAACACGCTCCACGTCATATTCTCAGAATGCAGATCGGCGAAGAGCGCATTGATCTTTGTGCGCGAACTATGCGTGCCGCCCGTGGCATTTCCGCCCGGCGTGCTTGTCGCCTGGTTTCCACCGATTCCGAGAACTTTGACGCCTGGCAAAGTCGCGAACCCGGCGGTGCCTTGGAAGCTCACAGCTGTTCCTGAAGCTTGAGCTGGGGCGAACAATATAAAAATGGATGGTTTGGAAATTTTATCGACAGTTGCTCCGACAACATTGTTGCCGGGGCCGTTGTTTACTCCGTAACTGACGGCCGAATTCGTATCATCTTCCAAAGCGGTTCGCGGAACGACCGGATTGTCGAAAGCTGATTTAAAAATATTCCACGATGAAAGGTATTTTGGGTGCAGTTGCGACATCCACGACGTAGTAGTTGAAAATAAGACGCCGTCGTTGTCATTCATGTAGGTCTGCGTCGCGATTCCGATCTGGCGCAGATTGCTCATGTCCTTTGTCACTTTAGCGCGTTCCTGGACGCCCGTGTAAACCGGGTACGCGATCGTGGCGAGGATGGCGATGACCACGATGACCACCAGCAATTCGATCAACGTGAAAGCGCGCGAGAAATTTCTAGCCATTCAATTGTTGGGTTAAAACGTCACAATACTGGGTTTAGATCGGAAGTGGAAGCCAATTCAGGATGGAAGATTGCTTGACAAAGCTTTTCCAAGTTTGTGTACGTAGATCATGCCCGAACCAACTGATCCGAGCCAGCCACCACCATCGCCGCCAAGTCCGGGACCCGAGACGAGCGCGGCATCCACATCAACCGGTTTGCCTTCGAACGTGGCCGCAGCCATCGCTTGCATTCCACTGATCGGGGGCATCATTTTTTATATTCTCGAAAAGCGCGACAACTTCGTCCGTTTTTACGCCATGCAATCGATCATCTTTGGCTGCGCGTGGTTTCTTTTCAACATTGTCTCGGCCGTTGTGCATGCGGTGTTTGGAGCGATTCCAGGTATCGGTGGCATCCTGGTATTTTTCTGGGCAATTATCGCAGCGCTCGTCCATTTAGTGTTTCTGGTGATCATGATCATTACCATCATAAAAGCGTTCACGGGCGTCCGCTGGGACATCCCGTACATTGGTCCAGTTGCGCGCAGACAGGTGGAAGGCGCGGCATAATTTTGTAGGGCGTCTGTGTCAGACGCCTGGCGTTTCACAGAAACGCCCTACGTCTACGAACCCAGCAATTTCACCACGACCTCAGTTAAAATCAGCTCATGGTCGAGTTGCGTGGTGACGAGCTGAAGATTTGCTTCGAGACATGCCCGCATGGCCCCAATCAATTGTCTGGTCTCGAACCGATGCGCGTGCTGCGCGGCGATTCCCAGCGCATAGGCATTGATCGAGCCGTCCTTCTTGCGCGGTAAATGTTCGATCGCTTCGGCAGGCAAACGATTGATCCCAGAAATGAATTGAAACGGCGAATGCGGGCGCGGCAGCCGATGACGCTTCATCAAATCTTTGGCCAATAATAAATTTCGGATTGTTGGCAGAATCGCGACCAGTAAAATGCCGATTGCACTTTCGCCCTGATCCAATAACCGCCGTACAAGTTTGAGGGCGAGTTCCAGATTGCGCGTCGCCAGCGCATTGCTTAGCTCGAAGATGACGCCCGCGCGCGAGAGCGGCACCAGCTCACGGACAAGATCGACAGTAACTCGTGGCACAGCCGTCCCGGCTGTGGGGCCGGTGGCCATCTTGGCTGCCGGTCGTTCTGCAGGCGAGACGCCCGCTTGCCCCACAGGCAAGATGCCTGTGCCACTGCCGAGGAAGACATCGATCTTCTCCAACTCGTTCTCGATCTGGCGCGTGTCACCGCCGGTCAGCAAAACGAACAGATCCAGCGCATCCTCGTCGAACTGCAGTTTTCGTTTTTTTACGCGGCCTCGAACGATTTCGGTCGCTTCCTCTTCCCAGCCACTCCGGCTGGAATCAAGCCGATCGAAAACCTGCAACTCCGCCCGTTTGACGAGCGATCTGTAAAACGAGCGACGCTTGTCCACTTCAGTGGCGCTGATCAAGAAGACGACGTCAGACCCGAGGCCGTTCTCGATCAAGTCTGATAATTCCTCAAGCGCGGACTGAACGCTCGCGGCACGGCTGATCTGGGTGTCGCCGAGGAAATTCGCGCTCTTCAGCCACACGACTTTTGTGCTGCCGAAGAAAGGTAACGTTTGTAGCGCCTCGATTGTCGATCTTATGCGCCCCGCAGCTTGATCGGCGTTTTCGGTTACGCCATCGATGATTTCCAATCCGAAATCGCCGGCCTCCGGTGGCGTTAATTTCTCGGCCAGCTCTGCCGCAACGCGTTTTACCTCCGCTTCGTCAGAACCCGCTACAGCGTAAGTTTTTCCTGCGGCGGTTGCGGTTTTTGCTTTTGTCATCGCACGTTTGTCGCACGCAGCGCGAGGATCGACAAGACTGATCCGGGTAGCGCACGCGTCTCGCGTGCTGGTTTCGGCGTCCTGCCGAAACAACCTTTCCTTAAGATTGGTTTTTAGCGCTGGCAGTGCGCGAGAGAAGTTCGCGATCGCGAGCACGCGCTCGCCAGCACGCGAGACGCGTGCGCTACCCTACACGCGCGAGCGCCGGCGTCCGGCGTTGCGCGAATACTTCACCGGTCTTCGTTTGGGTTCGATCTTGTCCAGGCCGGTGCCGCTTTTGATTTCCATGATTTGATCGCGCAAAAGCGCAGCGCGCTCGAATTCCAGATTGGCGGAAGCGCGCTGCATCTCATCTTCCAGCTCACGCAGCAGTTCGGTCACGTTGAAATCGCCTCCAGCTTCCTGAATCACGGAGGCGGCGATTTCGCGTCCGCGCAAAATCGTGTGCAGACTCTCTTGCACGGCGCGCCGGACAGTTTGCGGAGTGATGCCGTGCTTTTCGTTGTATTCCATTTGTTTGGTCCGGCGGTAGTCTGAGATCGACATCAGCGCTTGCATGCTTTGCGTGACCGTATCGGCGAAGAGCACCACCTCGCCGTTCACATGTCGCGCTGCACGGCCGGCCGTCTGGATGAGCGACGTCTGGCTGCGCAAAAATCCTTCCTTGTCGGCGTCGAGAATGCAGACGAGCGAAACTTCCGGAAGATCGAGACCTTCGCGGAGCAAATTGATCCCGACCAGGATGTCGAAATCTGCAGCGCGCAGTCCGCGTAAAATTTCGACGCGCTCGATCGTGTCGATGTCGCTATGCAAATAGCGCACTTTCAATCCGACATCGCGCAGATAATCGGCGAGATCTTCGGCCGTGCGTTTTGTTAGCGTCGTCACCAAAATTCGCTCGCTCTTTTCAACCCGCTGACGGCAAAGCTCGATTGTGTCATCGATTTGATGTTTGAGCGGCTTGAGCGTGATTTTTGGATCGAGAAGTCCAGTGGGCCGAATGATCTGCTCGATGACGAGAGGCGCGCCGGGCGTGTGCACATCGAATTTCTCCGGCGGCTCATCGGTAAGGGAAAGTTGAAGTCGGGGGCGGTGACCCCGGCCCTTTATGGTGAGTAACTCCGAGCCGCCGGGATTACCGCGCCCGGCTACAGATTCACCCGGCAGCACAAACGGAACTGGTTCGTCCCGACCGATCCGTTGTCGTTTGTGCGGCACGTAACCTTTGTTTCCGACGATGCTGTTTTGAATTTCGAATTCTGCCGGCGTCGCGCTCACGTAAATGAGCTGATTCGTCAGCTTCATGAACTCGTCGAAATTGAGCGGCCGATTGTCGAGCGCGCTGGGCAGACGGAAGCCGTACTCCACCAGCACCGTCTTGCGTGAGCGATCGCCTTCATACATTCCGCCGATTTGCGGGACGGTGGCGTGCGATTCATCGACAACCACGAGAAAATCTTTCGGGAAAAAATCGATGATTGTATACGGTTTTGAGCCCGGCGGACGTCCGGACAAATGACGCGAGTAATTTTCGATCCCGTTGCAGAAGCCCATTTCCTGCAACATTTCCAGGTCGTATTCGGTGCGCATTTTCAGCCGCTGCGCCTCGAGCAATTTCCCCCTGGCTTCAAGATCGACGATGCGCGCGTCGAGTTCTTCTCGAATGGAACGCAGCGCTCGATTCAACTTGTCAGCGGGCGTGACGAACTGTTTGGCGGGATAAAATGTGATCACGCCAAGCGATTCGTGGGCGTGACCTGTCAAAGGATCGAATCGCGTGATCGCATCAATTTCGTCACCGAAGAACTCGAGGCGGATCGCTTCTTCATCGGCAGTGGCCGGATAGATTTCGACGACATCGCCGCGAACACGAAACCTGCCGCGCGCGAAATTGATGTCGTTGCGCTCGTATAACATGTCGATCAAACGGCCAAGCACCGCTTCGCGGCTGATGTGCTGGCCCCGTTTTACCGTGAGCAGCATGTTCAAGTAATCTTCCGGCGATGTGATGCCGTAAATACACGAGACGCTTGCGACCACGATGGTGTCACGGCGCGAAAGCAATGCGCTGGTCGCGGCGAGCCGCAAACGCTCGATCTCTTCGTTGATCGACGAATCTTTTTCGATGTAGGTGTCGGAGCGGGGGATATAGGCTTCC
>VBQC01000030.1 GCA_005887825.1 Verrucomicrobiota bacterium | reverse complement strand
AACTGGTTCGCGATTGGGGTGCGGAAAAATCGTCGGAGCTGATCGAGGAAATGATCGTGACCGCGCTAAGGATTGCGCGCGACCAGATGAGTGTAGCCGATCTCAAGCTGATCAACCGGTCGATAAAAGAGATGCGGTATGCGGCGAAGGTGTTCGCGCCGTTTCAGCACTTGCGGAAGGTCGCTATCTTTGGTTCGGCTCGAACTTCGGCGGAGTCGCCTGAGTTCCAAGTAGCGGAAGATTTCGCGCGGGAAATGGTCGCGCACAATTTCATGGTGATTACCGGAGGCGGTGACGGAATCATGGGCGCATCGCAGAAAGGTGCAGGCCGCGAGCGCAGTTTCGGGCTTAACATCCGGCTGCCATCTGAACAGCAAGCCAACGTCGTCATCAAAGGCGATCGCAAGCTGGTCAATTTAAATTACTTCTTTACCCGCAAACTGACCTTCGTGAAGGAAGCGCACGCGTTCGCGCTGTTCCCCGGCGGTTTCGGCACGCTGGACGAAACGTTCGAAGTGCTCACGCTCATGCAAACCGGGAAAGCACGGATCATCCCAGTGGTCCTACTGGACCGCCCACGCGGAAGTTATTGGGAGACATGGATGAAATTCCTGAGGGATCGCCTGCTTAAACTCGGGTTCATTTCACCAGAGGACTTTTCGTTTTTCAAAATCACGCACAACGTCGAGGAGGCGATTGCGGAGATATTGCAGTTCTACAAAATCTATCACTCGGCGCGCTGGGTTGGCCAAAGACTTGTCGTGCGCATTAATCATCGTTTGTCCAGAAAGGCGATGGTCGATCTTAACGACAAATTTGACGACATTGTGCGGAGCGGCGAGATCGTGCAGGGCGTTGCGCTGCGTCAGGAGAAAAACGAACCCGAGATTTGGGATCAGCCGCGACTGCTTCTCACTCCTTATCGCGACAGGTTTGGGCGCTTTCGCCAGCTAATTGACGCGATTAACTCCTCATCACTCGCGTGACGCAAGGTCTGCCGTCTTAGGGGGCGAAATCCGTTCAGTCGAGCCAGAGGAAGACAGCGGCCTCGTTTTGCGTCGTCGAATCAATGACGCATCGACTCGAACTTTTGCGTCCATCATTCGGTCGAACGAAAAATGCTCATTCGCGTAGCGTAGGCCGTTCGCTGCACATTGAGCCGCGAATTTCGGATCGGAAAGAAATTCCAGGATCGCAGCCGCGACCGCTTTACTGTCGCCCGGCTCTATGAGCAAACCGTTTTGGCGGTGCTCAATAATTTCTGGAATATCGCCGACTTTTGTCGCGATGACGGGGCGCCCGCTGGCGAACGCTTCACGCAAAACGATCGGCGACGCCTCAGTGTGCAGGGACGCAATCACTACCATGTCGCACGCGGCATAAACGTCGGGCGTGTCCCAGCGGTATCCGGTCATGATGATTTTCTCGGCCAATCCGGCGCGATCAATAGCATTCCTTAGATTGATGCCGCGCTTCAGCAGACCCGTGCCTTGGCCCACGATGACAAAGCGTGCATCGGGATGTTTCGCTAAAATGAGATCGGCCGCTTCGACCAAAATGAGTTGACCCTTGTCTGGCCGAATCATGCCGATATTCCCAATGACTGGCGTGTCCGTGCGGAACCCCATTTCGCGCCGAAATTTCATCCGGTCGCGCGGCGGTTTAAACTTTTGCAAATCAACGGCTGAGCCGATGACTTCAATTTTGGCGGGATCAATTCCGTTCTGCTGCACGAGTTGGCGCTTAATGACCGATGCATCGGCCACGATTTTCGAGCAGCCATGCTTGAAAATAAAAGCCCGGCCCTTGCCCCGGAGTGCATCTGTTATGCAGCGCGCGCGAGTCAATGGAATTCCGCAAAAATACAGCGGCAGGCAAAGCCAGTGATCTTTCGAGCTGTAAGTTTTTAGCAAATCGATTTGATTTCGCCGGCAAAATCTCCAGAGGCGCCATGAACACAACGGATCGACACGACGTCGGAGCGGCATCGCGGCGAGCCGAGTACCAAGCTCGGAGGCTTTGAGCTGGACCTGACTTCCTGGATTGCAGACCAACCATGCCTTATGCCCGTGCTCATTCAGCCAGTTGATCTCGAGGCAGGTGCGATACTCCTGGCCGCCCCAACTGCGACTGCTCTCTACGTAGAGAATATTCACGTGCGATCGACAATCACTGCGTGCGTTGGTCTCAGTTTAAGCAGCCGCAGCGCGTTTTTCGAGAATATAATCGTGAATTGTATTTACAGTTTTGAGCGCCGTCCCAGCGACTTCAGAGTTTGGCACGCCAACTCCAAAAGTTTTCTCCATACTCACCACCAACTCGAGCGCGTCGATGGAATCGAGCCCGAGTCCATTGGGGCCGAAAAGGGGAAGATCATCCCCGATTTGTTCTGGCGTCGTTTGCAGCATCAAATTCTTGACGAGCATCTCTTTGATTCGGGCGCGCAGATTAGCATCGGACATAAGAAGGTGCGATTTTGTCGTACACTATGCGCCGGGTCAAACGTGTAGAGGCGCGTGTGCCTGCTGGCGAATCGTTTCCGGAGTCTCCACGCGCGGGCCGATTTCTGCGATCGAGGACAGACCGCCGCTACACCTGATCGGCTTTGTCTCCGGGTGTAATTGCTTGATTTGGATCCGGGCGTATTTCGCTGCTTGCCGGCTGATTCTCGCTTCGCGGAACTGTCGATTGCGCCGGTTTCACATCAGACTTGGCCGTTTCCGTCTCGGGCTTGCCGGCCTTATGCAGTTCGTCGTTGAACTCGTCCTTCGCTTTTTGAAACTCCTTCACCGCCTGCCCCATTCCGCGCGCAAGTTCTGGCAATTTCTTCGCCCCGAACAGAACGAGAATGATCAGCAAAATGACAATCAAATCTGGCCCGGCCAAATTCATGAAGCTGGCGAGGACGCTCATAAGTTGACCTAAACATCAGGCCGTTTCCCCAACTTGCAAGATAATCTTGGAGCGCAGACATCATGTAAGGATGGCTTTCGTTCATTCGTGTTTATTGATGTTAGCGGTGCTTAATCCTGTCCGGCGCGCAGCTGCTAAGAGTTGACAGGCCTACGCTACTGTGGGAAAAAGCCATTCCAGCAATATGCGTCCGATCTGGAAAGGCAGTATCAGCTTCGGTCTGGTTTATATTCCGGTGGCGGTTTACCCAGCCACGCGCGAGGAGAAAATTAGTTTCCGGCAACTCCGATCGAGCGATCTCAGCCCGATCAAATACAAGAAAGTTGCGGAGGCCGATTCAAAAGAAGTACCGGCCGATCAAATTGTAAAAGGCTTCGAGTACGAGCGTGGCCGCTACGTCGTCATGAAAACGGAGGATTTCGAGAAGGTCCGGATCGAATCCACGCATTCCATCGACATCACTGACTTTGTCGAGTTGGAGCAAGTCGATCCGAAGTTTTTCTATAAGCCATATTTTCTGGAGCCGCAGAAAGGCGGGGAGAAAGCGTACACGGTTTTGCACAAGGCGCTCAGCGGCACGGCCAAGATCGGCATTGCCAAAGTCGTTATCAGCAATCGCGAGCACCTGGCCGCCGTGAAACCGGATGGATTGTTCCTGATTCTGGAACTGATGCATTTTGCCAGCGAAATTTTGAGCGCTGAAATTTTGAAGAACGGATCGCCGACAGCCGTGACGGATAAAGAACTAACAATGGCCCAAGCTCTTATCGGGAGCATGTCCGTTGCATGGGAGCCAGAGAAATATCGGGACGAGTATCGAACGGCGTTGATGGAGATCATCGAGCAGAAAGCCAAGAACAAACAGATTGCCGCCAAAGCGCCGCCCGCGCACGTGCCGACCAACGTTGTCGATCTCGTCAAAGTGCTTCAAGAGAGCCTCAGCCGTAATCAATCCGTTAGGCAAAAACGCAGCTCCGCCCGCCCCAGCGGCCGTTCGACAGCCGCGTTGGTAAAACAAAAGAGACGCGTGAGTGCTTTGGGATAAAACGGCCAGATCGCGTTCTGGACAAAGCCGACACTCCAAGGCGTTTAGCGCGACTTTTGATCTGGCGTGATTGGGCTAGCGCCCAAAGCAAGTTGCAAATCAGGGGATCATCAATAGAGTCAACGTCTCTTTATGGCCAAGACCTCCTGGATTAATCGCAACGAACGCAAGCGCGCAACGGTGAAGAAATATGCTGCGCTGCGTGCTGAGTTGAAAGCGAAAAAGGACTATGCCGGCCTCGCGCAGTTGCCGCGAGACGCCAGCCCGACGCGTGTAGTGAACCGTTGCGAAGTGACGGGTCGTCGCCGCGCGTTTATCCGCCGCTTCAAGGTTTCACGTCTCACGTTCCGCGAGCTGGCTTCGCAAGGCTTGATCCCCGGCGTAACCAAGTCGAGCTGGTAGATTGGATCGATTTTGGGCTTCGGATGCGGGGTGCGCATCCGGGTAATGAATTTCCCCTCGTTATTCTTTTTATTGGCGATGCCGATTGCCGACATTATCGCGCGGCATTGGGACCCACCCCTGCTGCTGATCGCCAAATTGGCAGCGATCAGCGCGCTAGTATTGTTGAACGGCTTCTTTGTCACGGCCGAGTTTGCGCTGGTGAAGATCCGCGCCAGTCAGCTCGATACGTTGGCCGCTGAGGGCAACAGGCGCGCGATGTTTGCAAAGCAGGTAAAGGACAACCTGAACGCCTATCTTTCCGCGTGTCAGGTGGGGATTACAGCAGCCAGCCTCGGGCTTGGCTGGTTAGGGGAGCCGTTCATTGCGGAGATGCTTCAGCCGTTTTTCGCTGTCGCTGGAATCGAATCTACGGCCGTAATCAAATCCGTCTCCTTCGCGCTGGCATTTTCGGTCATTACGTTTTTGCACATCGTACTGGGGGAACAAGCGCCGAAGATTCTCGCTATTCGAAAGGCCATATCGGCCACTCTGTTCGTGAGCGCTCCGTTACGACTTTTTTACACAGTCTTTAAACCGGCGATTTGGCTTTTGAACGCGGCGAGTAACTGGATCCTTCTGCATCTTCTTCGTATCGAGCCCATCGCCGAAGGGG
>VBQC01000029.1 GCA_005887825.1 Verrucomicrobiota bacterium | reverse complement strand
GGTTATCGGGACGCTTGCGCTTTTCGTGCAAGCCGTCCGCGCAGAAGAAAAAACGGTAATTCGTTTCGGGCATTTCCCGAATATCACACACGCCCAGGGTGTAATTGCTCACGCATTGGCGCGTCAGGGCAAAGGCTGGTTTGAGCAGCGTCTCGGCCCCAATGTCGAGATTCAGTGGTTTACTTACAATGCAGGGCCTTCGGCCATGGAGGCGATCTTCGCCGGATCGCTCGATATCACCTACGTTGGCCCGAGTCCCGCGCTCAACGCGTACTTCAAATCGAACGGGGAGGAGATCCGTGTCATTTCCGGCGCAGCCAATGCTGGTGCGGCCCTGGTTGTAAAGACCGATTCGCCCATCAAAACCCCAGCTGATTTTCGCGGCAAGAAAATTGCCACTCCACAGCTCGGCAATACGCAGGACATTTCCTGCCGGGCGTGGTTAAAAGCACACGGATTCAACGTCACGCAAACCGGCGGCGACGTGACGGTTATTTCGACTGCCAATCCAGATCAACTCGGACTCTTTCAAAGTGGCGGAGTTGATGCCGTTTGGACGGTCGAGCCGTGGGTAACCCGGCTCGAACGCGATGCAAAGGCGCGCGTTTTTCTCGAAGACAAGGACACCATCACCACGTGGCTTGTTTCCAGCGCGAAGTTCCTGCGTGATCGGCGTGATTTGGCTAAGAAAATCGCAGACGCGAACGTGGAATTAACGAAGTGGATTCAACAGAATGAAGCAGAAGCGCAGAAGTTATTGATCCAGGAATTGAAAGCAGAAACGAGGGCCGACTTCGCGCCGGATGCGGTCGCGCAGGCGTGGAAGCGGATTCAATTTACAAGCGAAGTATCGCGCGATTTGATTGCAAAATCCGTGCAGGGTGGAAAAGACGCCGGTTTTTTAAAAGGCTCGACGGACACTTCGAAGCTGATTGAGAATCCGTAATGCGCCGAGCCGCCCGCCACCATTCTTCAGTGAGCGAGGAGCTCGAGGTCATCGCGCCCTCGAAGCTCGCGATCGAGAACGTGTCGAAAAGCTTTCAAAGCGCATCGGGCACGGTGCTCGCGCTGGACCGAGTAAGCCTGAATGTCGCGGAAGGCGAATTTGTCTGTCTCGTCGGCGCGAGTGGCTGCGGAAAATCGACGTTGCTCAATATCATTGCTGGTTTGGAAAAACCGGACAGCGGCACTGTGCGAGCCGACGGCAAACCAGTTACAGGGCCTGGCCGCGAACGGCTCGTTATGTTTCAGGAACCGGCGCTTTTTCCCTGGCTGGACGTCTTTGGAAATGTTCTCTTCGGACTCAAGCTCAAGCCGACTCTGACAAACAAAGATCGGCGTGACGTCGCCAAATATTATCTCGAACTCGTCGGCCTTAGCCGGTTTGAACATGCCAACATTCATGAGCTTTCCGGTGGAATGAAGCAACGCGTCTCGCTCGCTCGCGCGCTCGCGCCGAACCCGCGCGTGCTTCTCATGGACGAGCCGTTCGCTGCTCTTGATGCGCTCACTCGCGAGCAACTCTATGGCGATATTCAGGAAATCTGGAGCGCGCGCCGCAAAACCATCGTCTTTGTCACGCACAATGTCCGTGAAGCGGCATGCCTGGGCGACCGCGTCCTGCTTTTTTCGCCACATCCGGGCCGCATCCACGAAGAATTTCCGGTGAAACTGCCGCGTCCACGCGATATCAACACTGTCGATCTTGCCGCGTATGCCACGCGAATTACTAAGGCTTTGAGGAGCCTCGGCCAGGCCGAGGCAATCGGCGCAAGATGAAACGATTTCTACTCGCGGCCGCTTTTTTCGCTGCTCTGGTTCTGCTTTGGGAAGCAGCGTTTCGCGCCAGAATTTGGTCGCCTGTCCTCTTGCCATCGCCGTGGCAAGTCGCGAGTTATTTGAAGAACGCCGCTGTGGACGGAACTTTGGCGAAGGCAACCGTGATCACCATGCGCCGCTTACTCATCGGTTACTTCATCGGACTTGTCGTGGGACTTCCACTCGGACTCTTAACCGCGCGCTGGAAATTATTTGGCGATACGATTGGCACTATGGCGCTTGGTTTGCAGACGTTGCCCAGTGTCTGCTGGGTCCCGCTCGCGCTGTTGTGGTTTGGGCAAACCGAAGCGGCCATGCTTTTTGTGGTGGTGATGGGAACGCTTTGGTCAGTCGTCATCGCAACCGAGACCGGCGTGCGCAATGTTCCACCAATTTACCGGCGCGCCGCGCTGACCATGGGTTCCAAGCGATTGCACATGTGGTTCAAAGTGATCCTGCCCGCGGCGCTACCCTTTATCGTCAGCGGAATGAAGCAAGGCTGGGCCTTTGCCTGGCGCTCCCTCATGGCTGCCGAGATTTTTGTGACAATCCTGACTGGCTTCGGTCTCGGCCAACTTCTCCATTACGGGCGCGAGTTAAGTGCCATGGATCAAGTCATTGCCATCATGCTTGTAATTGTCGTTATCGGTTTGCTGGCCGACAAGATTTTCTTCTCGCCGATCGAGAAGTTCCTCCACCGCCGCTGGGGCACAAGTCAGGCATGAGATTTGGCGAGAAACGCGCGTCCGTCTCCGCACAACGCAACGTGCGCATCACTAATGAGCTTGGGTTGCACGCGCGACCGGCCGCGGAGTTCGTCAAACGCGCGAACAGTTTCCGATCGGAAATCTGGGTCGTGAAAGGTGGAAAACGATATTCTGCTGCCAGTCTCATCGACATTCTTCGAGCGAATCTGGATTGTGGCGCTACCGCCACGCTGGAAGCACATGGCGTCGATGCTGAAGAGGCCCTTGAGCGACTGGAGAGGTTGCTCGCGGAATTCCACGAGCGGGAAAAAACCTAACGCAAGGGACGCGCGACCAGAATTCCGCTGTCCGAGCGGTAGCGATACAGGTATTTCGAAAGCTCTGTGTCCACGATGACGCGGCCGGAATTCCCAGGCGAAGAAGCGTGCTCCGATGACATCGCCGCTGCGTAATTTCGATTCAATCCCAGCGACACGGTTCTTTGGAATTTGATAGAGCGGGCGCGATGAAACATTGGTTTCCATGCGCGCGAGGGGCCCCAGCAACGAGCGGTTTGCCGCGAGATAACGGTAATGCCGCCAGCCCACACTCATCTCGCGCGCCGAGTGCGGAACGTTCGCGCCGCCGAGACTGCGCGTCAGATCTTCCACCAAGCCGCGCCGGTCATTGTCGTAAAGCCAATCCTCCAAATAATGCAGCCGCGAGAGATATTCGCCGCTGCATTCGCCGCTGCGATACCGGTCGAGCTCGATGTAATGCAATAATCGCTCGGGAGTCCAATTCGATTCCGGCTCGTTCAGCATCCGGGCGAAGCTGAGCGCGATTTCGAAAAACGTCCAGCAATCCATTCCCTGAAAATTTACCGAGGGCGACTCGATCCGATTGTCAATTTCGAGAGTAAAGTGTTTGTAGCGCGTTCCGACAAGAGCCTGTCCCGCGACGGCAGTCCGTTCGCCGATCGGCAATGCTTTCCAGTTTCCCGCCTTGGCCTTTGAAACCAGCCGATTGAATTGGTCCTGTCCTTTAAAGACCGTGCTGAACGGCAAGCGCGATTCAAATGCGAACGCTACCGAGCAAATCAAAAAGACGGGAATAATGAATCTCCAAGTCCGCATATTGCGCACAACTCAACGCGGAATTCTGTTCCAAGCAACCCCAACGCTCGGGTCAACTCGCAAACGCCGAATCAATGACGACACCCAACTGACTCTTTACGAAGGGTCAGAGAGCCACTTGCTCGAGTTTCATTCATTAATTCGCCATTCGCTTGCCACGCCGTAGCCCAGCGAAGGCGGGTCATTCGGATTTCATAATTCCGACGGTAACCCTCATCCTCGCAAAAGGTTTTGCTTCACTGAGGCCAGCTTATATGCTTTAGGTAAGTGCCGATTCGTTTTTCGAAAAAGAGCCAGAGGAATGTCGTTCGACAAACGTCGGGGGATGGTGCTACGGCTAAACGTTCCACGCGCGTGCGGCTGCGCCCGCATGCCGACTGGCACAAGCGTAATTTTCTCACCAGCGTCCTGATCCCTTCGCTTTTCGTCAAACGCTCCGGCGATCACGCGCCGCCGCAATTCCCCAAAATTCGTGAAGGCGAGATTTGTATCACCTGGATCGGGCACGCCTCGTTCCTCGTTCAGACTTACGAGGTGAATATCTTGATTGACCCGATCTGGTCGAAGTGGCTCAAGGTGATCAAGAGACTGAAGCGACCTGGTTTCGAACTTCATCATTTGCCCGCGATTGACTTTGTCTTGGTGACTCACGCCCATTTCGACCATCTCGACCGGCGCACTTTGCGGCGGGTGGCCGCCGATCAACCGATTGCCGTCCCAATTGGAGTGGGAAATTTGGTGCACGATCTGGGGTTTCACATTGTGCACGAGCTTGATTACTGGCAGACAGTCGAGCTCGGGCCGCTTAAGATTTCACTCACGCCCTGTCATCACTGGGGCGCGCGATTCCTCGCCGATTTGCATCGCGATTTTGGCGGATTTGTTATCGCGGCGAACGGACGCACGATTTTTCACTGCGGCGACAGCGCTTACTTTCCCGGGTTTAAGGAAATCGGGGACCGTTACAAGATCGACATCGCCCTCCTTCCGATTGGCGCTTATGAGGCGCCGACCGGCCGCGAAGTTCACATGAATCCAGAGGAAGCGGTGAAGGCCTTCCTCGAACTCCGGGCCGGAACTTTGATCCCGATGCATTACGGCACTTTCCGTCTCGGCTTCGAGCCGCTCCACGAGCCGCCGCAACGATTGCTCGCATCCGCCCGGGCTCATGGCATCGAGGAAAAGGTCCTCGTCATGACCGAGGGAAAGCCGGTGGTTTTGTAAGATGAAAACATCGAACGCTCAACATCGAACATCGGACCTCGAATCCGCTGAGCCGGATGGCGGATGTTGGATGTTGGATATTCGGCGTTGAATTGCCGCATGTCCGAAACGCGAGCTACGCGTTTTACAATCGCCGGTGCAATTACAGCCGGCTTGGCCGTCGTCGCATTTTGCCTCATTCTGCTCTGGCACGATCCGCTCCTTTTTTGGAACGACGATTATGAATTGTCGGTCCTGCCCGTGTTTGCCGATGTAGTGCGCAGTTGGTCCGAAGGCCACTGGCCGCTCCTGAGTCCGTATTCCTGGGTGTGCGGCAATCTCGCGGGCGAATTTCAATACGGAACTTTTTCGCTTTTTGTGAACGCGGCCGTCATCTTCATTTGGAAATTTCCACTGACATTTCCGCAACAAGCAGCCGCTCTTTCCATCATCCACCTTTTTGTTCTGGCAATTGGCGCGTTCCTGCTTGCCCGTGACCGTCGATTTTCAATTCCGTTGTCGGTCTTTGTTGCCCTCGTTGCTTCGTTGAACGGCTGGATTATCTGCTGGGGCGCGACCGACTGGTTCGGCGCCCTCGGCGCATTTACCTGGCTGCCGTGGGCGTGGTGGGGAGCCGAGCGCGCGCTGGAGGGACAACGAACCAAATGGCGATTTCTCTGGCCAGCGCCGTTTGTGTACCTCCTCGTCACCGGTGGCTTTCCCTACACGGTTCTGATGTTGCTGCTCCTGATTGCATGGCTGTCGGTCAAATCGTTAGGTCAAACACGTGGTATCCGGTCGATCTTGCCGATGCTTGTCGGCGTCGCGCTCGGGTTCGGACTTTCCGCTCCAGCTTGGCTCGCGATTCTCGATTTGGTCCAGGGCTCCGCACGCGAATTGCAGCCGGCGTCCGTGCATTGGCAATGGCTCGTCCCGCCTGCCGCGCTTTCTGGATTTATTCTTCCCTGCTGGACGGTAAACTGGACGGATTTTTCCTCGCGTCTGGTGCTGCATCCGGGAACGGAATTAGCGTGCGGACTAGTAGCTCCGGTGGCGCTCATCGCTGGATTCGTCTGGCGCGGGCGGACGCTCGTTAGGCAAATCAAATGGGAGCTGATCCTGCTTGTTCTCGTGCTCGTGCTCGCAATGCTGCCAACCGCGGGACTCTTTCGGTGGAGTTTTCGCTGGCTGCCGTTTGTCCATCTCGTTCTTGTAATTTGCGCAGCTGAGGCGCTACGAGTCAGGCTGGGATCATCCGCCTTCGCTAAAGCTACGGCGGACAGGCCGATCCCGGCTGTAGCGGCGCTCGCTCTCGTGGTTTTGACGGGCATTGCAATGTCGATCTTCCGGACGGGCGGGCCATACGCTTTTCCGTTGATATGGATTTTTCTTGGACTTGCTGCGGTTTGGTCCTTTTCGGAGCTTTTCCTGCGCGATTCTGAATTTCAGAAATGGGCGCCTGCAGCCATCACATTTCTGGCGTTGCTTGCAACATATCTCTACATCCCGCCAAACGGCGGAGTACCAAAATACAATCTGTCGCAAGAGTTGCTCGAACCTTCACCGCTCGATCCGCGCCGTCTTTATCTCAGCATCTATCCATGGGCGGAGCTGACGTATCGCGTCGAAAACAAATCACAGCCGGTCGGACAAATTGTGCGCCCCGGAAGCACGTCGATGTGGGCTGGATTGCCTTTCATCAACGGTTACAGCCCAATCCGGCCCGCTGGCGTGGCGCGCGAATTCGCTACCACGATTCACGGCGAGATTAACCCGGCAATGGGAGATTACTTACTCAATTACCAGGCTGGCGAAGTCGGTGAATTGGCACGCCTTGGCGTGGACGGGATCGTTGTTGCGCGTGAGATTGATACTGCTCCTCGGCCCGCGTCCGAATGGCAGTTGGTTGTCTCGACAGACGAAGGACGTGTCTTTCATCGGCGCGGCGCGCCGTTTGCACGTGTGCGCTCGGTCACTTCAATTGATTCGCGGCCTAACGAGCAATTTGTCTCCGCGACGATTTCGCGAATCAACGATTCGCGAAATCGCGTGGAGTTGGATGTCGATGTACCTAGAGGGGATCAGCCTGCGTTGCTGGCTTTTTCGCGGCCATACTTCCGCGGATACGAGGCGCGCCTCGAGAATCAACGACTCGTAGTCACTTCGTATCGTGGATTACTGCCCATTGTCGAAGTTCCAGCCGGCTCGCATGGACGGCTCACGCTCACCTACCGACCGTATTGGCTAAAATGGGGAAGCGCGGCAGCCGTCGCTTGTGTTCTGGCGCTTATATTTGGCTTTTTCGCGGCGACTTCTCAGCGGAGGTAAGATTGGTGCGGGGGTGGGATTGTGCGGCGCGGGCAATCCTCAGTTCGTTTCCGAGAAGAATCGAACTGCAAACCGCTGTAGCCGGTTCTACAAGCGTCGCACTATCCAACGATAGCGGATCGCCATTACAGTTTTTTTGGATCCTCCAGCAATTCGATTACACGTTTGAGCAAGCGCCCGGCGCCGCCGCCGTCGATGCTGCGATGGTCGAAGCTCAATGTGATCTGCGCCTCAGTCTTTGGAACAAATTGCTTTTTATTTTCATCCCACGACGGAACCTTTTTCCCGGCGCCGAGGCCGAGCAGCAGTGTTTGATCGGGCAGGGGAATCGGTGTGCCCCATTCCATCCCGAACGTTCCGAAGTTTGAAACTGTGGCGATGCCACCGGCTTGCATGTCCGGCGAAATCCGCCGCTGTCGCGCAAGATCGACAAGTTCCTTGTATTTCGCCGTAAGATCGGCAAGCGACGTTTTGTCAGCCGAACGAATGACTGGAACCATAATTCCATCCTCGGCTTCCACGGCGATGCCCACGTCGATGGAGGTCGATTGCACAACGCGGCTGCCGATGAATTTCGCCGCTGCGCTTGGACTTTCCGCAAGGGCCAGCGCAAGGGCGCGCAACGCGTAAAGGCCGGGGCCGGGCTTTGGATCGCGCGATTGTCGATTTTGCAATATCGGATCGAGATTCACCGAGGAACCAATTGTCGAGAGCGGCCGCGTCCAACTCCGGCGCATTGCCTCGGCTACGCCTGCGCGAATGGCGGAAGCTTCATGCGCGGTTTGGTTCTCGATCTTGTGCATAAAATTTTCGAGATCTTTGATGGTGATGCGGTTGCCCGCACCGGTCGGAGGAATCCCGGCAAGATCGGCGTTGGTGAGTTGCAACTCGTCCATGCGCGCACGCACTCGCGGTGACAAAAATCCCGCGCCTTTGGCAGCGGCTGGAACAGGTAACCCGCCAGTGCGTCTTACGCCTTCGCCATCTCTCTGGCGCAGGGCCACGGCGGCCTGTTCTTCGCGACCGGGAATTTCCATTGCCACTG
>VBQC01000068.1 GCA_005887825.1 Verrucomicrobiota bacterium | reverse complement strand
AGCTCGAACCAGGCGATGAACGCGCTCGAAGAAGTTTTCCGACAAACCATGCCTAATGAAATGGGATACGATTATCTCGGCATCTCGTATCAGGAGAAGAAAGCGCAGCAAGGCGTTTCGCCGACGGTGGTGTTCGGAATGTCGCTCATTTTTGTCTTCCTCATCCTCGCTGCGCTTTACGAGAGCTGGTCGCTACCATTTAGTGTTCTGCTTGGTACGCCTGTCGCCGTATTCGGCGCTTTCGCGACGCTTTGGCTGCGCGGCATGCAAAACAACATTTACGCGCAAATCGGTTTGATCATGCTGATCGGCCTCGCTGCAAAAAATGCAATCCTCATCGTCGAATTCGCGAAAGACGAATACGAAAAAGGTAAACCGCTCATCGACGCAGCACTTGAAGGCGCGCGCCTGCGTCTGCGTCCGATCCTGATGACATCTTTCGCATTCATCTTCGGCTGTTTACCGCTTTGGTTCGCAACCGGCTCCGGCGCCGTCGCGCGACGTGTGCTTGGTTCAACAGTCATCGGCGGAATGATCGCCGCCTCCGCAATCGCGATTTTTCTTATCCCAGTAACGTTTTATGTGATCGAGCGACTCTTCGCCGGTCGAAAAGAAAAAACACCGGCCCCGTCGCTCGCTAAGCCGCAGCCCGAGCCTGAGTCTGTGGTTAAGGTATAGCCAGGGACGCCGCGCAGCGCACTGCCGCGTGTAGCTAATGGCGATGGATACGAGATCAAGAGCTAAAAGAATTCAGCTGATTCTCAACGGCAAAGCGGCGGGCAACGACGCGCTCCAGACAGCGATCGCTCGGCAACGCGCGATCGGGCATACCATCGAAGTAAGAGTGACTTTGGAAAAGGGAGATGCGCGGCGGTTTGTGGCGGAAGCAGGCGAAGTGGATTTGCTGATTGCGGCCGGAGGGGATGGTACACTGAACGAGGTGGTTCACGGTTTGATGGATCTTTCCGAAGTCGCACGGCCTGTTTTGGGAGTGGTGCCTCTAGGGACAGCGAATGACTTTGCTACCGGAAGTGGCATTCCACATGACCCCGAGCAGGCGCTGGCGCTCTGTATGGAAGGAAAAGAAGTACCAGTCGACGTCGGCAAAGCCAATGAACACTGGTTCCTGAACGCAGCGAGCATTGGCTTCGGCGCCGAGATCACAGCGACCACTCCACCAGAGCTCAAACGCGTGCTTGGCCCGGCCGCGTACGCTGTGATGGGTGCGATTCTGGCAATGAACGTTCATCATTATCGAGGAAGGCTCACCTTGCCAGATCGCGAAATCGCTGGGAGTGGCCCGGTGGCGATTATCGGCAATGGGCGTCAGGCAGGCGGCGGCGCCCAAGTTACCCCCCGTGCACGGATTAACGACGGTTTGCTCGATGTGCTCGCCGTTCGTGAAATCCCGGCGCTGGCATTGCTCACCGCCGCGCGCGAGTTACAAGAGCTTTCACCGGATGGCGAGTATATCTCCTATTGGCAAACCCCCTGGGCCGAAGTCCAAACCGAGGAAGTGATTCCAGTCAACCTGGATGGCGAGCCGATGCAGTTTTCGAGCGTCCGATATGAAGCCGTACCGAGAGCGATTCGCCTTATTGTTCCGCCGAATTGTCCACTATTATCGGCGCAACCGTAAAGGCGTTTGGCAAAGGCACGTCGTCGACACTATTCCCGCGCTGATCCACACCACTTGTCCCGACGGGCATCTCGACTATTTCAACCCAGGCTGATTCGAGACCAAACTAGTCACGGCGAACCGTAGCGGATACAGTTTTCCGACTAGTCCTAAACAGAAAAGCAGCTTGCAACGCGAACTATGAAGCGCACAAAGGGAGGGCGCTCTGAACACGCCGGCGGTCCGCAAATTGAGAATCGAGGTCATTCTAATACCGTGGTTCGTCCTAACCATGTTTCTTGTTATTTTAATCGTCTAGCTATGAAGTGATTAACAGGTAAGAATAATTCAACCACAATCAGAAGGGCGACGGTACCGCAAATATCTGAAATTCACTATGAGCAAGGAAACAAGAAGGGATATTGTCCTCATTGTTATCTTCGCTTTGGTTTCAGCAATTGGCGTGGCATCCGTCTTTCTGGGTTGTCGGTTTCTTGCCTGGATCGTCATAGCGATTTCGGACTTGTATCTTTCCATTGTTTTGCTGCTCGCGGCACTTCGCTCGGATGACGATGGCTTTTTGGACAGGCACTCATGGATAACACGCTTTTTCCCTCGAAAGACGGCTGGCATTTTAGTCATTATACTGCTTTTTTTGAGCGTTGTTTCTGGCTTTGCCGGTCTTTATGTTGGAGTAGAAGTCTTTCCATCCGGCAAAACACCCCTAGATGCCCTTTACATCAGCTTCTTCACCTTGGGTTTTACCGACTACTCGCCAAAACCCGGCTATGGTCAGCTTGTAGTAATGAGTCAGCTTGTCAGTGGAGTTCTTTTGCTGGCTGCACTTTTTCCTCTTCACATTTCACGAATTTCCACTTTCAAAAGCCGATGAACGCCGCCGATCTCGATTTGTGTGTCCAAAGTTAACAAGAACAAATTCAAAGAACTCGCTGCGGCGAAAGACAGATTAGATCGCAGCGGTTAAAGCCGCCATTCAAGAGCGTCTGTGATGAAATTGCCGCGATGAATTCCCCTTCCCTCGCTCGCTGGATTCCCGCTCTCACCTGGTTACGCAGTTATAATCTGAGTTGGCTGCGCGGCGATGTTCTGGCCAGTGTCACGCTCGCCGCATACCTGCTTCCCGCCGCATTGGGCGACGCGTCTCTTGCCAACCTCCCGCCAGAAACAGGCCTTTATGCTTGTTTGTTCGGCAGCCTGGTCTTCTGGATCTTTTGCGGTTCACGATACACCGCCGTTTCCGTTACATCCGCCATCTCGCTGGTCATCGGCACGTCGCTGGCCGAAATGACCGGAGGTAATACTGCCCGCTTTGGCGCGCTCGCGACCGGCACGGCATTGCTGGTAGCGCTGATCGCCTTCATTGCCTGGCTCGCGAAAGCCGGAGTCTTGGTCCATTTCATCTCAGAGAGTGTGATGACCGGGTTCAAATGCGGCGTGGCGCTTTTTCTAGCCAGCACGCAATTGCCGAAGCTTTTCGGTTTCCACAGTGCTCATGGCAGCTTTTGGGAAAACGCGGGCCATTTTTTCAGGCACCTGAACGAAACGAATTCGATGTCGCTTCTGGTTGGCGGAAGCGCGCTGGCGCTGCTCATTCTTGGAAAAATCTTTCTCAAACATAAACCCGTCGCGCTTTTTGGGGTGATCGGAGGCATTGTAGCAGCATCGACGTTTGCGTTGAAAGCGCACGGCGTGGAACTGATCGGCGCCGTACCGCAGGGGATTCCGCCGCTTAGGCTGCCTGCTATTTCCTGGCACGACCTTAACCAACTTCTACCGCTAGCCTTTGCTTGCTTTCTCCTTGGCGCCGTCGAAACGGCTGCGATCGGCCGAATGTTCGTTGCGAAGCATGGCGGACGATTCGATGCGAATCAGGAAAACCTCGCGCTCGCGGCGTCGAATTTGACGGCAGGACTGGGTGGCGGTTTTCCCGTTAGCGGCGGTACGTCGCAGTCGCTCGTCAACGAAGAGGGCGGTGCGCGCACACCGCTCTCCACTGCCCTTGCCGCAGTATTTATTCTCGTGGTCGTACTTTTTTTCTCACATCTTTTGAGCGCCTTACCACAACCAGTCCTCGCTGCTGTGGTGTTGGTGGCGGTAGCGGGTCTGCTCAACGTTTCAACACTGAAGGAACTGTGGCGCAATGATCGGTCCGAGTTCGTAGTGGCGATGGCCGCTTTCGGCGGTGTGCTCACTTCAGGCCTGCTCCGCGGCGTGATGATCGGCGCCGCAATCTCGCTTGTGCAGCTGGTGCGCGTCTCGTCTCGCCCACACGTTGCTCTTCTCGGCCGAATTCCCGGCACGCGCCGTTTCTCGGATTGCGACCGGCATGCAGACAACGAACGGATTCCGAACGTCATGATTTTTCGGCCTGAATCGGGCCTCGTGTATTTCAACGTAGACAATGTTTACGATGCGATCTTGAAACGTGTCCGCGCCGAGCCGACGCCGCCGAAGCTGATAGTGCTCGATCTTTCCGCCGCAGCGCGCGTGGACATGCAGAGCGCCCATACCCTAGCAGGCATGGCGAATGAACTCATCGCCGAGCGTATCGAATTCCACGTTGTTGAAGCGCGTTCTTCAGTGCGCGATCGCCTCCGACGTGAAGGCGTCGACGGCAAATTCGGTGGCATAAACCGCTTCACGACCGTAGCTGATGTGATCGAGCATTTTCTGGGTGAGTCCGCACCTTCAGCTGCTGCGATCAAGGCATCGCTCTGAATTCAGTCAAACTTTCTGCGAGGAATAAACTCCGCTCAAGCGAAGCCGCGCGCCGATTGTTAAGACGTCACTCCGCCAGGACTCAATGCCCTGTCGCGATCGCTTCCCTCATCAGCTGCCGACCTCCCTCCGACAATGGCCCTATGCCGCTTCCGCGCAGATACCACAGGCCTTTGTCTCCGTCGCGAGAATAAAGAAAGACGACGCCGTCGCCTACGGAAGCGTGGTGAAAAATGGCGCCCGGATGTTCCGCGATAAATTGAAGGAACGTTTGCCGCCAGGGTCGATCAGGCTCATCAAACATCTCTTCGCCAAGCTTTTTGAGTTCTTCAACGCTGATTATTCGGATCGATTTGGCGATGGCTTTCCGCCGCTCGTTGTCGATGGCTTCGGCGTCCTCGAATTTTTCAAATGGCATAGGACTCCTTTATTTGCTCGATTCCTGTGAGTCAGAACTGAGACGATTATATTCGAGTCCGTGGAATAGGGCAAAAAGGAACAAACAGACAGCGAGCTAAAGACGCTGCGTTTTTTAGCCGTGCAATTGTTCGCGGCC
>VBQC01000182.1 GCA_005887825.1 Verrucomicrobiota bacterium | reverse complement strand
TGAACAATTCGATGCGCCGTGCTTCGAACCGCACCTGACGCTTTTGGTGGCGCAGGAAGATTGCCAAGCAGCACGGAAGATTCTAAGGCAAGTCCAAGGCTCATTAATCCGACTGAAGATTTCCAGTGTTTCTGCTTCGTCGAAATTCACGAAGACGCTCTTTATCCGGTTCAAATCGAGTCGAGCGCTTAACAGGTTGGTTGTCGATCTTACGCACACCACCAAAAGGGGTGCTAAAGTGTCGCGCGATCCGCATCTGAGTCTTCTCTACAGGAAAATGCCTGTCGCAGTGAAGAAGGAGCTAGCTTGTACAATGCAGTTGCCATTCCGTGAAGTCTTATTCGATTCGATCAAAGCCGTTCGATGCGCTTCGCCTACACGGAACCGCGCCGATGTAGAAGCGTGGCGCGTCATGGCGACGAAATTTCTGGCAGATAGCTGATCGAAGTTTCGCCGGAAGAAAAGTGCGATGCTCGCTGAGCGCTGCTACAACTCGACAATTCGATAAGGCTTTCCGGTCTTCCGAAGCGCGGGCGCTGAGACGTTGTAAACGGGAATGCCCGTCGAAGTTGCAGCCTCAAGAATGCCGTTGTGAGCATGGCCGTGAAAGACAGCGTTGACGCGAAATCGATTGATTGGCTCTTCCAATCGGCTCGAACCAAGAAATGCAAAAATCTCCGGGTCTTCCCCTTGTAACGTGGCGCGGATAGGAGAGTAATGCAGGACTACGATCCGCCGTTCCGTTTGTAGTTTCGTAAGCGCCTGCTCCAAGCGAACGGCGTGGGAAATCGATTCCTGCACAAATTGTTTAATGAGCGGTTCGCCCCACGCGTTCAGCATTCGCCGGCCAAAGCCGCCGCCAAAGCCGGAGATGCCGGCAAACCCGACTCCTGCGATTTCGATGGCTTCGCCGTTGAGCACGTTGACACCCGCGTCATCGAGAACCTTGCAAACAAGCTCCGATTGCCCTGATTCGAAATCGTGGTTGCCGAGAACGGCGAGCATTGGAATTCGCACTGCAGCACGAATATCGGCCACGAGTTCCTCCGCTTCTTCGGGCAGTCCGTAATCTGTGAGATCGCCGCAAAGCAGCAGCATGTCAGCACTGCGCGATATCTCATCAAAGGCTTCATGCAATGTACCGCGCGAGTGTTTGCCATAATGAAGATCCGCCGTCGCGGCGATCCGTAGCGCTCGCTTAGCCATCGTCTTAAAAACGAAATCGCCAGCCACAATGGACGTTTCCAGCGCGCGCAAGGGCTGTGGCCATGCACGCGTTATCGGCTTCGACTACGTTATGATGGTGATGACCGCTAAGAGAGCAGCGCGCGCGAAAGCGAAAGACAAACGCGATGACTTTCGTCGTAAATCAATGGCGGCATTGCAGGATGCGAACGTTCCGTTTTTAATCGGTGGCTCCTACGTGGTCGAAGCGTATGCGGGTGTTTCGCGTCGGTCGAAAGATTTCGATCTTTACGTCCGACCCCATCATGTTGATGCGGCCATCGAGGCGCTCGCCCGCGCTGGATACAAAACGGAAAAGACTTTTCCGCATTGGCTTGCCAAAGCCGGGCGCGGCCGGGAATACATTGATCTAATTTTTCGTGCTGGAAACGGGTTATGCGAAGTCGATGATTCGTGGTTTGAGCGAGCGCGGGATGACGAATTACTTGGCCTGGAGGTGAAACTTTGCGCACCCGAGGAAATGATTTGGATGAAGGGTTACATTATGGAACGCGAGCGGTTCGATGGCGGCGACATTGCGCATATTCTTCAGAGCTGCGCAGAGAAACTGGATTGGCGGCATCTGGTTCATCGCTTCGGGCCCGACTGGCGCGTACTGCTGAGCCATTTGGTGCTCTTCGGCTATATTTATCCAAGCGAGCACGGACGGATCCCCGCCGCCATTATGGATGATCTGATCTCGCGGCTACGAAAGGATGCACCCATTGCAGGGCCTGAACGCGTCTGCCGTGGCACGTTGCTTTCACGCAAGCAATATCTGCTGGACGTTCAGGAGCGAGGATTTCGCGATGCGCGATTGGAGGACCGTGTGCACATGGATGACAAAGACATTGCGCATTGGACAAGGGCCATCGCAAAAGAGGAGAAAGCCCGGCGAACGGAATGACTGTAGCCGTGTTTCTGCTTGCCTCGCCAAGGCAATGCTACAACCTGCTACGGCGTGGCAGGCAGAGAAGCGGTTACAACGACGGCGGCGTCGATGTCGATGTTGGGGTTGGAGTCATCTCGGCAGGCGTCGGTGAAACTAGCGGCGACGGAGCTGCAGAAGCAATGGAGAATTTGGTCCTGACCTCATCAAGCAGTTTTTTTTCTTCTTGGTAAATCTTCGCATCGTTAGTTGCAGCAATGTACTCTTTCGCTGCGTCGATTTGATTTGTGTCAAGCAGCAACAGCGCCACGTAAACGGCTGCGTGCGGATCGTGTAATTGGTCGGCTGGCAATTTTTGTATAACCTCAAGACCCTGGGCGCTCCGGCCAAGCCGGTCGAGGGAGAATGCGTAGGTCACGGCGCAATTGACTTCGTTAGGCGCGTGGTCATACGCCTCTTTCGCGAGATCGTACGACCGTTCTGGATTTTGCTCGACGTTGAGACCAAGTCGGGCGAGGTCTGCTGTGATCGGTGCCTCGTTGGGAGAGCTTTCGTGCAGGCGCTGAAGGACTTCATAAAGCTTTCCGGTTTCATTGTTCGCGCGATAAAAGCGGCGAAGCGCGTCGAGCGCCTCGCGCCGCATTGGCGGATTCTTCGCGACGCGAAGCCAAAGTTGTTCGGACTCTTTGTCGAGGTTCCACTTCGAAGCGAGGCGTGCCAGATCAAGTTCGCGTGCCGGCTGTTCGTCCGTCGCTTGTTCAGCCGAGCCCCAAAGTGTTTCGAATTCGGCGTCTGCGGTCCCGCCACTGCGGGATTGCGATCGCCGCGTTGCAATTGCCTGATACGCGAGGCGCAGATATTCGGCTTCGCCCCACATTCCGGTGCGCGTCCAGCGTTTCAAACGCGACCAGTTTTTTAGGTTTGAATATGCGTCTGCAACTGCGATGGAAGCGGGCGGCGAACTAAGTTTGTCTGGTGGCAACTTATCGATCCACTTCACAACGTCGCCAGCGAGTCCATTTTCGTTCATCCAGTTCATGAGCGACGCGAGATCGGACGGATTGCGCGCAGAAAATGGCTTCACTCTTTCCAACAAAAGACGGAACTTCTTCTCATCGAGCTTTTGATAGAAATTAAGGCAAAGAAGATAATCGCCGAATGTGACCTCTTGCGACATTTGAAGCTGTTGCGCAAAGTTATCCGCTGCGGCGATGTCATTGCGCGCCACGGCGTCATTCAGCAACGCCCGCAACGCGCCGGTGCGAAACGGAGCGAGTTTGCTGAGTCGGTCGAGCGTCTCGCGTGCTTTTGCGCTCTTTTCCGAATCGCTGGAGTGGATTTGGAGGGCCGCGAGATTGAACTGGTAGAGATCGTTCCCTGGCTCTTTCTTAACCGCGGCAGCGAATTGCTCTTGCTGCTCGGCGAAATTTCCTTCCGCGCGGGCCAGCCAACCCGCGACAACGTGAAAAGCGGCCCTGTCGCGATCGCTGGAGGCGACTTGACCCAGCGCTTTTCGCGCGAGATCGAGCTTCCCAAAGCGCAGCGCTGCTGAGGCTAGATTGAGCTGACTATCCGGATCCCTTGGCGACAATCGGGCGATTTGTGCGCGCCACGAGACGGCTTCCTCAAGGTTTTGTTTTTCCGCTGCTTCCGCCAGGATGTAATACGCTGGCAGAGAGTCCGGATCCAGCTTCATGACCTCTCGCGCGGTCCGTGCTGCTTCGATAAATCTTTCCTCCTGCAACATCGAAGCCGCCCGATGCAGCAAGCGGCTTTGGTGCCAGTCCCTATACAGCTTTGAGCCGTAACTAAAGAAAGCAACGCCCAGGAGAATAGCGACTACGAATGTCGCAACTAAAAGCGCGAGACGGGCCGGCCACAGTTGTCGCCGAAAAAAAGACTCAACAACAGGAAATATTTGGCCGGACCTTCTGTGCCTGGCATCTCTGATTTTTTCCGCCATTCTCGTGTTCTATCTCGTGGCGCGGCAAAGACTATGGCGCCACGCGCGCGGAGTCCCCTGACCGCAGGCTTCTAAGGTTGCGTCGCCGCTTTGGATTCTTCAATCGCAGGAACTTCTTCTATCGATTCCATGACCTCCTCCCTCAAACGGCGGCCCCAGACGTATCGCGCCAGTAAAACCTTGATCGTTGCGGTTAACGGCACGGCTAGGAGGGGGCCGAGCACTCCGCCAATAATCAAGCCCCAGACAAAGATCGACACGATCACTGTCATCGGATGCAGGCCGACATAATTTCCTACAATGCGCGGGGCGTAGAAGATGCCTTCGAGATTTTGTATCACGATGAAAATCAGCGTTACGCCAATCGGGTGCAACCAATCGCCCCATTGAAAAGCAGCGATAAGAACGGCTGGCACCCAGCATACAATTATCCCTATGTATGGGATCATCGTAAGGATGACAACGAGCAGGCCAATCAGTGGCGCAAAATTGAGCCCGATAAGCGTCAGCGCGGTCCCGATGAGGACCCCATCCACCAGACAAACAAGCAGCTGCCCTCGAAAATACGCTGTGACGTATTTATTGATCTCCGACAAGGCTTCCGCGACTTCGTCCCTGAGCGGCGATGCACGCAGTGGCAGGTATTCTTTCCATCTCCTTTCAATGCGCGGCTTTTCGTTGAGCAAGAAAAATAAATAGATTGGCACCAGGATGAGGCTAAGCAAAAACCCTGTGACCCCAAGAAAACCGCCGATGCTTTGCTTTAAGACCCCCCAGAGCCTGTCCATCAGCGTCGGAAGCGCCCGCTGCAGATTAGGCATTTGTTTTTCTACGTAAGCTTGAATGCGCTGCCGTTCGGCGGTGGTCAGCTTTGGTGGACTTGGCGCGATTGTTTCGCTTCCAGGGGTGATGGCTTGAGGTGTCGCAGATCCCTTTGGCGAAGGCGCGGCAGTCGCGGTTGGTTGCTCATGAGGAGTAGAGGACGCTGGGCCGATGAGCCAGTTTGTGAGACTTGTCGATGCAGACTTTTCATGCGCTCCGCCAAGTAACCCGAAAGTTTGGTCGAATCGATAGATAAGATCGGCAATACGGTCGCGCGCTTTTTCAGTGTAGGCGGGGACTTGCTTTGCGAAATTTGCGCTTTGGATTGAGATGGTTGGGACGAGCCAGGCAACCAATCCACCCAGCGCAAAAAAGGCGAGCGCGAAAAGGAGCGCGATTGCCTTGGTGCGACTGAGCGTGTCTCGAGACATTTTCGTCACCAATGGGTCGAGCAGATAAGTGAGAATCCCCGCGATGGCGACCGGAATCAAGATTGGCTGAAGGAAGCTGATGATATTGGCGCCAGTCCAGATCACCGCGCTAACGATTATGATGAGAAGAACAACAAAGAAAGCAGTAAGGGCTGCCCACATCGTTTTGCGCTGCCAGGGTGTTGGATAATCCTTCATACGCCCATCCTGCGCCGCTTCAGTTTTGTAGAACGGATGCGCTGGATTCGACATTTAATCACTGAGTTGGGTTTGCCTTTGTCGGCGGACCTTTGCTGATTGTTGTCTTGGTGCTCTCGATTTTCTCTGCGAGTTTCTTGTTTTTCGGATCGAGCGCCAGCGCTTTTTGCCACGATCCCAACGCCTCCGACACGCGATCCAATTTCAAATAAATGTCGCCAACGTGTTCGAACACAATGGGGTCGTCACGCTCTATGTTTTTCGCCGCGCGAAGCAGGTCGGCCAGCGCTTGATCGAAATTGCCCTTACGAAACTCAACCCAACCGAGGCTATCGAGGTAAGAGCCATTGTTGGGTTCGATCTCCAAGGCGTGTCTAATCATCTCCTCGGCCTCGTCGAGGTGCATGTTGTGATCCGCCCACATGTAACCAAGGTAATTGTAGGCCTCCGCCGCGTTGGCAGGATCGAGCGCGATTGATTTACGGAGCAGATCCGCTGCTTTGTCATACAGACCTGCCTGCTCGGCAGTCGCGCCGTAGTTGAAGTAAAACTTGGCATTTACAATTTCGTTATCCTCATCGAGTTCCGCGTCGTGCAGCGCTTCTTCGAACGTCGCCACCGCTTGTTGAATTTGCTTCGCTTCGCGCTGAGCAATGGCGAGGTAATAAACGATTTCCGGCGCGCCTGGGAACCGGCGACGGGCTTCCGCCAGAAATTTCAAAGCGCGTTCTGGATCTTTGAGGGGGCCAAGGAACAGTTCCGCCAGGCGCAAATATGTGCCGGCATGATCGGGATTGATCAGCAGGCTTTGCTCGTAATTCGCGGCCACTTTGGCAAACCTGGCCTTGGCTTCATCAGCCCGGTTTGCGCGCTGAAGCGATCGCGCTTCTTCATCCAACACCTGCGCAAGCAAATCGTACGGCTGATATTTTTCCGGATGCTCCTTGATAATTTGCTCGAGCATTTCAACCGCTTTGTCGCGCTGGTTCGTTAAAATGAAACCGGTCGCGAGCTTTTCCCGTGCATTAGCGTCATCCGGTTGCAGCTCCAGCACGCGCAGATAAAGCGGGATCGCCTCCTTTAGTTGTTGCGACGACGCGTAGTAATCCGCGACGTCCTTGAGAACCGTGGGATCGTCATTGGCGTGCTCCGCTGCTTTTTTGAAAATTTCGTTGACTCGTCTCAATTCATCCGGCTTCGGCTGCGAGTCTGGTTTGAAAAGGATGGCTACGTAAAGTTTCCCGAGCCGCGTCCAGAAATTTGCGTCGTCACTCCGGACTTTTGTGGCGCGATCCAAAACTTCGATTGCTTTTTTTTCTTCTCCCGCCGCAAACTCGATTTCGACGAGACGCTGGTAAGCCTCTATATCTCGCGGATTCAGCGCGACGGCGCGATTGGCATAATCGATCGCCTGGTCCGTTTTTTTAAGGTACTTCGCGTAAATGTAAGCTAGCTGGCGGTAAGGCTCGGCGTCGTTCGGATTTGCTTTGATTGCGTCTTTTAGAATGTCAATCGCCTGTGGAAAATCTTCCTGCCGTATCAGCAAAACGGCCACGCGCGACGCCAGGTCCGATTGGCCCGGATCGACATTAAGCACCTTACGATACGCCTCGAGCGCTTTATCCATCTCGCCGTTTTCCTCGAACGCCATTCCTTCCACAAAATGCGCGAGCGCCCCTGCTTTGTGTTCGCCCGCTGGACGCAAAACGAGGTCCGGTGCCGGTTTGAAGCTGAATGAATCATCCTGGCGGTCGATGTGTTTTATTCTTGCGGGCGAAGGTCCGATGTGAGGGGCCAGGGTGCGTGGAGTTTTAGCGATTCCGACGCTCGCCGCGGCGAGAAAAACAAGTGCGAAAAGAAAACCCAAGGGCGCGGAAACGCCACGTTTTCTCTGCTCCCTCATGCTTTCGAGTCTAGCTTTCGGCGGCACCCTCCGCAAACCAGCCTTCGTCCGGCGGCTTGAGGCTACGGCTTGGCAGGCCAGCCTTCGCCCTGTGGAGACAGCCGTGTCGGCTGCGCACTCGAGGAATGCGGGCGGCACGCCCACCTCCACGGCAAAAGCCGTGGCAGCTCCGGTGGGACCAGTCTAACGATACAAGTGCGCGCGCACTACGTCTTGTAACGGAGACGCTTCTTATGGCGACTTTGCTTCATCCGCTTGCGGCGCTTGTGTTTTGCAATCTTCGCTTTGCGTCTTTTTTTGAGAGAGCCCATTCAGGTTTTCCAGATTTGCGAGCCGGATTCAACCATCTAATGCGACAGGTTGCAACTGAGTATTTCCTTCGGCACCAGCGCCAGCATCACTAGACGCCGTCCTCGCAAATGGGATGGAGCGGTTTTTCTTCAGGTTGCGCCGGGAACACTGGCCCGAAAGCTTTGGCAGTTCTTAGATGAAAGATCAGGCTCGAGGTTTAGATGGTTTTATGATGTTGCGCCGACGCGTTGAATGAACCATTCGACTGTTGCAGAAAGCGTATGCGCCCCCGACTGGTCGTGAAGCTCGACTGTGACGGAAATGAGGGAACGTCCTTTTGATGAAAGTTCGATGTCGAGCTGTGCGAGAGACTCAGGTGTGACGCCTGCCGTCGATGTCACAACGCCGTTCGCCGGTCTGCGGAACTTTGCTTCAAGTCGGCGCACGACTGGAACGATTCCTTGGGCGGAGCCGAAATGCCTTAGCAGTAATTCACCGCTCGATGCCTCCGCAAGAGCTAGCTGAGCACTTGCGTGAACCGTGCCGAGATGATTGAGATAGTGCTTGTCCGATGGAAGTTGCAGCAACCGCGCCGGCTCGGCGGCCGTCTGAATGCCGAGGAAGCTGTTAAAAGGCAATTCGGTGACGCTGTTCTTCACATCCATATTACATCTTGCGAGAGCAAGTTAAACGTTCTGGTCGACTTCACGAAATATCGCTTCAACAGTCTCGATGTAGTGGCTTGGATTCGGAGGATGGAAAGTGCGCCGTGCCCAGTCTAGCAGTCTCGGACCTGAAATCTCGAGATCGGCCGGATGAGCGCTAGCATGCTGCGATAAGACCCAGGCCGACCGTGGAAAAAGATGGAAGTGGACAGAACGCGTCTGCTCGGCGAAGAGCGCGCAGTAGACACGCTCCGGTTGAATAACAACTTCAATAGCTCGTATAGCGGCCGCCAGTGTGGGGCCCAAGGATGTGAGCGTGTTGCAGTCAAGCCCGGAAAGAGAAAGCGAAGGGATCTTGGGGCTGAGAATCAGATATCCAGGAATAGGACAGCTAAGACACGGTGCCACGACGAAGTGCTCGTTGACGTAAACGGGTGACTTCGAAATGATTTTGTTCACAATGTGCGCGCAAAAACGTCTAATAAGAATTAAAGCGAATCAGTCTAATTTTTATCACTGCTTTAGCATCGCATCCCGCTTCGGCTTGAATTCGGTGCCGGGTTTCCATTCTGGAAATTTGTCGGCGTTCGCGACCTGGTAGCCGACTTCGAATAGAAGATCGATATCTTGGACCGCGCCCGAAAGGTCCCAGTTCGGATCAACTTCGTCCGACACCTGATGATAACGATGCGCGGTGTAATCGTCTTTCTTTTGGTGGCCGAAATCAGCCGGTTTGCCGATGAAATCTTTGCCGCCGCCCGTGTAAAGTGCAGGGACACCAAGTTTGGAAAATTCAAAATGATCAGCGCGATAAAAGCTGCCTTTTTCAGGCTGGCTGTTCGGCGTCATCACTCGCCCGTTTCGCTTGGCGGCGGCGGCCAGTAGGTCGTCAAGCGTTGAATTATTGTTGCTCAGGTCCTCGATGTCGCGCGTTTTTCCCCACGGATTCACGGTGTCGATATTGATGTCAGCGAGCGTTTTCTCGAGCGGATAAAGTGAATGTTGCGCGTAGAATTTCGCGCCGAGCAATCCCGCTTCCTCAGCGGTCGTGGCCATAAATAACACCGGGTGTTTGGGCGGCGGGTTCAATTTTGTGAACGCGCCTGCGAGTTGGATGATCGAGGCGACGCCGGACGCGTTATCGATTGCTCCATTAAAAATCTGATCGCCTTGCAATTCGGGGTGACGCCCAAGATGATCCCAGTGCGCGGTATAAATGACGTATTCGTCCTGCAATTTCGGATCGCTCCCCTCGAGTTTGCCGATGACATTGCGCGATTTGAATGAGTGAAGTTGTTGCTTGATGTCGATGTTGGCTCTCGCATTCAACGCCACCGGCCGGAATTTTTTTGTGGTCGCCGACTTCTTCAGCCCGTCGAAATCTTGACCGCAATCGGCTAGCAATTTCTTGGCGACATCGAGCGTGATCCACGAGCGCACTTCTACGGCGTCCATGTTCTTGTTTGGCGCGTCGATCTCATAATTCTCCGTGGCCCAACTCGTTTTCACGACCGAGTAGGGATAGGCGGCCGGTCCGGTCTCGTGAATGATGACGGCGGCCGCGGCGCCTTTTTGCGCGGCGATTTCGTATTTGTAAGTCCAGCGCCCGTAGTACGTCATCGCTTTTCCCTTAAACATTTTGCCATCAAGCTTTGATGAGTCCTTTGGATCGGGAATCGCGGGGTCGTTGATCAACATCAAAATCGTCTTGCCCCGGACATTGGCATCCTTGTAATCGTCCCAGCCGTAATCCGGCGCGACGATGCCATAGCCGACAAAGACCAGGTCCGAGTTGTTGACCTTGATCTCTGGTTGAAGACGTGCCGATGAGGCAACGAAATCGTCGGGATATTTCAGCTCGGTCGTTTTATCGCCGACCGTGAACGACATTCGCGGTTCGCTCTTGATCCCGGCCAGGGGGACTTCCTGCACATAGCTTCCGTCGGGATTTCCCGGCTTAAGACCCATCTGCTTGAACTGATCACTGATGTACTTGACCGAAAGTTCTTCGCCTTTTGTTCCCGGCGCGCGACCTTCGAATTCATCGGATGCGAGAATCTTAATGTGCGCAAGCAAACCGTCCGGCGTGATCGCGTCCAGCGCCGGCTGCAAACGCAATGCCAATTCATCGGCCGTGAGACTAGACGCGGCGACACCAAAAAGGATTGCGACCAACCGGCGTCCAATTTTCATTTTCTCTTCTGTAACGGCGCTCTGTGAGAGCCGCAAGATAATGACGAAGCACGAATGACCAAAACAGTCAGCTGGTCGTTATGCTTTTATTTTTGTCGTTTCTTCGTCCTTTGCCATTCGGATTTCGTCATTCCAGCCACACGTATTTGTAAGGATGATGATCAAGAATCGTCGGATACCAGCCTTTCACGCTCGGGCGGATCAAAAAAGCGTGGGTGTAAAAATAGACCGGCAAGATCGGGGCGTCCTCGAGCAGAATTGCCTCCGCCTTCTGAAATGCGGCGTATCGAGCTGCTTGATCACCAGTTTGGCTGGCTTCGGCAATAAGCCGATCGTAATCGGGATTTGACCAGCCAGTTTGATTGTTCGTCCCATTGGTCACCCAAAGATCGAGAAATGAATTTGGATCGACGTAATCGCCGATCCAGGTCGAACGAATCACCCGATAATTCATCTGACGCCGCGAATCGAAATAAACCTTCTCTTCTTGATTCACGAGCGTGGCGGCGACGTTCAAATTTTGGCGCCACATTTGCTGGACGGCCTCTGCGATGAGCTTGTGGTTTTCGGATGTGTTAAACAGAATCTCGATCGGTGGCAGGCCGCGGCCATTTGGATAACCTGCCTGCGCGAGCGTTTTGCGTGCAAGATCGACATCGTCCGGAATCGAAGATTGGCAGGTGTAGCCAGCCGTGTTCGGCGGCGTGAAACAGAAGCGGGCAATTGCGCCCCGTGCGTAACCCTGTTGACAATGCTTTCGCGATCGATGGCCATGGCGAGCGCGCGACGAACCAGACGGTTATTGAGCGGCGGCCGGGTCACATTCACACGATAAAAATAAGTGCCGAGATATGGATCGACGCGCAGGAACTCAGGATGTTCGCGGCGGTAGCGATCGATGCGGTTGATCGGCATGGAGTCGGTGACGTGTAACTGGCCGGAGCGAAACGCGTTCTTCAATGTCATTGCTGTCGATTGTGTGAAAAACAATCTCGTGTAATCGGACCTTCTGCGCTTCCCAGTAAGTCGCACTCTTTTTAACGTGCACACGATCATTCAGTCGCCATTCTTCGAGTGTGAACGGCCCGTTGCCAACGTAGCGTCACGGTTTGGTCCAGCGACTGCCGCGTTCCAAAACCGGACCGTACTTTTGGATTGTGGAAATGGGCACGGGAAACCAGGAGTAATGATTAAGGAGAGAGAGAAAGTAAGGCGTTGGATTGGTCAGCGTGATCTGCAGCGTCCAATCATCGAGAACGCGGAAACCGACTTTCTCGAAGTTGTCGATCTTTCCTTTGTTAAACGCCTCCGCGTTTACGACCGGATACAGCATGTATGCAACTGGAGAAGCAAGCGCGGGCGATAGAATGCGGTGATAGGATTCGGCAAAGTTTTGCGCGACAACCGGGTCACCATTGGACCACTTTGCGTTATGCCTGAGATGAAACGTATAAATCTTTTCGTCCGGCGAAATGTCCCAGCTCTCGGCTACACCGGGGACGGGATGCAGATCGTGCGGATCTTCGGAAACGAGACCCTCCAGGAGCGCGGAAATGATGTTGAGCGAGCTGACACTGTTTACGATTTGCGGATCGAGATCCTGGACTTCCTGGCCGTTGCCCTTGTGCAGAATCTGGAGCCGGTCGCCTCTTTCGACGTCAGTTTCGGCACGATGACACGAGAGGAGCAAACATGCGCCGAGCGCGAGAATGCCGGGGAGCGCACGCGCCCTCGCGTGCTGACGAGGGCGCCCTTGCCGTCGCGGATTTTTTCCAAATGAGTGAGCTTTCAGAATGGAAGACGCGAGAGAGCGTGCCGCAAGGGCGCGGCAACCGGTGCGGGAGGCGCGTGCCCTTCCCGAATCAGAGCAATCACGCGTGCATTGATGCGAACACGAGCGCCTTTTCGTTTGTTCTGCGCGCGCTGTGGGCTCCCTCACCTTCGTTCAGTATGACAGCGCTGACTCATCTCCCTTCCTGTGAAGGACCGGTGGGCGCTTTCTGTTTGTCCTGCGGTCCGATGCCGATCTTTTTCAGGAACGGCTGGATCGATTGTTTCCGCCCGAGGAACTTCTCGATGGAGATGTTAACGTCGCGCGAGTCGCCCGGCTCGTAAATTTCACGACGCAATCGCAATCCGGCCTGTTTGTCGAGGTAACCGTCTTTGGCGTTTTCAAAGACGGTCGCCATATCGGCAGCAATCGCATCCGCCCAGGCGTACCCGTAATAACCGGCATCGTATCCATTTAAATGCCCAAAGTAGGCAACGAACGTCGTGCTCGGATCGATTGGCAGAAAAACTTTTTCCAGGATCGGATTCGAAATCGCCACGGAGTCGTAGGAGTCATCTTCTGGGTGTTGATCGTGCAGTGCCAAGTCGAGCGATGCGAACGCAAACTGGCGTCGATAAAAAACACCGGCATTGGCCAGCTTGGTGTCATTCATTTTCTTTATTATTTCCGCTGGAATCTTTTTCGAGGGATCGCGGTAATCGGCGGCAAATGTGTCGAGCACCCTTTTATCCCAGACCCAGTTTTGCAACATTTGCGAAGGCGCCTCGACAAAATCCCCCGGAACATGAGTCCCGGAAAATCGGCCATACTTGGCGCGAGTGACAATTGAATGCAGGGCGTGACCGAATTCGTGGAACAATGTTTCGACGTCGGTATGTGTCAGCAGAGATGGCTTGTCTGCAGTTGCAGGTGGAAAATTGCAGAGCAACGCCACTGTTGGCCGCTGGTATTTTCCATCCGATAACAGTTTGCCACCGATAATTTCGAACTGTGCGAAGTGATTGAATTTTCCTTCGCGCGGAAACATATCGAGATAAAACATGCCGAGCGGCTCACCCGTGACGGAATCGGTCACCAGATAAAGGTGCAGATCATCGATCCACTTGTAAGGCGCAGTGATCTTTTCAAATTTCAGGCCGAAAATGCTCTGATAAATGTGGAACATGCCGTCGAGCACTTTCTGGAACGGAAAATACGCGCGCAACGCTTCCTTATCGACGGAGTATTTTTGTTTGTTCCGCTGGTTGCTGTAGTAGCGCCAGTCCCAAACCTCCAGCTTGGTGTTAGGATCGTTCGTGTCGGCGGCTTTCAATTTTTGTAACTCCGCCACTTCGCTGTCGAACTTTGGCTGGATTCCGGCAACCAGGTCATTGATATATTTTCCCGCGCTGGCCCCGGTCTTCGCCATTTTGATCTCGGTCTGGAAGTCATCCCACGATTTATAACCCAGCCGCAACGCGATCTTATTCCGGAGTGCAAGCATTTGGTTGAGAATGGGAACGTTTGTATCTTTCGCGAGGGTCTCTCGAACGACGTAGAGTTGCTTGCGCGTGGCTTCGCTCTTCGCGTTTTCTTCCACGGTATTGAATTGCCAGGTAACGTTTGCCATTACTGTGTAGGCATCGTCTCCAGTCCTGATACCAGGCGAGGCGAAGAAACTGTCGGGCAGACCGTCGAGGTCGGCCTTTGTAAACATGACCGGCGCGTTTGCCTTGACGATGTTCGTGTCGAAATCAGTTCCTAACTTGGACAACTCCTTGCGGAGCTGCTCGACTTCTTTGCGCTGATCGGGCGACAAATCCAAGCCAGCGCGGCGATAATCGCGCAGTGTTTCATTGAGCAGCTTTTCGTCTTCGCCCGAAAGCTTGGGGTGCGTGTCTGCGAAAGCCTTGATGGCCTTGTAAACGTCCTCGCGGTAATCAATTCCGACAGCCCATTCTTGGAAGGCCTTTACCGCGTTCTCCGCGGCACTGCGCATTGCGGGATTTGGGTTCGTCTCTTTGATGATCGCTGCCTTGTTCGCCGCAATTCCGGCCTGATACGCGAGGTCGTCGAGCGCGACGACGGTGCTCTTAAACGTGACTTTGCCCAGATCCTGGGCGCCAATCTGGTCCAGTGCCTTGTTCGCTTTCGCGATCGCATCCTTCATGGAAGTTTCGACCGCTTTCGGCGTTTGCTCCCAATCGGGAATCGTTAGGACTGCGTGCGCCTTCGCGGCAGCAGGGCGAAAATCATCGACCGTTTTTAGATCGGCGGCGGAAAGGGATGAAGTCGAGGTAATGAGAGCGACGGGCAAACAAAGAAGCGGCAAATTCATGGCAAGGAAGATTGGCCAACACCTGTATGCGTGTGCATTGGGAAAGGCAAATTCAGGAGATGGTGTTGGGCGCGAGATCTGCTGCGATTCCTAGGTTGCGTTTGACGACTGCGCAAGCTAGGAAACGTTCGCCGCGATGATTCAGAAATTTTTCCTCGCCTTTATTCCGATTTTTGTCGCGATCGATCCAATCGGGCTCGTCGCGATCTTTACGGGGCTTGCCGCCAGCGCTTCGCCCGAGCAGCGGAAACGCCAGGCTTCTCTCGGAATCTTCACGGCGCTCTGCGTAGCTATCGGATTTATTTTTCTCGGGGAGATTATTTTCGACGCACTTGGCATCACGGATGCGGACTTTCAAGTCGCCGGTGGTCTAATTCTGCTTGCTCTGGCAGGCCGGGAATTGCTCAATCTTGGGACGTCCGACCATGGCGGCAGCGATGAATTCGGAATCGTGCCGCTTGGAATGCCGTTAATTGCCGGGCCGGCGTTGCTGACTGCGCTGCTTATTCTCGTCGATACGGTAGGCTTGGTGTTCACGCTGGTCTCGCTTCTGGTCAATCTCGGCTTAGTTGCAGCGGCGTTCTGGAATGCAGACTGGTTCACGCGTTGGATGGGCAGGCAGGGGTTGCGCGGCGTCTCGAAGATTGTCGCGCTTCTTCTAGCCGCGATCGCAGTCAGCCTGATCCGGCGCGGCTGGCAAGGCGTGTAATCTACGCTCCGGCGATATCGCCGGTTCACATCACTTCGAGATAGCTCGAAGTTAAAAAGTCGTTTCGAAACGTGAACCGCTGGCAATGTGCCTGCGCGATGAAGGCCAGAATTCTTTTAGCTCTGCGCTTTTATCACCGGCCTGATATCGCCGATTGAGCTCGGTCTCAATCGCCTTAATCTCATCCTGTTGTGGAAGCGGCATCCCGCTATAGATGTACGCGGGCACCTCATTGCGTGTCCGAGCTAGCGGCTGCGTTGCATAGAGATCCAGGCGGCGCTTCTGCAGTTGCTCCGTCGCCCAATTCCTGTAAACCGGGTTTGGATATCCCCACACTTCCGCCGTAGTAGCGTATCGGGAGTAGGTGTAACCGCCCGTTACCGCCGGACCCGGCGGTGGCGCGGGCTGTTGTGCGCAGCCAATCAGGCTGGCGGCAAATGCTGCTAATAGTAATCGTTTCATACTCTTTAATTGCTAGACTTTGTTTAGAGACTCACTTGCGACTATTAAACCACAGAAATTGCTCGCAGTCGCAGGTTTATTTTGCTTTTCCGTTGACGGGATTCTGGTGTAAAGTCGGCAAATCCAAACAGCCGACTCCAAGCCGAATCAGACTAACACACTGAGAGGTAGCTCTGGTCATTGACACACCGGTACCTCTTGTTACTATCCTCGCTCTATGAGATTTCCACTTCCGCTTACAGCAAAGATCGCGACTTACGTGATCGGGCATAAGTTGCGTGGCACCAAGAAGTTCGCCACGGTGCTGCAACTCGAGCCGCTGCACACCTGCAACCTGACGTGCACTGGCTGCGGACGAATCCGAGAGTACTCCACTTCGCTTAAAGACATGATGAGCCTGGAGGATTGCCTCGGGGCGGCGCAAGAGTGCGAGGCGCCGATGATTTCAATCTGCGGCGGCGAGCCGCTGATCTATCCGCATATCGAAGCGCTGGTGAAAGGGTTGCTCGAACAGAAGCGGATCGTTTACATCTGCACAAACGCCATGTTCATGCGCAAGAAGATGCGCGAGTGGCTCACCAAAGAATTGCGGGCAGCGGAGAATGCCAGTCCGGCTCGGACCGGATTGCGCAAAGAACTAGAAGAAAAGATCTACGCCTTGGTCGCGAAAGGATTGGTCTCAGAAAAAGACGCTGCGACTATCCGCAATCCGCAATCGCCAATCCGCGATTGTACAATCGGACCGACACGTTGGATGTATTGGAACGTGCACCTCGATGGTCTCGAGCGGACGCACGATCTCATCGTCGAGCGCGAAGGCGTTTTCAAGGAGTGCATCCTCGCGATCAAAATGGCGAAGCTGCTCGGCTACCAAGTCGCGACCAACACGACGATTTACAAGGAAACCGACATGCAGCAGATCGAGCAGATGTTCGATTATCTTTCCGATCTGGGCGTCGATGGCCACACTATTACTCCGGGATACGATTATGACGCCGCGAAGAAAGACATGATCAAGCGGCTTAATTTGCGCCCAGAAAACTTCTTCCTCACCCGCGCGATGACGATTCAGAAGTTCCAAAAAATCGAGAAGTGGATGAATCGGTACACGTTTTTGGGGACGCCGGTCTATTTCGAATTTCTCGCGGGCAAGCGTGATTTGACGTGTTCAGCATGGGCAATTCCGACGCGAAACATTCGTGGCTGGAAGGGGCCCTGCTATCTCATGACCGACGGGCATTATGCGAGCTACGCAGAATTGCTTGAAAAAACCGAGTGGGACCGATATGGAGTCGTGAACGGCGTGGCGCGGGACAGTCGTTGTGAAAATTGCATGGTACACTGTGGTTATGAACCAACCGCAACTCTGGGTCTGCAAGCGCAGCGCGGCGACACTTGGAAAACGGTCAGATTCAACTTTGGCCCGAAACCCAAGCCAACCGGCCGCGGCAGCGAAGTTCTTGCGTTTAACGGCGTAAGTTCTGGAAACGGACATCTCACGGGAAAAAGCGCCGAGGCTTCGGCGCAGGCATCGTAAGATCGACAAGTTATTAGATCGACAGGTCCGAGATCGACATCATGAACCGGTCCTCTGACGTAATCCCTTTGCCAAGCGCACGCCGAGATCTCGCCCAGTCGTATGCGCCTAACGATATCGAGCTTTCCCAGGCGACAGCCCGTGCGCAAGAAAATCTTCTGCGCCAACAGAAGCCCGACGGTCAGTGGTGCGGCGAGCTGATCGTCGATAGCACACTCTGTTCCGATTACGTGGTCTTCATGCACTGGTGTGGCGAAGTCGATACGCAATTGCAGCGGCGCTGTGTTCGTCACATTCTGAAACGCCAATTGCCGGACGGCGGCTGGAATAATTATCATGACGGCCCGAGCGAGATTAACGCTTCGGCGAAGGCATAT
>VBQC01000067.1 GCA_005887825.1 Verrucomicrobiota bacterium | reverse complement strand
TCACGGAGGAGCTTTGGTCGTTGCTCGGTTTTGGAAAAGGTTCAATTCAATTCGCGCCCCTGCCGGAGCGAACGCCTTTGGATAATGTTGATGTTACGCGCAAGCGTCGAACGGTTTCGGATATTTATGAGACGATTCAAGCTGGCCGAAATCTTCGGGCGGAAGCCAAGCTACAATCCAACAGAAAGATACGTTTTATTTTACGCACCGATGATAAATCCATCTTCGATGAAATTCCCACGATCGCACGCCTGTTAAATGCCGAAGAAGTAACGTTGGACCCAGAATATCAGGCGCAGGCTGGCAACCCTGTCGCGGTCACACCGCTCGGAGAGATTTTACTGGCGACCAGCGCAGCGGACAAAGCGGGAGAGCGAGAGCGGCTGGATAAGGAAATTGCAAAGATCGAAAGCGAATTGCGAACAGTCGACGCCAAGTTACAAAACAAGTCGTTTGTCGATCGCGCGCCGGCAGGCGTCGTCGAGGAGCATCGGCAACGGCAGAAGGATTTCAGCGCGCAATTGGCGAAGTTGAAGCAGGCGCGGGAAGCCCTGAGTTAAAAATTATTTTGTGCTCGTCAATTGTGGCGCCACGTCGCTGAAAGAATTCTCTTAGTTCCGGCGTATAAAAGGTCCCGTCATACTCGCGATTTAACTCGAGCCAGACGCGGCCGCGCGGCGCAAGATGCCTGGCGAGGTCATCGAGAAAGAATTCCCACTCGGCCACGCCCCAAAGGTCGGCTTGTTTGTGGTTGTTGAAGCAGATCATGAAGGCCGTGACGAGATTGAACTTTGCCCCGAGGTCGGGGAGTGGCTCGAAAGCTTGGATTCGCTGAATTACACGACGAACGCCGAGGAGGCGAGTGATGTCTGCAAACATAGGCACGTAGTCCACATCGAGCCCGAGTCCGGAATGCCCGAGCAGTTGGGCGATGTAGAGGAAATATCCCGCGCCGCAGCCAAGGTCGAGAATGCGCTTTCGGCGCGCTAAATCGAGCTCGATCTCACGAATCCGGCGAATGTTAATATCGATCCAGCGGTCAAGATCGAGATACTTCGGCCAATGCTCGCCGGGATTTTCGACGGCATACCGCTGCCGAATCTGCTCGAAGCCTACTGGGTCGATTGTCTCAATAACGCGTTTTGTCTCCAGCGGAAATCGGTTCATTCGGAAAAACCGGAGCGTGTGCTTTCTTGCGCTGGATAATCCCTGGCCGCTTATAAGCTTTTTAATCTTGTGATCGAATCGCATGCACAGATACATCGCACGTTCTGGCGCACGGCAACAATTTCAATAAACTGCTAGCGGGATGAGTTTCTGGAAGAAGCTGCTCTGGTTCGCCGTTTCGGCACTGGGATTGTGGGCGATCGTCGTTTTAGCGCTCTCCCGCGGCGAACGAATCAGCGCCCTTTGGATTATCGTGGCGGGCCTTTGCGCGCTTTGCATCAGCTATCGTTTTTACAGCAAATGGCTGGCGGCAAAAGTATTGGTGCTCAATGAGGAGCGAGCCACGCCGGCAATCCTGCAAAACGACAGCAAGGACTATGTGCCCACAAATCGCTGGATGGTTTTCGGGCATCACTTTGCGGCGATCGCCGGTCCGGGACCGCTGGTGGGTCCGGTGCTGGCAGCTCAATTTGGTTTCCTGCCCGGCACGCTTTGGATTCTGATCGGCGCGACCCTCGGAGGCGGCGTGCACGACATGATCGTGCTTTTCGCGTCGATCCGGCGCGGCGGCAAGACGCTTGGTCAAATGGTGAAAGAAGAAATCGGGCCTGGCGTCGGCGCACTCGCCCTGATCAGTGTGTTGGCAATCATGATTATTTTGCTGGCGGTGCTCGCGCTCGTCGTCGTCCAGGCCCTTGCGCAAAGTCCATGGGGCGTTTTCACCATCGCGATAACCATCCCGGTGGCGTTGATCATGGGGATCGGGTTACGTACGGGAAAAGTGAACGTGATTGCGATCACTATTTTTGGATTGCTCGGGTTGGCATTTGGCGTTTGGGGCGGACAATTTCTCGCGCATTTTCCTGCGATTGAGGCGTGGTTTCGACACGACCAAAAATGGCTCGCATGGGCGATCATGATTTATGGCCTGGCCGCCTCCATCCTGCCGGTATGGATGCTGCTCACGCCGCGCGATTATCTGAGCACCTTTTTGAAGCTTGGCACGGTTGCGATGCTCGCGGCAGCTGTGGTGCTGATCCATCCGACATTGCAGATGCCGGCCATCACGAAATTTATCGACGGCAGCGGCCTCGTGTTTGCCGGTCCAGTCTTTCCCTTTGTATGCATCACGATCGCCTGCGGCGCAGTTTCAGGTTTTCATTCTCTGATTGCCTCAGGCACGACGCCGAAAATGCTGAGGCGCGAATCGCGAATACGTACTATCGGTTACGGCGCGATGGTTACCGAAATGATGGTCGCTCTGATGGCAATGATCGCGGCGTGCGTGTTGCAACCCGGCGAATATTTTGCAATCAACACGAAAGGCGCACCCGCGGGAGTGGTTGCAGAAGTTTCTGCTGCTGGGTTCCCGGTAACCGAAATGGAAATGCAGAAGCTCGCCGCTAACCTGGGTGAGTCCACCATGTTCAATCGCGCGGGGGGCGCACCAACTTTCGCCGTCGGCATGGCGGACATGTTCGCTCGAGTTTCCGCCAGCCCGGCCGCCTTGGCGCTCTGGTATCATTTTGCGATCATGTTTGAGGCGCTGTTCATTCTCACAACGATCGATGCGGGAACGCGTGTGGGGCGCTTTTTACTTCAAGATTTCCTGGGCAACCTCTGGCGTCCGCTCGGTAACACGCGTTCGTGGAGCGCGAACCTGTTTTCAAGCGTGTTACTGGTGGCTGGGTGGGGCTGGTTCTTGTACGAGGGAGTGATCGATCCGCTCGGTGGCATCAACTCGCTTTGGCCCCTCTTTGGGCTGGCAAACCAATTGCTCTCTGTAGTGGCGCTCTGCCTTGCCACGACGATTCTGATCAAAATGCATAAGGCGAAATATCTTCTTGTCACCGTTTTGCCGCTGGCATTCATGTGCGTCGTTACGTTTTCGGCTGGTTACCTGAAGGTTTTTTCGCCTGATCCGAGACTTGGTTTTTTGAGCGGCGCGCACTCACTTTTGCACGAGGCGGCCGGAATTGCCGATCCTGCCAAGGCCGCTGATTTGGTGCGACAGGCAGGCGTCTGGCGGTTCGACGCGTTGGTCGCTATTTTCTTTCTCGTCCTCGTGCTCCTGATCGCGATCGGCTCGGCAAGGCAGTGGTGGCAGCTTTTGCGTGGGACCAGGCGAGTCGTTTTGCACGAAAGCGAATTCGTGCCGATCAGCGCTGCGCAACTCGCGGAATTTTAGATCAAGGTCGGAGCGTGGCAGAAATCATTGATCTTGAATTGTGATGGCTTGCTTTCCGCGCGGGTTTTTAGTTGGATCGCAGTGTGCCCCCCGCCCCGGATGACGTGACTTCATTAACCGCGCTGGGCGGAAATGCTCATCACGGTCCGGCCGCGTTTACGACCACGCATTGGAGCGTTGTGCTAGCGGCACAGGACGAATCACCTGCAGCACAACAGGCGCTGGAAAAACTTTGCCGCACGTATTGGCGACCCATCTATAGCTTCGTCCGGCGACAAGGTATTGGGTCAGAGGAGGCAGAGGACATTACGCAGGGGTTTTTTGCGCAGCTACTGGAGCGCGGAAAATTCAGTGCTATCCGCAAGGAAAAAGGACGACTTCGTTCTTTTCTGCTCGGGGCTCTTAAATATTTCATCGCCGATGAGCAGCGTCGCGCGATGGCGATCAAACGTGGGAAAGGACAGCGGCTCATCCCGCTGGAGGAATTGCGCGCTGGCGAGCGAATCGATATGGAACCTTCGGACCCGATGACCGCCGAAATGATTTACGAACGCCGGTGGGCTTTGACGGTTTTGGAGCGCGTGCTCGGCCGATTGAAAGATGAATACCGCGCGGCAGGTAACGCTGCATTGTTTGATGCATTGAAGGAATTACTACCGGACGAACCGGGCTCGCCATCACAGGCGGAGATCGCAGCGCGCTTAGCGATGACCGAGAATGCGTTCCGACAGGCGTTTTACCGATTTCGGCAGCGCTATCAATCGTTATTGCGAGAGGAGATTGCTCACACCGTTGCGACGCCCGGCGATATCGAAGATGAGCTGCGCCATCTCATTGCGGTACTCGAGGCGTAACGTATGGCACAATTTTACGGAGTACAAAGGGAGAGTACGAGAGACTCTCCGACAATGACGACTGTACTTAGAATTTGCCGAACGTGCGGGGCTCCGAATGCTTTTGGGGAAGGAGGCTTCCCAGGGTGCCCTGGGGAGGGGCAGTGAACTCGCGCGACTTATTCGCTGAGCTCAAGCGGCGCAA
>VBQC01000066.1 GCA_005887825.1 Verrucomicrobiota bacterium | reverse complement strand
ATGACAAGGCTCGTCGGCATGCTAAAAGAACGGCACTTGTGACTTCCATGCATGCTGCTTGCTAGAGGCACGGAAATCTCTTAGGAAAGGAGCACAAATGACGCTTCACCATCTAAGCCTCCGGAAACTCCATGGATACATGAATAAGGAGATCGATTTCCGCTCCGACATAAATCTTATCGTCGGCATCAACGGATCCGGGAAAACGAGCGTTTTGAACGCCGTCAGCTGGTTGCTGCAACCGTCGATACCAGACCTATGCACAACTCAGTTCGATGAGATCCGGCTTGATTTCTTGCAGGACACCGCAAACGCCTCTATCCGGTGCACTCAGACGGAAACTGAATTTCGACTTTTTCTAGAGGGACCTGCTTATGTCGATTTCGCACCGCTCGTGGTGCAACTTGCGCGTCCAGCAGCATCAATAAGGACAACAAGGGATCGCGAGGAAATGTATGAGGTTTACAAGGGCCTTCGTCCTGACGCTGATGAGCAAAAAACTTGGTCAGCGCTTCGGAGGATTTCTAGTCCAATTGTTGTCGGCTTGGAGCGAACGTTGCGTTCAGACCAACTGGAGCTACAAGTTTCACAAGCAAAGGCTCACTCGCTCGGACTTCTACCTCAAGCTTTTGAGCCGGGAGTGGAAGGACTGCCGCTCAAGCGCGTCCAGGAACTTACGGGTGAAGCCTATAGCCGATACCGAACTCGGCTTATAAGAATCAACGAAGAGCTTCGCGAAAAGATAATGCTCTCAGCGTTTGATCTTGGCACGTCGCCGCAGACAGGACGGAAAGCTAAGGGTAAACAACTGATTTTGAGCGAAGCAAAAATCGAGCAGCTCGAGACGCGGGTGTCGCGCTACTTCGCTCAGGAAGCTCATGCTGTAGGGATGCGGACTCGTCGAAAGAGCGACGACAAAACAAACATCGCGAAAAGCTACTTCGGGGAGCTTCGGAAGCTGCTCGAGTTATCGAAAGCATCGCGCAAGGGCGCCTCCAACAAAGCATTATGGAACGTGTTGCTCGGGCAACTACAGAAGATGAACCGGCTAATCGCAGAGTTTGAGCGTTTCGACAAACGATCCGACCATGCGAGAGATACGGCAGTATCTCGATACGCTAAACCGGTTTCTCAAAGATTCGGCCAAGCGAATAAGGTTCGACCCGAATACTAATTCACTCACATTTGATATTATCGACGCCAATGGACGGCCGACGGAAATATCACGTAGGGGTAGAAGCATTATCGTCCGGCGAGAAACAGATTGTTATTCTCTTTATGTACCTTGCGTTTCAGCGGGGTAAGATATTTGTCGTCGACGAGCCGGAAATCTCGCTTCATCCACGCTGGCAAGAAGAATTCTTGGATGGCGTAAAGGATCTTATGCGTTCAGATACCCAGTTAATCATCGCAACCCACTCGCCCGCCATCGTCGGCAAATATGTGGATTATTGCACAACATTGCTTCCGTACAACCAGTAGCCCGCGAAATGGTCGATTCGGAGCAAAGTTTCCCGAGGAAATCACCTAACTACCTTTACGCGCAGAGCGTATTCTTCACTCAGTTCAATGACATCGATTTTTACATCGAAGATGAACACAAAGAGTCATTATACTTCTCGATTCTCTCCCGATTATTTCCGGGAGTTCGGATTGATCGAATTTTTCCGCTGGGCGGAAAAAGGCAGTAATTCAGCACGCTCAGGCACCATCGCAGGGTCGGCAAAGTGTGCACATCTTAGACAAAGATTTTGATGATCTGCTTGGCGCTACCGTCGCTTTGCCAACTGTGGTTTATCTGGATCGCTATTGCATCGAAAACTACATACTCGAACCTCTTGCAATCTGTCGCTTCATAGTCGCCGAAAAACCCACGTTAACGGAAACTGCAGTGAAAATGAGGTTCAATGTTGAGAAGTTTCTCCGCGAATCGATTGCAGATCTGCGCTCACTTTTCTTCTGCTTTTTCCTAGTGCAGAAACACGATCTGCAAATGCCAAATACATCCCAATCGGTTGCACGATTTTCGCACGGCAGAGACCGGTGGAGGATTGAATCGACCCGTGTCAAGCAATATGAACGACGTGTTGTAGTCGCGGTTGGCCACAAGAATATCGATTTCGCGACAGAGCGAAGGGCATACGCCAGCGCGTTTGAGTTAAATCGAAGAAAGCGATTTTCTGGCGCGAATATCTCGGGTAAATACCTTCTGGCGCTACTACTGCTGCGAATCACAGGCCTGTTCGGCGTGAGAGGCACAAATCTCGACTCAGCCACTTACCGTATCGCGGAGTACTGCGATCTTGCGGGATTGCGCAAACTAGAAGAGCAGATTACGAAACTCCTTGTTATTCGCTCCTAAAGGATCAACGCCCCACGCATCGCAGTGTAAGCCGCTCCTGATCTTTGGCTCATCGTCACTTCGCCAACTCGTAGAGATATTCGACGAACGACATCACGGCGCCGTCGTATCCCTGGATCTTCGGGTTCGCGGATTCGATGATGTAATATTCGTCAGGCGCATGTGCGCCGCTGCCGTGCCCGAGGCCGAAATGTCCGGCTGCAAGTTTCAGGGGGTCGCCGGTAAAGACGTAACCTGGATACGAGCCGGCGTTGCGCGGCCACAACAGCGGATCGATTCCGGATTTCTTGTAAGTCGCGACCTGCGCTTTGATTAGTGCGGAATCGGCGGATGTGCTGGTGGGATCATAACCGCCTGTCATGTTCACTTCGATGTCGCCGAAGCCGCGCTTCGCCAGGTGCGCCTTTAACGCCGCGAGTGCATCTGCGGCTTTCATGTCTGGCACGAGACGCATGTCAATCTTCGCAACAGCGCGATGGGGAAGAATGGTTTTGCCGCCGGGTCCTGTGTAACCGCCAACCAAACCCTCAATGTTCACCGTCGGCTGCGATTCGAGGCGTTCGTTCGCCTGCTCCCACGGCAGGTCGTTGATCCAATGTTGCACGCTGAATAGTTTCTTAGCCTGTGGTTCGCTCCGCACCTTCGACACTTTTTCGATCATCGATTTTTCTTCGGCGCTGAGCGGAAGGGGCTTCGGATAGTTGTCGATTGCGATTTCATTCCCGTCCTCGGATACCAGCGTGTTGAGCGCCTTGACCAAATGCCACGCGGGACTGTCCACCATCGCTTTTAGCGAGGAGTGGATGTCTTTGGCCGGTCCGCGTCCCCATTTTTCGCCGCTCGATACCAGCTCCAACTCGATCACTCCTTTCGATCCGAGATTGACTGTGACAACGCCATCCAAATCCTGCGTCGCCGAAGGCATGAACACGCCGACACATTTCTTCAGCGCGTCCAGCACTTCGGGTCGCCTAACGAGTTGCGGGATGTGCGGGGAACCAATCTCCTCTTCGCCTTCAGCTACCATTACCAGGTTCACCGGCATCTTTTTCCCAGCGCCGCGAATTGCATGCAGCGCTGCGAGGAACGCTGCTTCCGGTCCTTTTTGGTTTACCGCACCGCGACCGACGATGACTTTGCCCAGTGGCGGTTTGTCCACGATGCGCGCTTCAGTAGGCGGCGAAGTCCACTCCGCCGGATCGAACTGTTTCACGTCGTACATGAAATAAAGACCGACGGTTTTCGGTGCGACGGCATCAAGCGTCGCGAATACGCCGGGTTTGCCGTCCGTGTTGATCACGGTCGCCTGCTGAAACCCGGCATCGCGCGCCAGCTTGGCCATGTACTCCGCGCCTTGCGGGTAGCCGCGGTTCTCCGCCGCGATCGACACCTGCCCGATCCAGTCCTGCAACCGCTTCACCGCTTCATCGTGGCGCTTGGTGATTTCCGTTTTGATTGTGGCGACATCGTTTTCAGCTGAGAAGGCGTGGCTAGCGCCGGCGATGAGTGCGACAATTGCTATCAGTGATAGAATTCGTGTGTTCATAAACCAAATACTTAGAGAGCTAAGCTCTCCTGCTTCGGTATCGAGCCGGTAGCGGTGATAAGTCCAGCGAATTTCTTCGCGAGCTCGTTAAGCTTCGCCACGTAGTAATCGACATTTTCGTCACGGTTTTGCGGATCGAAGTCGCTGGCAAGCTTGGCGGCTTCGTAGGCAGGAACTTTCTTTGGCGTGGCCTTGATATAATAGCTGATTTGGGCGCCGGGTTTGTAATTGCGCCCGCTGGCGAGAGCGAGCTCGTACGCAGCCGCGCGATTGCGCGTTGCGCCGGCAATCTTCGCCCGATATTTATCGAGTGAATCCTGGAGCGTGTCGGTCTTCATCAGCATGTCGATCTTCCATTCGCGATCGCGAATCTTTTGCTCGAACTGGTTCCGCAGATCGCCCACTGCCTCCGGTTTTCCCTGCATGATAAGCTTGATCATTTCCTCCAGAAAAACGCGCTGGAATTTTTCGAGTCCACGCGATTTCAATGCGCCGCCTTTGATGATGACGTCGCCATCTTTCGTGAGCAGCGCATAATTTTTCGCTTTGTAACTGAACATTGCGTGGAACTGCTCGTCGATTTCAACATCGATTCCGGGTGGCAATTCGTTCGCCAGATTTTTCTGCAAATCATCGATATCGGTATTCTCAGGCGGCACGAAATAAATTCCGTCCGTATCGACCTCGATGACCTGCGCGCCGTGCGCGTTGAGCCAGTCAATCATCTTCTCAAGTAGATCGCGGCCGATCTGCGTCACGCGCGCGGCAGCGTCGAAATCGGCGAAATGTCCCTGCGCGAATCCAAGGTACCCGTAGAAACTGTTCAGCAGAATTTTGAAGGTGTTTTGCAGCGCTTGAAGATGATGGTGCGTTGCGGGATCCTTTTGCGCGCGCATTTTTGCCTTTGCTTCCAAGCGGAACGTGCGGAGATCGGTAAGCAAATGGCGGAATATTTGCAATTGATCGGTTGCAGGAAAGCAATCGAACTGCAACATGACTGACGGATAAAGCGAGGCGATGTCGCAGTGCCAGACGTTGCGCGCCACGCCAGTGAAGAAAATGTCGGTGTAACCGCCTTCGAATGCGCGCACCATCGGCAGTTCTGGAATGGAATGCCGCTGCCGAAAATACTCGCGGAGAAAAAGTGCATTGATGCGCGTGGCGTTGCCGCGCACGATCACATCCTGGTAATTATACGGAAAAATCTGCGCCTGAATGAAGTAGCTCGGGCTCAGCAGGTCCGACAAGGCGCGTGTTTCCCGGACGCCGCATAAAGCGCGTCGCCTGAACATTTCTGAATCGTCCAGGTACGCGCGCTGCAATTCCTTGCCCGTGAGCGCTGAAACCTGTTCGCTATCGCACAACTCGAAATGCCGCGCGACGTCGGTTCGTTCGAAGCCCGCCAGGGAACGCATC
>VBQC01000065.1 GCA_005887825.1 Verrucomicrobiota bacterium | reverse complement strand
GCTACGACGGCGTCTTGAAAAAATCGGCGTCATGAAATGGCCATCGTTGAGCGCAATTGCGAGCGTCGCTTACAAAGAATTCCTGCACATCTACCGCGACCGGCGTGTCCTGCTTTTACTGATAATTCTCCCGCCGCTCTTTACCCTAATTTTCGGGCACGCCTTCGAGAATACTGAGCTCACGGACGTCCCGGCGTTGCTAATCGATCGCGATCAGACACCGCGCACCGCCCGTTTCATCGAGATCATCTCCAAGGACAAAACGTTTCACTGGAGAATGCCAGCGCCCGACTTTCAGGGTGAGTCGGACCTGATCGGAAATGGAGTGAAGGCGACGCTAGTTATCCCGGTTGGTTGGACCGATAGCCTGAACAAGGGCGACCCGAAGCCGCTACCTCTTTACCTCGACGACAGCGACACCAACACTGCCAGTGCGGTCGAAGGCGCTGTGCAAAAGAATCTGGGTACATTCCAGGCCAAGGAGCGCGACCTGCTTGTGGAGTCACTCCCAGAGGAGGTGATCGAGTTAGGCAAGAAATTGCCCGTCGATATCCGTAAACAATTCGTCTCGCTTATGACGGCGTGGAGTGCGGAGTCGAAGAACATGTACAATCCGAAGTCGCGCTTCATCGATTACGTCGTGCCAGGCGTGATCGGGTTGATTTTGCAATTGCTCACTGTCACGCTCATGGCCTGCACGATCGCTCGCGAACGCGAATCGGGCACGCTCTATCAATTGCTGGTGACTTCGCTGCAGCGCGGTGAAATCGTGATCGGGAAAATGCTGCCGTATCTGGTTGTCTCCATCTGTTTGGTCATGGTGATTATGGCGCTTAGTTGGTGGCATTTTGGGGTGGCATTTTATCAGCCTGAGGCGCTGGCGCTGATCTGTCTGCTCTTCCTCCTCTGCTCACTCGGACTCGGTTTATTGATTTCGACCTTCTCGCGCACGCAAACGCAAGCGATCCAATTTTCCGTTTTCTTTCTGTTGCCGGTCTTTGTTCTCTCAGGCGCGTTTGCGCCGCTCGAGCAACTGCCAAAAGCAATCCGATACATCTCAGAACTTTTCCCGCTCACCCATTTTTGCCGGGCCTTCCGGCTGGTAAACATGTACCACGCCGGCGTCTCGTTTTACGTTGTCGATCTTATCGTGCTCCTGGCTGGAGCGCTGATCACGTTTATCGGCGCGGCCTTTCTCCTAAAACGGATCGAACAGTAAGGTCGTTGGACAGCCACTTTCCGGCGCGGGAACGATCTTGATTTGAAATAAGCACAATGAAAGCAAACAATGGGTATTTGACGCTGACGATTGCGACGATAATCACGGCAATCAGTTTGGGCGCGGCAAGCGCGGCCTCAAAGGAGTCTTCGAGCTCGACACCGCAACAGGTGTTCGATGGGATGCGCCAGAGTTTCCAAGCGCAAAAGGCAAAGGGAGTGCATGCGCGCTACCAGTGGGAACTCAGCGGCCCCAACGGCGGCCAATGGTGGATCGATGTAAATGATGGAACCTACAAGATGGGAAAAGGAAAGATCGATAATCCGAGCGTCACCTTCGTGACGAGCGATAAGGATTGGGTCGCACTCTCAAATGGGACGCTCGGCGGTAAATGGGCCTATTTCACCGGGCGATTGAAAATTCGCGGCAGCCAGAGCGTGGCCAGAAAACTCGACGAGATCTTTCCTTAAAATCTCGCCTCGATCTCAACCTGGACGTAGGGAGCAGGCCTCGTTTTGGCGCTCGCTTCGGCGCGGAAGAAATCAAAGTCGCGCTTGACGGTACAGCCGGCGCCGAGCTTGATGTTAAAGGGCTTAAAGCCGGAATACTTTGCCAGAACTCCTACGCGGTCCTCGCTGTATTGAACGATGGCGTTGTGGACTTGCAATTTCCTCTCGGGAGTTATGACATCATCAGTGCGGTAACTTTCGTAAAAGAGATTGCCAAGGATACGAAATTCCCAATCGTCAGTCAGATTATAAACCAAGGCCGGTTTTGGGAAGACGCCTTCCAGACGGAACTTGTCAGTGAACAGCCAGATCAGGCCGCCGCCGGGGGCCACGATTGGGTTTTGATAGAGGCTACCACCGAGGCCGATGACGCCGAAGATTTTATCTTTCTTGAGCGGGAAACTGACGAACACTTTCCAGGGAATGTCGATTGAATCGCCGGTAATATTATTTTGGAAATAGGGGCCGGGATCGATCTCGATTCCCGCGCCGGCATGATCGTGCACGACATATTCCAGAGCCAATAGAGCGTGAACGGTCTGGAGGTGGTCAGGCAGACCGTTATTGGTGCCGTCGAAGTCGAACCTTTCGTATTCAACTCCTGCCCGGAAATACCACTTCCCGGTGATGAGGAAGCGATGAGCGTAGCTGAAATCGTTGTAAAGCGAGTCGCCGTTTCCGAATTTCCCGTGGTCATCGTAGAAATTGCTGTTGAGCGTGTAGTCCATCTCGTAATCGAACAGATCGCGTGAGTTTTCGTCGGCCGGTGTGGGCGAAGGTTGCGCCTCGTATGTCGCTGTGCCCGCAATGGCGGAGGCGGCTGCACCGAGAAACAGGCTGATAAAGAACCGTTGTATATTTTTCATAGATTAAGGTGCGGACAACGTTGAATCGGACGCGCGCATCGAGATCGGTGTATCGGATTAAAGTATTTTGGCAAGAAGTAATTCGAAGAAAAACCGTGATTAAGCGCTCGACTCTTCGCCGTAAAGCGACGGCGTGACAGGCGGCTCCACTCGGAATGATAATTGGGGGTGCAGCGTCAAGGCTGCTCGCCAAAATAGAGGCGTTTCACGCCTTTTTCTACCGGCACTTGGACTTGGGTAGAACGACTCGCATCGGCACCAGCCATTATAGCAGGATTTGGGGGGCATTTCGGTGGTGGATTTGCATATTTTACCGTTTGACGAGTATTAAATCGGGACTAGGCTTGATGAGTTTTTGTGACTACTCCCCTCATTCTCCCCCAGAATTGCGTGGCCCTCGCCATGGCGAATCCACTTGCCGGACCCGATCATGAAGTCGCGGGATGGTTCCACGCGCACTTGACGCGGACATTTGTGACCGTGCTTCGGGCTTTCACCGAGTTCGGCTCAAGCGAGTGGATTGGCGTGGTTTTATTTCTCCTGGTTGTGTTTTTTGTCTGGAAGCGATGGTGGCCTTCTCTGGTTACGCTAATCGTTGCCGTTCCTGGTGGCATGTTGCTTAATGAGCTCGTGAAAGTTCTTGTTCATCGGCACCGGCCATTTGTTGACGGTCCGTTTGTGGATTGGTCGGGTTACAGCTTTGCCAGCGGACACACGATTGGAGCAACACTGCTGTACGGGCAGCTCGCTCTTTTCATCTTACCCATAATAAAAAGGCGCCGCTGGCGGACGCTGACAGTTTCAAGCGCGGCGTTGTTGATCGCCCTGGTCGGATTCAGCCGGATCGCTTTGGGCGCGCATTTTTTAACCGATGTTCTCGCCGCGATCTTTTTCGGAATAATCTGGCTGGCGTTTTGCTTGATTGCGGGCAAGCCGATGCGACGAAGTGTGGTCCTAGCTACAAGCGTGCCCCTTGTTGGCGAACCTGCGTTGGTGCGCGTCGAAGAGACTGGACCGCCTGCGCAAGGTCTCCTGAGCTGATCGGACGCCCCTCAGCGTAGATCTGCACGAGTCTTGGCTTTTCGTGTTGCCATAGGCGCATCCTTTCACGTGCACCCGAATTGCTTTGGAGAACACGATGAAGGCGCCGGGCAAAATTCAGATAACCGTATGGCTGCTTGGCCTGGCCGGAGCGGCGCTTTTTACGGGGTTGTTGATTCATCAGGGCGTCGGCCAGGTCCTCGATGCGTTCGCCACCGGCGAATGGGCGATTATGGGAGTCGTCGTTTACCATCTCATCCCAATATTTCTCGACGCGATTGCGTGGTGGGTCCTTTTCCCGAAATCCGATCGTCTCCCGCTGCTCCAACTTTTTTGGATGCGTTGGATCGGCGAGTCGATCAGTGCACTGGTTCCTTCCGCCGGAGTCGGTGGCGACATTGTGCGTGCGCGTCTGGCGGCGCTCAAAGGCGCGCCGCTTCCGGTTGCCGCCGGAACGGTGCTCGTGGACATCACACTCGGCATTTTCATTCAGGCCGGATTTACGCTGCTCGGACTTGCGCTGCTTGTCGATCTAACGGGAAAAACCAGCTTCGTTCGTCCGACTTTAATCGGAATCCTCATCGCGCTTTTTGCCTTTGCCGGTTTTTATTTCGTGCAGCGGATGGGAATGTTCCGTTTTCTCGGCCGCATCGTCTCGCGCCTGGCTGGTTCATCGGACTGGCAGTCCCTCGTGCAAGGGGGCGACACGCTCGACCGGACCATTCGCTCTCTTTATGCGCGACGGCGCGGCGTTGTCGCATGTTGCGCGTGGACCATGGCGTCGCTGATCATTGGCTCGGGAGAAATTTGGCTGGCGCTCTGGATTCTCGATTTGCCGGACTCGTTTTTGAATGCGCTGATTTTACAAAGCATGGTTTTGACCATTCGCTCGGCAGCGTTTCCGGTTCCGGCCGGTTTGGGTGTGCAGGAAGGCGGCTATCTTGTCGTTGGGCATTTGCTCGGCATTTCGGGCGAAGGCGCTTTCGCTCTGGCCTTAGTCGCGCGAGCGCGGGAAATCGGTCTCGGGATTCCGGCACTTATTACCTGGCAACTCGTCGAAGGGCGTCGTCTTTGGCGCACGCGCTTGGCTGCAAACGCCCGATAGTATCCCAGGTTCGCGGTTACGTCTCGAAGCTTTTCGAGCCGCTGTTTTACTTTTCCAGGATTGGCAAAGCTGGTGCGAACGCCCCACCAAATCCATGCCATTCCGTTTGGGAGAGCGAGATGATCTGTCAATTCTGCAATTACAACTGGATCTCCGTAGGCGTTGAGGAACGAGAGTGAAAAAGGCAGCCATCGGCGGCTCGGAGCGATTGCAACGACGTCCAATAAGAATACCAACAAATCATCGGCGTGGCGCGATTTCGCCGGAACCGATTTGTCATGAATAAGTTCAAAATCGATCATACGCGCCCGGCGAGTCTTCTCATCATAGATAACGTTGCTCATAGTTGCATCGCCGTGGGACCATCCGCCGCCGAACTCGTCGCTCCAGAGTTGATGGGCCCGGCGCAATTCACGGCCCGCCGCTTCCAGCATCTGTCGCGTGAGTGTGCCTCGATTCAGGTGCTCCCAAAGGGTCTTACCCGGTAACTTATCGACACAGACTGTTTTCACGCCCGATGCGAAGACGCGAAACCGATCGCCGTTCAGCATTTGAAAGCACTCCGATTCCCAACACCGCCAGT
>VBQC01000064.1 GCA_005887825.1 Verrucomicrobiota bacterium | reverse complement strand
GCGTCGGACGCTTGGACCGCTGCGGGCGGCAGAGCCGCCGCTGGGTCTGGAATTAAGATCGGCGATATCGATACGGGCATCGACCACAACCACCCATTCTTTGACCCAACAGGCTTCAGCTACCCGCCCGGGTTTCCCAAGTGCGATGCGGCGGACAGCGCGACACACACACCGGACCAGAACTGCAACTACGTTTCGCCAAAGGTCATCGTTGCCAAAGTTTTCTACAACAAGGCCCACCAGCAAGGTCTCGACGCCCAGGCCATTCAAGACCACGGGACACACACAGCCGGGATCGCCGCCGGTGTGACCGGCAAGACTGCGGTCGTGAACGGTGTTAGCATCGACGACATGTCCGGCATAGCGCCGGGCGCCTTTCTGGGGAACTACAATGTTTTCCCCGGCGGCGTGCTGAACGCCCGCAGCGAGGACATCCTCAACGCGGTCGATGCTGCGGTCGCCGACGGCATGGACGTTCTCAATCTTTCGCTTGGTGGCGGATACCATGGTAATAACGATCTCCTGGCAATAGGGCTCGACAACGCTGTGGACGCGGGCGTGACAGTGGCCGTGGCGGCCGGTAACAGCGGCCCCGGGCCAGGCACCCTTGAGTCGCCGGGCCGGGCGCGCAAGATCATCACGGTCGGCGCGAGCACAAACCAGCATTTCGTCGGCCAGCCGTTTACGTATCCGGCGGGCGGTGGAACAACGATCGGTGCGGCCGTCGGGGACTTCCCCGCCCTTCCCACCGCCTCGTATGACCTCTTCGACACCCATTCCAACGGCTGCACCAGCGTCGACCCAGGCGCCTCCGGCAAGCTGGCGATCATCGATCGGGGTGTCTGCACTTTCAGTACCAAGGTGCGCAACGCGATCGCGGCCGGTGCTATCGGCGTGGTGGTGATCAACAATGTCGCTGGTGACCCGACCGCGATGGCCAAGGACGGAGGGGGTGGCGACGACCTGCCAGCAGTCATGATCGGGCTGGATGAAGGGGCCGCGCTTCGTGCTTCCGGAGAAACCACAGCGTCAGCGGTCGCCACATTCCAAGAGTTCATCACTACCAACAAGGACATCCTGGCCGGCTTCAGTAGCCAAGGCCCAACAATCGTCGACCTCGCCGTCAAACCCGACCTGACTTCGGTCGGCGTCAATGTCCTCAGCTCGATCACGTGTGTGGGCAAGCCGGACACCTGCCCCGGCGACGGGACCGGGTGGGCCTTCTTCAGCGGCACCTCGATGTCGACGCCGCATATTGCCGGCTCGGCTGCCGTGCTGCTCGACCTCCATCCGGATTGGTCCCCGGCGCAGGTGAAGTCGGCGCTTGCGAACCGCGCCGACTTGGTGGTCAAGGATGCCAAGACCGGCATCCACGACATTGGTCCGACGGCGCAGGGTGCCGGGCGCGAGAACCTCTCCGTAGCGGCGGACGCCACAACGTGGCTAGATCCCGTTTCGGCGAGTTTCGGCCAGGTAACCGTCGGCCACCCGACCTCGTTGACCATCACACTGTCCAACCCCACTGGCAGCGACGAGACGTTCAGCGTCTCGAAGACGAAGTTTACCCCGAGCACGTTCGGGGGCACCGTGTCGAGCGTTTACGATGCTGGAATCCTGAGCGCGGGCGATGACCGGATTACCCTCCTGGACAGCGTGACCGTGCCGGCCAATGGTTCGACCACACTCACGGTGACGGTCAATGCGGGCCACTCATTAGACACGGTTCAAGGTTGGATCAACCTCGATGGCCCCGGCTCCAATGATCTGCACTTCGCGTACTACGCGGTTGTTGGCCATTAGTATGACAAAGTAATCACAAGATAGTTCTACGAGCAGGGACGCGGATAAAACCGCGTCCCTGTTTTTTTTCGTCGCGCGCTGCGATGCTCTTTTTTCGCCGGTGTGATTGACATTGAGTTGGATTCGCGATTGAGAGTTAGGCAGTGACTCGGATTCTTCTCGCGGATGATCAGCGCGACGTGCTCGAAGCGCTGCGGATCTTACTCAAAGGCGAAAGTTATCAGACGGAATCGGTCACGTCGCTGGCTGGAATCTTCAGCGCGCTGGAAAAGAAAGATTACGCGCTGTTGATAATGGATCTCAATTACACGCGCGATACCACTTCGGGACAGGAAGGTTTAGCAGCCATCCCAAAAATCCAGGAGATCGATAACACATTGCCGATTGTCGTCATGACGGCGTGGGCGACCATCGACCTGGCAGTGGAAGCAATGAAACGTGGCGCGCGGGATTTTGTGCCGAAACCATGGGACAACGAGCGACTGCTGACGATTGTGCGGACACAAATCGAGCTGGCGACGGCTCTCCGTCGCGGCCGCAAGCTCGAAGCCGAAAATCAGCTTCTGCGTGGCAGCATGCCAAACCTGATCGCCGAATCGCCTGCGATGCGGCCGGTGATTGAAATGATTTCGCGCGTCGCGCCGTCCGACGCGAACGTGCTGATCACGGGAGAAAACGGGACTGGCAAAGGCTTGGTCGCGCAGGCGCTTCATGCGCTCTCCCCGCGCGCATCGCGAACGATGATCACCGTCAATATGGGTGGGTTGTCCGAAACGCTTTTTGAGAGTGAATTGTTTGGACATGTAAAAGGCGCGTTCACCGACGCGAAGAGCGATCGCGCAGGGCGATTCGAGCTTGCGGATGAAAGCACGCTTTTCATGGACGAGATCGCAAACATCCCGCTTACTCAACAGGCGAAACTGTTGCGAGTAATCGAGACCGGTGATCTTGAGCGTGTCGGCTCCTCGAAAACGCTGCATGCAAATGTGCGCATCATCTCCGCGACAAATTCAAATCTGCAGGATGAAGTCGCTGCCGGGCGTTTTCGACAGGACCTGCTCTTTCGTTTAAATACGATTCAGATCGCGTTACCGCCGTTGCGTGACCGAAGAGAGGACATCATGCTGCTGGCAAACAGCTTTCTTCGACAACACACGCAACGATATCGAAAACAGATTAGCGGTTTCGATGAAACGGCACGCGAGCGGTTGCTACAGCACCGCTTCCCCGGAAACGTTCGCGAGCTCGATCATGTGATTGAACGGGCCGTGCTCATGGCGCAAGATCGACAAATAAGATCCGGCGATCTGGGCCTAACAAGCGGCGGAGCTGATTCGCGCAATCTTGAGGAAATGAGCCTTGAAGAAATGGAGGCATTTCTAATTAAGAAGGCGCTAGCACGAAATGATGGCAATGCGCGTAAAGCAGCGGAAGCTCTCGGGCTGAGCAGAAGCGCATTTTATCGGCGGTTGCAGCAATATGGATTATGATTGGGGAGCGCATGCGCCTCGCGTGCTAGCGATTGCGTCCTCGCGATCGCGAACTTTCCTTCCATCTCTACGTTTCAGCGCAATTGCTGATCAAAGTGAAGTTCGTTTTTGCGAGACGCCAAAACCAGCACGCGAGACGCGTGCGCTACGCAGGCGGGGAGGCGAGCGCCAATGAATCGGGTGCCGAAAAGTCGTTACCGGCTTTCACATGAGGGGAAATTGACTTGGCTCACGTTTGGTGCCGCCGCTCCCGCGATCGTTGTTGGGCTCGCGCTTCTTTGGTTCGGCGATTACAGCGCCAAAGTGCAGTGGACTCTAACGATCCTGGTTGTTGCTTGCTTCCTTGGTTTCATCTCCAGCGCGCGCGAACACATCGTGCATCCCTTGCAAACCATGTCCAATCTGCTCGCCGCATTACGCGAGGGCGATTACTCAATTCGGGCGCGGGGCGCCAGCGCAGACAATGCATTGGGAGAAGTCCTTCTGGAGATTAACTCGCTCGGCGAAACGTTGCGCCTGCAGCGCTTGGGTGCCTTTGAAGCGACGGCGCTGCTGCGCACGATCATGGGGGAAATCGATGTTGCGGTTTTTACTTTCGATCCAGCACGGCGTTTGCGTCTCGTTAATCGCGCCGGCGAAACTTTGCTCGGCCAACCAATGGACAAATTACTGGGCAAAAGCGCACAAGAACTTGGACTCGACCCCTGTTACGATGTTGACCAGGACGAACCGCTTGCGCTCAGCTTTCCCGGAGGCTCCGGTCGTTGGGGAATTCGACGGAGCACGTTTCGGGAGCAAGGCTTGCCGCATGAGTTGCTCGTGCTGACGGATCTCAGTCGCACGTTGCGCGAAGAAGAACGCCGCGCCTGGCAGCGATTGGTCCGCGTGCTCGGCCACGAGATGAATAATTCGCTTGCCCCAATCAAGTCGCTTGCCGCCAGCTTGGAATCGCTACTGCGCCGCGATCCGCCTCCGCCCGACTGGCAGGACGATGCGCGCAGTGGATTGCATTCTATTGCATCGCGCGCCGATTCGCTCAGTCGCTTCCTGCAAGCGTATACACGCCTCACGAAACTTCCGCCGCCACAAAAACAAGATATAGACCTTGCTGAACTGATGCAGCGGGTAGCGGATTTGGAGCCAAGGCTGAATGTGAAAGTCGTGTCTGGCCCGAAAACAACCATTCATGCAGACGCAGCGCAACTTGAGCAATTATTAATCAATCTGGTGCACAACGCTGTTGATGCCGCGCTCGAGACACACGGAAATGTCGCGATCGGCTGGCGCGAGCAAGACGATTCAGTTGAAATCTTTGTTCAAGATGAAGGTCCCGGAGTGATGAACACTGCGAATCTTTTCGTGCCGTTTTTTACGACCAAGCCCGACGGCTCTGGAATTGGTCTCCCGCTGAGCCGTCAAATTGCCGAAGCGCACGGAGGTTCATTAGTGCTAATGAACCGGCGCACCGGCAGGGGCGCAGAAGCGTTACTGCGACTGCCCCGCTAAACTGTCATCCTGAGCGGAAGCGAAGGACCTCCCAATCGCGCTGTTGATCACGCTTGTGTACATTGCGTGACTGCAACTACGACTATGAGGTCCCTCATCGTATTCGCGACTCGGGATGACACGCCTTTAGGCACCGGGTACCGTCCCGAAAACGGGACGGCCTCGTCCCAGAAGCGGAGTCATACGACCGGCGCTGTCTTTCGGTTGATAACTGTAAGGGGCTGAAAGACTGCGTCATTCGACTTAATTTTTGCTGTTGGCACAGAGATTGCGACGAGGTGTTGCCAAACCGAGAAACTTTTGAATCCAACAATAACCTCAAACGCATCTTAAAGAAGTATGAAACCAACGTTTATAACAACTCGCAACCAAAAGCGCTTCCCGAAGATTGATTGCAATTACCATTCCGCGACGCTTAGCGGTTATCATGGCCATTGCACGAAAGCGGCGGCGCCATCTTTTCGCAATATCAGCCGTCAGTACTTTCAAAAGGAAGCGCGGCATGATTTTGTCGGCGAAGCGATTCTATTCGCAATACTGCTCATCACTGCGGCCGTGCCGGTGGTGAGCGGAGCGTACGCTATCCTCGAACTCTGTCGCGCGTTCGGAGGGCTTTGAT
>VBQC01000181.1 GCA_005887825.1 Verrucomicrobiota bacterium | reverse complement strand
TCTCTAGGAGACATTCCTCTAGGCACGCAGCCGCCAAATCTTCGTCTAATTGGCTCTGCTCGTACCTTTGCTCTGCTCGGTGCAACCTCTCAACGAAAAAATCAACGCTGGCGCGAGCGCGCCACTGCCCTTCTATTTCCTTGCGCCTAGCCTCGCGCTCGCGGATTTCAGTCAGCGCGTCGGCCAGCCTCCTTCCAACTGGCGCGAGCGATTGCGCGGCCCTACTCAGTGTCGCAATCATGCGTGCACGGTACGGAAGGCGAAGTGAGACATCCGCACGTTCCTGCTTGGCTTGAACTCTTCCGGCTTTGTCCGCCATGCTATGAATTTTTCGGGATCATAGCGTCTCAGTGCAAGGATTGCTCTGCCTCCACTCAGGCCGGCCTCTTCTTCCAGCAGTTTTAAGGCTGCATCCGGCGTGGCACAAGCCCGTACTTGGCTGCGCCAAAATGTATCGGCCATTTGTTCAAAGGCGGTTTGTTCTTTCGGTTTCGTTTTCATAGTTAGTTACTGTAGTTTTGGGATATAGGAAAGATTCGTGACCCACTGAGGTATTCGATAGCCTCTCGCTTGTAAAAATTGAACGACCTCGCGACGGTTCATGCCGGTTGGCTGCGCTTTGATCTGCTCTAACTCCCGCAGTAGCGCGCGCCGTCCTTCCGCAAATACAGGCGCAATCGCTTTTGCAATCTCCGCCCCGACTGCTCTGATAGCTTGTTCTGTCATGGTGTTTTGTTGCCTTTCTTGTTGCATTTTTTCAGGAACGCTTTTCGATACTTTGCCGGCGCCTTTTCGAGACTGGCCGCACTGCCGGGCCAGCAACCTTTGATAATTGCGCAATCAACCTCTAAGTGTGTTCGCTGTGCTTCCGTCATGCTGTAGCCGACCTCCTATCCCTGACCCTATCCCTGACCCTATCCCCGGCCTCTCGACACCACTCGTCCCAAATTTTACGCAGCCTATCGACGCAGATTTTCTCAATCTCGCGCGCTCCGCGCTGTTCAAGGACTGGCGGTAATTCGTAGCGCAATAATTTCTCCAAACGATTGCGAAAGGTTTCGATCCGGCTTTTCAGAATCGTATGCATTTCGTTCAGCGAGTCGCCACGCTCCTTATCTAGCCGCACTGCCTCGCGCTGGATTTGGAGCTCCATCAGGCTAACCCGCGTTTTGTCCTTCAGTCCGAGCGGAATGACGGACGTACCAGTCGTGACGCGCGTAGCGTTAGAGGAAATGAACCTACCCCATCCTTTAACCTCCAGCCGTCCATCCGCTTTCGGCTCTGGATGATTAGGTAGCTCGTAAAATCTTTGCAGACCGCTCCGACTGATGCCTAACAACTTCGCAAGTTCAGCCTTATTTCGCGCGTACGTTTTCATGAGTATGGAGCCCTAAACTTTTTCGGGTTGCACCCTGGCGACCCGGGCGCTTTGGCGACCCCACGCAGTGAAAACGACCGAAAGAGATGCCTTAGATAGGCACACCCGGCTCCTGCGTTGACCTGTATAGCGTTAGCGGACGATCTTTGTATCATTGTGCCCGCTCCATTACGATGATCTGTGTTGCCGCTTGTTTAATTAGTTCCGCCGTGCGCAGTAGCCTCACTGTCTCTGTGTTGGCTAGGCTTGCTCGCGCTCACATTCCAAGCCTGCTAAGACTTTGGCGAGTACTTCCAACTCCCATTCGATAGTAACGCTGCCATAGTGAGAGGTAAGCAGTGAAGGGTATTTAGGGTACTTGGTCATGGCTTATGCGACAGCAAAGAGTTCTACTTCCGACAACACGCCCACCGTTGAGGGTTGAGTCCAGCGCCCGACAAGTACCGCGCTCGTGGCTGTCTTACTCGTTTGACCTCCAGCGACACTGTAAGCGAGGTCGCCTACCGCTACCGTCTCGGACGGCACGGCGGAAACCTTGCCGCTGTCCATAGAAGCGACGGCTACCGGCTCACCAGCTTTGCCGTCCGTGAGCGTCATGTAGTCGCCACGCACCGTCAGACCGGCCAAAGCTAATTGACCGCTTGAGTTCAACACGCATCGCAGGCCGCGGCCAATGTCCACACTGCAAATTTCTGATCTTACCTCTACTCCAACATCAGCCATTTACCGCATTACCTTTTTGCTGGATATAGGTTTTCTGAATAGTGCGCGTTCAATTCGACTGCGGACGTTAGGACATGCAGGCGGCTGATTGATTGCGAGCGATGCAGCATTACGTGACGAGCCGATCTTCCGCGCCAAGCTACTGATACTTTCGCCTCGACTCAGTAGGTGCATCTTGATTATTAACGTCGAATCGTTCATTTGTTACTCGTCAATCTAGAACATTGCTTTAGCTTGTCAACCGTTAACTTGGCAGTCGTTAGGTGTGTTACAGAATCGGATGACACTAATTCCCCACAGGCACCTGTACTTGGTTTTCATCTTACGTGCTTAACTCACTTGGCGTATTTCAGTACTCAACGGGTTATATTCACGTTGAAGTGGTACGTACCTAAGCCTCTGGTTATCTGCCTCTGCTATCTGCACTCTGCATTGTGTCCACGATGTCCATTTTTGTCCACGCTAGTCCACGCTCTCACCTGCCTGTTGTTTTTGCTTGAGTCGGTCGCGACGTTCTTGCTCCTTCTTGGCCTTATACTCCTTGCGTTCCTCAGCGTTAAGCATGTCGCGATATTTCGGGTAATTGAAAACGCGCCAGCCGCCGTCTATCTCACCGATCCTGCGGCCCTCATGTTCTTTTGTACGCGAGTAAGGATCGGGCCGCATTAGATTTGCAAGAGCGCGTTTCGCTGCCTCGATTGAAACATTAGCGACTTTGGCAAGGCCGGGAATCGACGCGCTGATGTCGCCGTAGCGGTCACAAAGTGCCAGCATTGTAATCCAGACAATCCGGGTCTTATCATCCTCACACCAAATGGTGCTCGTGATGATTGAGTTAAACAGCTTTGTGCGACGCGTAGCGAATCAATACCCGGTCAGCCGATCAAGATTGTTGTAAAACATCACAAACGGCTCGAACATCGCGATCCATCGGCGTTTTTCCTTATTATCCAGCTCGGCTGCGATCTTGAACACACCGCCCGATTTGATTGCATCAGCTAACTCTAGCGCCTTGTCCTCGACAGAGTCCAGCTTCGCTTGTTCCTCGGCTGATGGCTCGTAAGGGGGAGGCTCAGGCTTTGATTTTCTCTTGCTGACCTTGCCGGTTGTGGTTCTCTTCGGCTCTTTCTTTTTGCGCGGCGTTAGCTTTTGAACCTTATGGCGCAACTCATCCTTCGTTGGTAGCTGGCCTTTGTCCGCTGCGTCCTGTAGTTGCTTTAACACTTCCCATCGCTTTTGTTCCTCCAGAGGAACAATCTCCTTGTGATGAGAAAAGGTGAGCGCCGCAATCCTTCTTTCAGGCGGAATGCTATGAGCAACGTTCTTATACTTTTGCAGCGTCGAGTACGCCCGGCCTGTTTGATTTATCGCGGCCTTGTACATTTCACCCCACTTCGCATCGCTAAACAAGAGCACGTCGCCGATCATAAATCCGACATGACTAGCGAGCGTTGTTGTCCAGTCTAACACGCGCAACGATTCTTCGATTGGCGTGTTGTCTGCGATTCTGAGACCTATACTGCCGGGCAGTACCGTCACGCGCTCCGCAAGGATTTCTTTGATGTCTCGCGTTGACTCGGGAATGACAACCGGGTCCAGTGGTGGGGCTGTCACCTTTTTCGCTTTCTTCCCCTTCCCGTTTTTCTCTTTCCGTAGCTTACGAATTTTTGCCGCGCCCTTAGCGAGTTTGGCGTTGTCCAACTTTTTGTTTGGTTTTTTCTTCATGTTTTGTTACCGCGCCTCGTTTGAGTTGGGCGAGTCGTGTTGAGGCCCACGGCCCCGCGAAATTGTTGGAGGGAAAGCGCCGCCGCCCACAGAAGGAAAAGCGACGGCGCTCCGCACCAGAAGATTGTAGACGCCCCTTCTCATTTGCCCTCAGCTAAGAAGCGATCCAATTCGCTTATCGGGATCAGCAAATGCCGGAGCGAGCGGTTAGGCTTAATGAGTCCGCGATCAATCAATCTGCGGACGGTGATGACTGAGACACCGCCAAGGTACTTCGCGGCGTCCTTTAGCTTTAGTGCGCCCTTTGGCGCGGTTGTAGTGTTCACGCGCGTCCCTTATCACGCGCATATTCCCTTATCTACTTAGACAAAAAACGTACTGCTTAGTCGATGTCGATTCGCGCCAATCCGTCTTTGTACACGCCAAAGTCATGAACGCGGTAACGGCGTTTGCCTTGTAGCCCAAGTCGATTTCGTTTCTTCACGTACCATGTTTCGTCACCGGCAGTGACACCGATTGGCAATGCCCGAATCAACGCACTTGCAGCACGCGGCGACCATTCGATTAGCCCCGGAACATTTGGCTCCCAACGAAACTCTCCCAGGGGCCGCATGACTCGCCAGGTCCTCAGAATGAAATCGTCGATCTTGTCGAAGATCGGCTCGCGTCCATCCTTTCGTGCGCGCTGCCAACGTGTTTCAAAACCATCCGATGGAACAACGATAACATTTCCTTCGCGATCTTTCCAAGCTGGTGGCAAAACCTGCTTGTCTTGTGTGTCGTTCAGCGCGGACGCAATGAGTGCTTTCTCCAGAATCATGTGTGGCGGTTTGCGTCGATCTTTCGACGTGCGCCGAAACCATGCAAGAAACGCGTTACGCGCGTCCTCAGGGTGAATGTCCGGATGGTCAAACCAGACTTTGATGTCCGCCCTCATGCCGTCGCGCCTTTCATCAGAACAACGTTGTCCGGTTGCTCAGTCGTCATCAGTTTTGCCATCCGCTGACTGTGCTCTGGCCGGACGTGCGCGTATTTTTCCAGAATCAGTTTGCCGCCGTCGCGATGTCCTTGCCATTGGGCAACGACTTTCACATCTACGCCCCTCTCGATTGCCGTCGTGATGAATAGCCTGCGGAAACTGCGATGGCTGAAAGCTGGCAGATTTAATCGTCTGCACGCGGCTGCAATCGCTTTCTTGGCGTTCTGGATCGCGAACACCTGATCATCACCCGGCGTTCTCTGTGAATGCCTTCGCTCTAACAGTGGGCGCAACTGCGGATAGAGCGGGATCGCAAAACCTGATTTTGTTTTGTGTCTAAACGTTATGATCTGCTCACGCTGCCAATCAATGTCAGGCCATGTTAGCGCGGAAGCCTCAGCTTGTCCGAGTCCGGCAAGTCCGATAAATTCCACGAAGTCGGCGCTTTCTTCGGCATCATGCCCGTTGAATTGCTGAGAGCGGATGCTTTCGACGATTGCTGCGAACTGTTCAAACGTTGGAGTCCTGCGAATTGGTTTATCGAGCTTGACTGCTTTGAGATTTGCTGCCGGAGAATGCGATATGATCCCGTCGCCTACTGCCATCGCAAGAATTTCCTTGATACAGGCAAGGTGAAGATTGCGCGACACCGGCCCGAATTTGTACCGGGCCAACCACAACTGAATATCCGAGGGTTTGATCTTGCTTACCTGTGACGATGATCCAGTTGGCCATTGCGCCTTGATGCGTTTTACGATGAAGGTCTTGCGCTCAACCGTCTTTGGTTTCTGATGTTGGATCGTCTCTAAGTACTGATCGCAGAGTTTCGCCAGTGTGATCTTGCTCTTTGAACGATCAATCTGGCGCTGCTCATCTTTGAGCGCGGCGAGATTACGCTTGGCGAGCGCCTTGTCGGTCGTCTCTAGACTGCGACGGATTTCCTTGCCGTCTGTCTTGATGCGAGCATAGTAAACGCCGTTTGATGAATAACGGTAAAGACATTCGCCGACTTTCTGAAATGCGCTGTGCTTATCTACAGTGGATAAAATCGGTGTGCAAAGGGTATTTTTGGCGAGTTCTCTCAGCCGTCTTTTCATAGGTAAATCGGGGTCTTAGCTCAGTTGGTAGAGCGCCTCAATGGCATTGAGGAGGTCAGGGGTTCGAATCCCCTAGGCTCCAAAATTTCTCTGGAAAATTTGGAGCTGGCGTTGTCAGGTTCGAATAATGCCGGTTGTTGGAGTCGGGCAAATCGGTTAAAGGCTTCTCATTCCCGCTTCGCTCAATCACATTAGCCCCAGCACGCCGATGGGAGCCAATCTCATCGCCGACGGCGCAATGTTTCGCGTTTGGGCGCCGAATGCGAACGCGGTTCACGTCCGCGGCGGTTTCAATAACTTTGAAATTCGCGACGACGCCGCATTAGTTTCCGATGGCAATGGTCATTGGCGCGGTTTTATCCCCGGCGTGCAGGATTGGCAACGTTACAAGTTCTGGATCGATGGTCAGGCTGGTCCCGGCTACAAGCGCGATCCATATGCGCGTGAACTCACAAACGATAGTTCAAATTGCATCGTGCGGAACCCGGAGTTTCCCTGGCACGAGACCGGATTTGTGACACCGCAGTTCTCGGATTTTGTCATCTACCAACTGCACGTCGGCGCTTTCTACACGCCGCATTGGCCGCCATACACAGGGACCTTTCTCGATGTGATGGATAAAATTCCGTACCTTGCCGATCTACGGGTATCAGTGTTGCAACTGATGCCTATTCAGGAATTTGACGATCGTCTCGCGCCCTATCTTGCCCGCGCGAATGAATTGCTTGAAGCGAAAGGGCTTTCTCCTTTCGAAGAGGAGCATCTCCGCGGCGAGATGAATCAACTTAAAGCGCTTATCGATCTCTGCCATGCCTACGGCCTTGCCGTTATTCTAGACCTTGTGTTCAACCATGCAGGGGGCGGCTTTGGAACCGAAAGTTTGTGGTTCTTTGACCGGCAAAACGGAGCGGAAGATAATCCGCCGCGATACTGGAACTCGCTCTTCTTCTCAGACAAAACCTGGGCAGGCGGGGATGTTTTCAATTTCCAAAGTGAGGGAGTGAGGCAGTTTCTTATTAATAACGCGCTTTTCTTTCTCGATGAGTATCGCGTTGACGGCTTTCGCTATGACGAAGTAAGCGTCATCGACAACAACGGCTACGGGAGAGGCTGGGATTTTTGTCAGGCGCTGACTGGCACACTGCGCACGCACAAGCCGGGCGCATTGCAGCACGCCGAATATTGGCCGGTCAATCCATGGGTGGTCAAGGAGACGTCCGATGGCGGGGCGGGCTTCCATACAACAATGACAGACGGCCTGCGCATTGCCCTACGCAATGTTCTTCAATCCGCTTCCTTTCCGGGCGAAAACGCTTTGCCGATGACGGCGCTGGCAAACCAGCTCGCACCTTCAGGTCTTCCGAATTTCTGGCGCGGCGTGCAGGGGATTGAGAACCACGATCTGGTGATGCAGCCAAAGGATTCTGATGATCACAACCGGATGGACCGGATCCCGCGACTTGCCGATTCTTCAAATCCGCATTCCTGGTGGGCGCGCAGTCGCTCGCGCGTGGCGATGGGTCTCGTCCTGACTTCGCCCGGTATTCCAATGCTATTCATGGGGCAGGAATTTCTCGAGGACAAGCAATGGTCCGACGACGTGGCAGGGCATCCAGAACTCCGAATATACTGGGACGGCTTAAACGCAACCGATCCGGCAATGCGCGATTTCCTGCGTTTTACTCGAGAATTGATTCAGTTACGCTGGCAGCTTCCGGCGCTTCGGAGCGAGGGTTTTCGCGTAGTGGACGCACATGACGAGAATCGTGTCCTGGTGTTCCACCGTTGGGTGCCAGGCGAAGGGCATGACGCGATCATTGTGGCAAACCTGGCGAACTCTAACCGCTACGGCTATCGGATCGGTTTTCCTACTGGTGGCGGCTGGCGCGAAGTATTCAACAGCGACGTTTACGATAATTGGGTTAACCCACAAGCGACTGGGAACGCGGGGACAGTCTTCGCGGATGACATACCGATGCATGGTTTTAGCTATTCCGCCGCGTTGACTCTACCTGCGAATAGTCTTTTGCTTTTCAATCGCGGATAACCTGCTGCTCCTGTCGTACTGCAGCGTCAGTCAAAAAACCGAGAAGATATTTTCAGTCTATGCGAGGCATGACGCCGACCACCGGCACTTGGCTCGCCTCGATGTTGTTGAGGCGCTCTACCAACTAAGCTCAGACCCCGAAACGAATCTCAGATTGTAAATTCTGGATTGGCGATCACGACTAGCGAGCGACGATCGAAATTCCGGAGCGCCCGGCAAAGTCGACTATCGCATCGCGCTCGAGCAGCAGAGTTTTTCCCGCTTCGATTGCGATGACGCGCAATTTCGCTTCGGCCGCGATGCGGATTGTTTCCACGCCGATAACAGGCACATCAAAGCGCATGTCTTGTTTCGGCTTGGCGACTTTAATCATCACCGCGCCTTTCCGCGCAAGCGCGCCACCGCGTTTGATGGCGTCGTTCGTGCCTTCGAGAGCTTCGACCGCGACTATCGTTCCGTTTTTGACGATCACAGTTTGCCCGATGTCGAGCTCCGCAATTTCCTTCGCGATCTTCCAGCCGAGATCGACATCTTCTTCTTCGCGACGCGATAATTTCGGCCCTGCGATTAATCCTGCCGGTGCGAGCGAATCTTCGAGAAATGTCGTGGCCGGCAAAAGATCGACATCGATTTTTGCGAGTTCATCTCCGATCGCCGTGAAGATCGCTTCCGCATTTCGTTGTTTCAATTTTGCGAGCAAAAGCAACGCTTTCCAATCCGGCCGCAGATCGAAAAGATTTTTTGGCCCGATTTGTCCGGCCATGATCGCGTGATGAACCTGTTGCTCGCGAAAAAATTTCAGCAGTCTGCTTAATTGGCCAACGCGCATCCACTCGATTAGATCGACATGTTGCGTAAGCGCAGGATCCGTTTCGTTCGTGAATGCGGCCGCAACGATTTTTTTGGCACCGGCGTTTCGCGCCGAACTAGCGAGCAATCGGGGATAAACGCCATTGCCGGCGATGATTCCCAAAGCTGCTGGGATTTTCATCTGGGTACTTCGGCGTGAAAAGGAAAGTTCGTTTCGGCGCGACGCCGAAGCCAGACACGCGGGACGCGTGCGCTACCCATGATGACGGCGGCGTTTGACGTGCAATTGGGCGAGTGCCTTTTGCAACGACGCTTGAATCCCTGCAACCTCTGCAGCAGTATGATCTTCCTTCATCGCGGCCTTGGCGCGCTCGACAGCTGCTTCGGCCGCAGTGACATCGATCTTCTCAGCTTCCAAAGCCATGTCGGTCAAAACCGAAACCGCGTCGGCCTCAATCTCCACAAAGCCTTCGCCAATTGCCATTGCCATCTCGCGGCCGCCTTTCACAACTCGCAGTTCGCCTGGTTTTAATGTAGTTAGCAACGGGACATGTTTGGGATAAACGCCGAGTTCGCCCTCCGAACCGGGCAGCGTGACCATGTCCACGTCTTCAGAGTAGATTTTCGTTTCCGGCGTAACGATCTCAAGCTTTAGGGTCATGGATTTTCGATTTTCGATTTTCGATTGAATCGCGCCGCGCTTGCCGCGAGACAGCTGTTTTGCGACTGGCAACGAAAATCGCAGTGAGTTCATTTGCCTCTTTTAACAACGGCTGAACCCGGCTGGCCGCAAGCAAGCTACGGTCAATGAGCAATTCCAGCCAGAAACAACTCTCATCGGCTTCTTCTTCTACAATGCTAGTCTTATTAATAAAATCAGCTCGCGATTTCGCTCGACAGAGGGCGCGATAATTCGCCGCCACCGAAGTGCCACTCCTGATGATTTGACCAGCGATTACGTTTCCGCTCCGGGTGCGCGGAAGCGCGTCGGCCAAATCAAGAATACGCAACGCGAACTTTTTAGTCCGGTGTTTCATTTCGGGCTCGTTCATGACGTCAATCGAAAATCGACATTCGAAAATCGAAAATCATTCTTTGATCATATCGATGTTGCCCTTCATGTAGAAGTTCTGTTCAGGCACATCGTCGTGTTTGCCATCTAGAATTTCTTTGAAGCCGCGAACCGTTTCTTCGGTCGAAACGTATTGGCCTTTGTGACCCGTGAACACTTCCGCGACGTGAAACGGTTGACTGAGGAAACGCTGGATCTTGCGCGCGCGATGCACCGTCAGCTTGTCTTCCGGACTTAATTCGTCCATGCCCAGAATGGCAATGATGTCCTGAAGATCCTTGTAGCGTTGCAAGACACGTTGGACGCCGCGCGCGACGTTGTAATGTTCTTCGCCAACAATTTCTGGCGCGAGCGATTTCGATGTCGATGCCAGTGGATCGACAGCCGGGTAGATTCCGAGCTCCGCGATCGAGCGCTCGAGAACGATCGTCGAATCGAGGTGTGCAAACGTGTTCGCCGGCGCGGGATCAGTGAGATCGTCCGCCGGCACGTAAACGGCCTGGAATGAAGTAATCGACCCTTTGGTGGTTGATGTAATTCGCTCCTGCAAATCGCCCATTTCAGCGGAAAGCGTTGGCTGATAACCGACCGCGGACGGGGTGCGGCCTAACAAGGCCGAAACTTCCGAGCCCGCCTGGGAAAATCGAAAAATATTGTCGATGAAAAGCAGCACGTCCTGGTTGCGCTCATCCCGGAAAAATTCCGTCATGGCGAGGGCGGCAAGTCCGACGCGCAAGCGCGCGCCAGGCGGTTCGTTCATCTGGCCAAAAACCATTCCCACTTTCGATTTCGACAAATCTTTTTGATCGATCACGCCGGCCTCACTCATTTCGGTATAAAGATCATTGCCTTCGCGGCTGCGTTCGCCGACGCCGGCAAACACGGAAACACCGCCGTGACCTTTAGCGATGTTGTTGATGAGCTCCATGATGATAACCGTTTTGCCAACACCGGCGCCGCCAAACGCGCCGACCTTGCCCCCTTTCGAGAATGGGCAAATCAAGTCAATCACCTTGATCCCCGTTTCAAGGATTTGCACTCTTGTGTCCTGCTCGGTGAGAGCCGGGGCTTTGCGATGGATCGGATAACGCTTTTCGTATTTTACAGGACCGCGGTTATCAACAGGATCGCCCGTCACATTAAAGAGGCGACCCAGTACACCTTCACCCACCGGGACCGTGATTGGTCCGCCAGTATCGGCCACGCTCATCCCACGTTTGAGACCCTCCGTCGATGACATGGCAATGGAGCGCACCCAGTTTTCACCCAGATGCTGCTGCACTTCGAGGGTCAGCTTTGTCGGATTGCCGTTGACTTCGTACGCGATTTCGAGCGCGTTATAAATTTTTGGCAATCCCTTTTCTTGTGGGAATTCTACGTCCACAACGGGACCGATGACCTGAACGATGTTTCCTGTATTCATAAAATTGGTTACGAGCCGAGCGCCATTTGCGCGGTAGCGATCTCAAGCAGCTCGGTGGTGATGCTAGCCTGACGCATTTTGTTGTACTCGAGAGTGAGATCCTTAATAAATTCCTTGGCGTTGTCCGTGGCGTTTTTCATCGCCACCATGCGCGCGCTGTGCTCGGACGCGCGTGCGTCGAGGATCATTTGGAAAACCTGATATTGAAGATAGTAGGGCAGCATTACATCGAGAACCGTCTCCGCATTCGGCTCGAAGACATAGCCAACCATGGGATCGACATGTTCTTTAGCGCCTTCGCTGGGTTCACCCTTGGGTAAGTCGAAGCCACTGATTGGCAGCAACGTCTGCACAACCGCGCGTTGATTGATCGTGTTAATGAAATGGGTGTAGAGGACGGAGACCTTGTCGACTTCGCGACTCAGAAATTTTTCGGTACAAAATTTCGAGACCGCTTTGGTTTCGACAAAACTCGGCGCATCTTTCAATTCGAAATCGGCCAGCAACTCGCGTTTGGTGCGCGCGATAAACTGCCGCGCTTTTTTGCCAGTGACCACGAAGGCGGTCTTGGCGGAATCAAAATGCGCAGCCTCGCGAAACAGGTTCGTGTTTAGCGCACCGGCCAGTCCTTTATCGGTGCTGATGATCAACACGAGCTCCTTTTTGAGCGGCCTGATCTCAAGAAGCGGATGCAGTCTTGGATCGGTGCGTCTTTGCAGTGAGACCAGAACCTTGTTCATTAGCGCGGCATACGGCCGACCGGCGAGGGCATGCTGCTGGGCTTTGCGCATCTTGGACGCAGCCACCATCTGCATTGCCTTTGTAATTTGCGCGGTGTTGCGAATCGATTTGATCCGACGCCGGATGTCTTGGGTATTTGCCATCTAGGGAATTTTCGAATTTCGATTTCTGATTTTCGATTTGTGGTGTACGCGGTAGCGTGCAGCCTTTTCTCGGACATGGAAACCGATCTCCCGCCTTCTCGACGGCTCAGGCGATTCCAGCAGACGTTTCAATGCCGCAAAAAGTTCGACAATCGCCTCGTCGTGCGAGTCGAGTCTACGTTCGAGCTGCTCCAGTTTTGCGGCGAGTTGTACATTTGCCGTGACCATTTCGCGTAACCGAACAAATGCTCGAACAACACGCACGCTGGCTTGAACGGCGATTTGGCTGTTGAGCACACTCGCGAGCATGAGTGCTCCATGCTCCGTAAAGACCCACGGTAGCTTCCTTTTGCCTCCGTGGGAACTTGAGGTCACAAATTGTGACCTCAAACTTGAAGTCGCAATCTGCGACTTCAAGTTTCTAGACTCTTCAGCCGTAAGCTGAAACGCAAAGTCATCAGGAAAACGTGATCGGTTCCTGCGCAATTGCTCGTTAAGTCTTCTTGTCGTAACGCCGTAAATGGCCGCTAAATCGGAATCGAGCATGACTCGCTGACCGCGGAGCGAGTAAATCGCCCTTTCGATACTGGCGATCTTGCGGTCAGAAGCCACAATTGGATCAAAGGTTTGCAAACAAATCATCGCCAAGTGGTTTTGAATTCGTCGAGCGCGGCCCGTAGCTGCGACTCGATATTCTCATCCAGCTGTTTTTTGTCACGAATAGCCGCCAGCAAACTTTCTTTCCGCGTCTGCAAATAATCCTGAAGCTTGATTTGAAATTCCTTTACGCGCTCGACAGGCACGGCATCGAGATATCCATTTTGCATCGCCCACATCACGGCGACCTGTTCTTCGACCGGGATTGGGTTGTACTGTTTTTGCTTAAAAAGCTCGACAATCCGTTGCCCCCGATCGAGTCGTGCTTTGGTTGCCGCGTCGAGATCGGAACCAAACTGCGCAAAGGCGGCAAGCTCGCGGAACTGGGCGAGATCGAGTTTCACTTTGCCCGCGACCTGTTTGATCGCTTTGATTTGCGCCGCAGAGCCAACGCGACTCACGGAAAGACCGACCGAAATGGCTGGGCGAATACCTTGATAAAAAAGATCGGTCTCGAGATAAATTTGTCCGTCAGTGATCGAAATCACATTGGTTGGAATGTAAGCAGAAACGTCGCCTGCTTGCGTCTCAATAATCGGAAGCGCCGTGACCGAACCGCCGCCAAACTCTTCCGCGACGCGGGCACTTCGCTCAAGCAAGCGCGAGTGCAAATAAAATACATCGCCCGGGTAAGCCTCGCGTCCGGAAGGTCGCCTCAAGACGAGCGAAACCTGGCGATACGCGACGGCGTGTTTCGACAAATCATCGTAAATAATGAGCGCGTCCATGCCATTATCCATGAACCACTCCCCCATGGCGGCACCCGCGAATGGTGCGAGATATTGATTGGTGGCCGTGTCGGACGCAGGTGCGGAGATGATCGTCGTGTACGGCATGGCGCCTTCTTTTTCGAGAACGGCCAGCGTCCGCGCGACGTTGGAATTCTTCTGGCCGACCGCGACATAAATACAGTAAAGCGGCCGATAATCTTTCACCTCTCCCTTTTCACCGGCTTTATTGAGCCGCGCCTGACTGATGATGGTATCGATTGCGATAGTGGTTTTCCCAGTTGCGCGGTCACCGATAATCAGCTCGCGCTGCCCGCGACCGATCGGAATCATGGCGTCAATCGCCATGATACCGGTTTGAACGGGTTGGCTGACACTGCGGCGTTTGATCACGCCCGGCGCGATCTTTTCAAGTGGATAAAACGAGTCTGTCTTGATTTCGCCTTTTCCATCCAGCGGTTGGCCTATGGTATTAACGACGCGTCCGAGCAACGCTTTGCCGACAGGAACCTGTAACAGTTTTCCTGTGGTTCTTACTTCGTCACCTTCGGAAACTTTTGTTGTTTCACCCAGCAAAATGGCGCCAACTTCGGTTTCTTCGAGGTTCAATGCCAGGCCGAAGACCCCATTTGGAAACTCGATCATTTCGTTGAGCATGACGTCGCTAAGGCCTTCGATACGAGCCACGCCGTCGCCAGTCTCGCGGACAACGCCCACATTACTTTTTGTCGTCGAGGTTTTTAGCCCTTCAATTTTGGTTTCAATTTCTTCGAGGATGCTGCTCATGATTTGTTTTGGATCTAAAGTTGCTGCTCAAGGCGTTCGAGGCGATCGCGGACACTCCCATCCCAAACGTCGCTGCCGACGCGAATGCGCATCCCGCCAAGAAGCTGAGGATTGACGACGAATTCGGTGGTCAGATCGCCGCCGTATTTTTTCTTTAGATTCGCCACGAGTCTCGAACTAGTTTCGCGAGCCACCTCGCTCGCGGTCTCGATTCGAGCGCGCCGTTTTTCCACTTCGATGCGAAGCAAACGCCTGTAATTTTTCAGAACGCCGATGTAATTGCGTGGCTTTCTCGCGATCAGCGAGTCCACGAGCGATGCGATCCGGCCGGGATCAAGTTGACCGTCAGTGAAACTTGCTCGGAGCATTTCGCGGGAGAGCCGACGAATTTCCTTATTGATCTTCATCAGGCGAGTTGGCGGGCTGTTTCTTCCTGCAACCGCCGTTGGTCCTCGGGCGTGAGCACTTTGCCCGTGACCTTTGCGGTTGTATCGACCACCAGACGTCCGAGCTCGCGCTTTAGAGATTCCATCGTGCGCTCATGTTCAATCGCACTGGCTTCGCGCGCTTTCGCAAGGATTTGTTCCGCCGCCGCAATCGCTTCCTGCTGCTTGCGCTCGGCGAGGTGCGCGCTGCTTTCGCGAGCTTCGTCGATCATCCGTTGTGCGTCGGCGTTTGCCTTGGCTAGAATTTCCGCATAACGCTGCTCGGCCTCGGCCAGTTGTTTCTTAATTTTCTCTGCGTTAAGCTGGCCTTCCTCGATTCGTCGCCGGCGTTCTTCGAGCACGGCCAGAATCGGTTTGTAGGCAAAGCGACGCAGCAGCAACGCGACAATTACGAAGCTGATCACTTGCGATAGGAACAGCCACGGATTCCAGCCAAAGGTGTCGGCCGTATCGCGCAACGTGTCAGTAAAACCCCCGCTCGTAGCTGCAATCATCAGATTCATAATGCAAACCTTTGGGCGCGGCGGCAATTGGCCGCGCGGGAAAGGGTTTAGTGAGGAAGAAGGTAAAGCGCGTAGAACACGATCGCTTCAGTAAAAGCGATCGCCAGAATCGCCTGCACCAGGATCGGGGTTGCCGCGCCGGGATTGCGTCCGACCGCCGCGGCCGCCCCCAGGCCAGTAAGGCCGACTCCGATCCCCGCGCCCATGGCTGCAAGTCCCACGTGAATGCTTCCGCTCATTTCTGCCAGTAATGGTAATATCATAGTTTCTCGTTTGGTTTTCTCTTGGGCGATCTTCGCTGTTTTAGCGCGACGGGTCGCCGAAATTGTTAATGTTGTGGTTCGTGGCTGGGTGGATGTTGTGCAATCAAAAGTGTAAAAACAGCGGTTAACAACATAAAAACGAGCGCCTGCACGAATCCCACTAGTAGCTCCATAAAGTAAAACGGAATCGGAATTAGCCAGGAAAGCATCGGAACCATGTTCGACATCGCTTCCAAAATGCTTTCGCCGGCGTAGACGTTGCCGAAAAGCCGAAAGCTCAGCGAGATCGGCCTGAACAGAATCGAGATGACTTCGAGCCATCCGACCATGAAAAAGATAACGACCATGATTAGTTTCAAAAAACCAGACGTTTCACCCTTTGGTCCGAAAATATGAAGCAAGAATCCGCCGACGCCGTTGGCCTGGATCGCCCAAATGATCCAAAGCACAAAGAAGATCGCGGCCATTGCTGTGGTCATGTTGAGGTCGGCATTCCCGCCGCGCAACAGCGGTCGATCGACATGGAAAACGCCGGTCGCTGGATCATGATGTCCCCAGCCGATCGTGCCAACACCTGGGATGAGACCGAACCAGTTTACAAATAAAATGAAAATGAAAATGGTCGCAAAGAACCAAAAAGTTTTACGAACGAGCTCGCGCCCGATAATACTTTCGAGAAAATTATAGAGGCTCTCGACCAGCCACTCCCAAAAATTCTGAGCACCGCTGGGGATAACCTGGATTTTTCGCGTTGCTAGCTGCGCGAAAACGATGATCCCCGCCGCCACAATCCATGTCACCAGCATCGAGTTTGTAATCGCAAACTTCCCGATGTGAACTAGCTCGTCGGGCTTTAACGGCACCGCGGGCTCGACCTCGGCCGCAAAAGTGGACGTTGCGAAAATGCATCCGCCACAAAGCGCGAAGATCAATAAGGACAAACGGGAAAAAAAACAGTGCTGCATTCAGTTCGTAGAAATGGCGCGGCCCAAATCTTTTCAGTCGGTGCAGCGGCGTAGGCCAGAGCACTCAACACAAGGGGACGCTTGCGTCGCGCATACGAAAGCGTGTTTTTGCCTGGATGACAAACAAAATTCTCGAACCGAGTTTTATTTTACCGGCACCCGCTCGGCAAACTGCGGCGCGAGCTGCTTTACCGGCTTTGATTTCGCGGGCTCTGCCGCGCCATTCATGGCGATTGCTTCCTCGTAAAACGATTCCAACTGACCGATTTGCCCATCCTGTTCAAAACGGTCAGTCACTGCGGCGCGCGCGCGCAGTCCCATTTCTCTCAGGGCGCCAGGCAAACATGCGATTTGCTGCATGGCGTTGGCTAACGCGGCGTGATCCTCCTCGGGTACCAGCCATCCAGTGCGGCCGTGATCAATCGCTTCCGGGATTCCACCGTGCCGCGTCGCAGCTACGGGCAATCCGGTCGCCATTGCTTCCAAAACCGAGTTCGGCACGCCCTCCTGGTCTTGATTTGGTGATGTTTCGCTCGGATGCAAAAACAGGTGCGAACTTGCATAAAGCTCCAGCAGTTTCGGTTGCGACAGAAATCCGACAAAGTGAACGTCTTTGTAAATCCCAAGTCCGGCTGCGAGCATTTCTAATTCCGGCTGCAACGGCCCTTTGCCTGCGATGAAAAATTCCGCTTCGGGATTATCCCTCTTGAAAATCGCGAACGCGCGCAAACTCGTCGCCACACCTTTTTTCGGGATCAATCGGCACGCCTGGACTACTCGCCACTTGCCGTCTGGCGGCGGTTGTCGATCTATGAATGGAAACTCATTTAACGGAATCCCGGTGCGATTGATCCGCAGTTTATCCTGCGGACAACCCAGGTTAATCAGCCGCTCAGCTAGTGATTGAGAACGCGCGAACACCAGTGGAACCGCGTCAAAAAGGCGGCGCAACTTCGCGGGGTAATCTTTGACGTCCTGTTTATCGGCCACGTCAGCCCCATGGAAAGACACCACGCACGGTTTGCCCCATTGCTGGATGAACGGAAGCAGGTGGACACCGGTGTGGCCAAAATAGATGTGCATCAGATCGGCGTTATGGCGTTCCAATAACGATTCGAGCGTTTGATACTCACCCCGATAAACAATCGGCGGGCGCCGCGCCACGAATTTCAGCCAGCCGTGCACCAGCAGGTTCGTGCGCCGCTTTGGAATGATTTCTATATCTGGGAACGGAAATCGCTTGGCATTCTGAACTTCCTTGGTCACCACGAAGGTATCCACGCTGCGCAGCGCCTTTACCTGCCGGTAAATGTGCAACATCTCCGGCTTGAGAAAGCTGGAACAATAGCTCGCTATAACCCGTCTACCCATTAAGAGCGCCAGTTTCGCTAGGCTTTCTCGCCTTGTCCACCTTTAATTGCCGAGAGAAATCGGATCGCGTTTAGCGACGGCGATGGGTTGCGACGCTTTTGCCAGCCACTTCTCCAATTTCGCTATTAACTCTTCCACGCCTTCACCTGTCTGCGCTGAGACTGCGGCAATTTCAACAGTCGAAAATCGATCTTGTAATGCTTGAAGATTTTCTCGCGTCGCGGGTAAATCCATTTTATTCGCGATAATGTACCATGGACGTTTTGACAATGTTGGATCGTAAAGATCGATCTCGCGCCGCAATTTTTGCAAATCCTCGATTGGGTTCCGGCTTTCGCTTCCCGCAACGTCGATAACGAACAATAAGATGCGGCAGCGCGTGATATGCCGCAAAAATTCGTGCCCGAGGCCAAGACCACGGTGCGCGCCTTCGATTAGGCCGGGGATGTCGGCGATTGTCGCTCGGCGATAACCGGGAAATTCCACGACGCCGATAATCGGATGCAGCGTCGTAAATGGATACGCTGCCACCTTGGGGCGCGCCGCCGAAATTTTTCGGAGCAATGTCGATTTGCCCGCGTTTGGATAACCGACGAGGCCGGCGTCGGCGATCGTGCGCAACTCGAGCAGGAAATGGCCCTGCTCGCCTTCTTCCCCTTCAGTGTATTGACGCGGGGCGCGATTGCGCGAGCTCTTGAAATGCACGTTTCCTTTGCCGCCCGCGCCACCGCGACAAAGAACAAACTCCTCATCCTCGTGTGTAAGATCGACGACGAAGTCGATTTTCGATTCTTCTGAATTCAGCGGCGGGCGTTCGGTGTTAGGCGTTCGGTGTTCGCTTTCTTTATTTTCCTCTGCTTGCCAAACAATCGATCCCACCGGCACCCTCACGATCTTCGGCGGCGCAGAACGTCCGTGCATCTTTTTCCCCATGCCGTGCCCGCCATTCTTGGCTTTGATGATCGGCTCGTAGAAAAGATTCGAGAGGTTATCCACGTGCCGATCCGCGCGCAGAATCACATCGCCACCGCGCCCGCCATCGCCGCCATCCGGTCCGCCTTTCGGCACAAATTTCTCCCGCCGAAAGCTGACGGAACCGCGCCCGCCGTTTCCTGCTTGCGCAAAAACTCTGATCCGATCAACGAACATAACGGCCAACCTTCACGCTCAGGTTGCCATCGCCACAAAGCTTTGTCATCCCGAGCGGAGCGAGGGACCTCGCAATCGAAGAATAGATGACGCTTAGGCGGAAGAACGTCGGATCGATTTGTGAAACCCTTCGCTGCGTTCAGGATGACTCTGCGCAGAAAACTGACGCGTTGAAGTGTGAAGCGGCAAGAAGCGCCGATTCTAAAACCCTTTAAGGCTTCAACGTTTCATACAGCGCTTTCGTTTTCTGCGCGATTGCGGACCAGCTGAATTTTTCTTCAGCGCGTTTGCGACCGGCTTTCCCAAATTTCTCGCGCAACTTCATATCGCCCATGAGCTGATTGATTTTCGCCGCAAGATCACGTGAAAATTTTTCCGGATCGAGTGGCTCGAACGGGCTTTCTTTCATTTGCTCGAGGGGAACCAGGAGGCCAGTCTCTTCGTCCACGAGGACTTCTTTAATTCCGCCGACTGCGCTCGCCACCACTGCTGTCTCGCATGCCATTGCTTCGAGGTTGATGATGCCAAACGGCTCGTAAATCGATGGGCAACAGAACACGGCGGCGTGCGAATAAAGTTCTATGACCGCATTTCGATCAAGCATTTCTGCGATCCAGATGACGTCAGAACGCTTTTTTGTCGCGCTCTCAACGGCGTCTTGCATTTCCCTGGCAATCTCGGGCGTATCCGGAGCGCCCGCGCACAGCACGATTTGAAAATCGGTGGCCATGTACTGAATGGCGCGCACGAGATAGATAATTCCTTTTTGCCGCGTGATCCGGCCAACGAACAGCAAGTAGGGTTTATTGGGATCGATCCCGTGGCGCTTGAGTGCGTCGGTTGAATCGACTTTGTAATATTCTTTCAAGTCGATGCCGTTGTGAATCACGTGCACATGCGCTGGATCGACATGGAACAATCGTTCGATGTCACGCTTCGTTTCACCCGAAACGGCAATGATCGCATCCGCCATTTCCAGCGCAGTTTTTTCAATCCAAAGGGAGAAATCGTAGCCACCGCCAAGCTGCTCGCGTTTCCACGGCCGAAGCGGTTCGAGCGAATGGACCGTGATCACAAGCGGAATTCCGTAGTTCTTTTTGGCGAGAATCCCGCCGAAATGACTGTACCAAGTGTGGCAATGGACGATATCGGCATCGATGTTCGTCGTGTTGAAATCGGTGCAGCGCCGCACCGCACCGAAAGCCGATTTCAACGGCTCAGGGCAGGTGAAACCAGTCGTGTCGAGTTCGAAGCCGGTGACTTTGAGGTTACCTTTCTCAAAACGTTGATCGCCAAAACAACGGACTTCGACCGGCATGGTCTTCGCAAGCTCGCGCGTCAGATAGCCGACGTGAACGCCGGCGCCGCCGTAAATGTGCGGCGGATATTCGTTTGTGAGAAAAAGGACCTTCACAGGCGCTGGAGCAATGGAGTGATGGAGTATTGGAGTGGCGGCTGATTGATATACGCAATCTCTGCGTGAGTTCTCAACACTCCGTTACTCCACTTCCAGTCAGGTTTTTACCTTCAGGAGCAACACCGGCACATCCACTTCGTGGCGCACTTTGTCGGCCGTGGCGCCGTAGAGAATGTCGCTCACAAACCGGTGGCCGTGCGTGGTCATGGCGATAAGATCGACATCCTTCTCACGCGCCAGTTTGATGATTTCGTCGGAGGGTTCCCCGAGGGCAAGCACGGCATCGCAGGAAAAACCCTCTGCCGTCAGCTCGCGGCTGCGTTTTTCCAGGTACGCACGGTCCTCCTTCATCTCTTCGCTCTCCGCGAGCTTCAGCTGATTGAAATTGCGCGCCACCCAACCGTCGGAGACGTGGACAAGGAGCAGCTTCGCGCCGGTCATGCGCGCGAGCGGCTTGATGTGCGAGAGGATGGTCTCATCAGCTGGGCTGTTCTCAAGCGGAATGAGAATGTTGCGATACATAGTCAAGAATGACAAATGTCGAATGACGAATGACAAAACAACGGCGAAATCCGAATGACGAATGACAAAACAGATATCGAGCTTGCAGTTCGGGTTTTCTGGTTCGTCATTCCTTCGTCCTTCGTCCTTCGCCTGCCGCGCCGTAGCCTTGCGAAGGCGGGAGCTTCGTCATTCTTCATTGTGTTGGCACCGGAATATGAAAGAAACCATAAAGCGATTGGAGCACGGAGTCGGGCAGAAAGGTGTCCAGGAGCAGCTTCGCATTAAGCACAATGATAATGCCGGCTGTCGTCCAGCCGAGAATTTTCAGCCAAAGCCTGTTGGCGAACTCGCCCATTTTCGTCTTTTCACCCGTAAACCGCATCAACGGCCAGACAGCGAAGCCGAGCTGCATGCTTAGGACCACCTGGCTGGCTACGAGTAACTGTGTCGTCTTGCTTTCCCCAAAAATACCGATGACGAGCACTGCGGGAGTGATGGCGATGAGCCGCGTAATCAGTCGACGGAGCCACGGTGTGATCCGGAAGTTGAGGAAACCTTCCATTACGACCTGCCCCGCGAGCGTGCCGGTAAGGGTCGAGTTTTGTCCTGAAGCGAGAAGCGCCACCGCAAACAAGATGCTTGCCACACCGACACCTAGGAGCGGACTGAGCAATTTGTAAGCGTCCTGAATTTCGGCTACGTCCTGATGACCGGACCAATGAAACGCGGATGCGGCGAGAACGAGAATCGCGCCGTTAATAAAGAGCGCGAACATGAGGGCGACAGTCGAATCGATGGTGGCGAATTTGATCGCCTCGCGTTTGCCTTCGGGCGTTTGCTCGAACATCCGCGTCTGCACAATCGACGAGTGCAGGTAAAGATTATGCGGCATCACGGTCGCGCCAAGAATGCCAATGCTGACGTAGAGCATTCCTTGATTCACGACGATGCGCGGGCCGGGGACGAATCCAAGCATGACGCCCGTAAGGTCCGGCTTGGAGAAGATCAGCTCGGCGGCGAAGCAGCTGCCGATGGTCACGATCAACGTGATCACAAGCGCTTCGATATAACGGAAGCCTTTGGTTTGGAGATAAAGTACCGCGAGCACGTCCAGCGCGGTAATGATGCACCCCCACACCAGCGGAAGGCCAAAAAGAAGCTGCAAACCGATGGCGGAGCCGACTACTTCCGCTAGGTCGCATGCGGCAATAGCGATTTCGCAGAGAATCCAGAGCGACCACACGGTCAGGGTCGAATAGTGATCGCGACACGCTTGGGCGAGGTCGCGGCCAGTGGCGACGCCAAGCTTGATGCACAAATGCTGAAGCAAGATCGCCATGAAATTGGAGATCATGACGACGGTGAGCAGCGCATAACCGAACTTCGCGCCGCCGGAGAGATCCGTCGCCCAGTTGCCTGGGTCCATGTAGCCGACCGCCACGAGAAAACCGGGGCCGGAGAAAGCTATCAGCTTCCGCCAAAACGACGCTGTTGTCGGGACCACGATGCTGCGGTGGACTTCCGGCAGCGAAACATGCGGTGTTCTTCTGCGCCATCCGCGCTCAACATCCGCTGCGATCGTCTGGTTCCGTCGGTTCATCATTTCAAAAACGGACGCTGATTCCGCTGAACGCATTGATGTCGTCGGCGGCGCGCGTGACGCCAATATTGCAGCCGCAATCGAGTTGGAGATTTTCGGTTAGCGCGTAAGTAACGCCAAGATCGACGGTGGCGATCCAATCCGAGTCGTGTTCCGTGATAACGCCGCTGAAAAATTCGCAATAGCCGCTGAGTTTGCCGATGATCTCACGGGTGAACGTTACCGAGTTCACAAACTCCTGGTGATAATTTCCGCCGGACTCATTCCGCAAAAAACTGACGCCGGTTTCCATTCCCATGTCGATCTTGGCCGGTAACTTTATGCTGAAGGGAAAGATCGCGCCGCCTTCAACCGGAGCGTCGCGTAGACCGCCCGTGCTTGTCGGAAACTTCACGAACGGAAAAAGCGCGAACGCGGTCTGGCCGCCATCGTCTCCCCAGAGGTTGATTTTCAGACGCATGGTGAAATCGCCGATGCCGGACAAGATCGACGTCGTCCGCGCCGGACGATCGTCGATTGCTTCGCGCAGATAACTTTCAAAGATCAAGCTTAGCTCGACAGTGTTCAGCAAACCGACGCGAATGTTGAAGGGCACAATATTCCAATTCTTCGTTCGAACCCCATCTGTTCGGTCGTACGTGAAAGTGGCGAAATCCATTTCGAATTGACAATGACCCGCATCCACTGTTGTCGGTCCTTCGGTTTTGTCAGGCCGGTCGGTAGCTAACTCGCGCAACAAATTCGCCGGTGTCGAATTGAAAAGGTTGTAGCGACTTTTGTTTTCCAGCTCATCGGCAGCATCGGTGAGCGCAACTGGCGTTATCAAGCCCAACAAGATCGAGAATCGCCAGAATGCGTTTTCTTTCACCGGAAGTTAGGTTGTCCTAATTTACTTATATCGTCAAATGATTATATGATTGACTTAATTTCTTTTCTTTTCTACCGTTGTGGCGATGGCACGAAACAATTCGCGATCGGCGCTCGGGAGCTCGGCTGCCGTAGAAGATTACCTGGAGCGCATCCTAGAACTCATTAACTCCAAAGGTTATGCACGCGTAGTCGATATCGCGGCGGCGCTAAAAATTTCCCAGGCGAGCGTGACTAACATGGTGCAACGCCTCGACGCCGACGGTTTGCTGAAATACGAAAAGTATCGCGGTCTTATTCTGACCACAGCCGGCAAAAGCCTCGCGTGCAAGATTGCACAACGGCATCAGCTCCTGACCGATTTTCTGAAACTTCTTGGCTTGGACGATCGCGTGATTTATCACGATGTGGAGGGGATGGAGCATTACATCAGCTCCTCCACGCTGCGCGCGATCGAAGCGCTCACCGCGCAATTGCGGCGGCGGCCGGCTTTGCTCGCAAGGCTGGAATCCGCGATTGCATAGCGAGCCTTGCTCGACGCCGTTCTTGAGAGGCTGCTATAGAACGCTAAGATCGACAATTACTCCCGGCCGGCAACGGATCGTCAGCGTAATTGGGCGGCAACAGACGGCGCAATCCTCGATCAGGGTTTGTTCCGACTGCGACGTATCGATCTGCACCGGGAAAATTTCGCCGCAGTGCGGGCAGGTGATCTCGGTCGTCGCGATAAGGTCCATGTTGTAGCCACGAGGCCTGTCTCCCGTCCCGCGCCCCTAACTCCGCGCGGCCACATCTACGAGGCGCTCGATTTTGTCACGGAAAGAGATTCTTCGTCAGCAACGTCGTCCAATTTCTTGAAATGAAGTTGATTGACGCGACGGCCATCCGTTTGCGAAACCGTGACGAGGTAGTTGCCGATTTTAACCTGTTCGCCTTGTTTCGGCAGATGACCGAGCAAATGGGTGACGTACCCGCCGATGGTGCTCACGTCTGCGCTCTCTAGTTCAAGCCTGGCGAGCTCGTTCAGTTCGTAAAGTCCGAGCGCGCCGTCCACGGTAAATTCGTTCGCGCTGATCTTGCGAAATTCTTCCTTTTCAAAATCGAACTCGTCCTGAATATCGCCGACGACCTCCTCGAGCACATTCTCCAGCGTCACCATGCCGACGGTTCCGCCAAATTCATCCACCACCAGCGCAAGATGTGCATGCTTGCTCAAGAACAATTTAAGCAATTTTTCCAGCGGCATCATTTCCGGGACGGGAATCAAATCGCGTTTAATCTTCAACAAATCGGGCTGCGGATCGCGCATCATCGGCAGCAGCTCCTTCATGTGGATAAGGCCGATGGTGTTGTCGAGGTTCTCGCGGCAAAGCGGAAAACGCGTGTGCCGTGACTCGATCGCCTTGTTCACGTTCGTCTCGAAGTCGTCCTCGAGATCGAGATAAACGATTTCGCCGCGCGGCGTCATGATATCGCGCACGACGCGGTTGCGCAGGTCGAGCACGTTGATAACAAGCTCGCGGCCGAGAGGCGTAACCTCCGAAGACGTTGCACTTTGGTCGAATATTAACCGCAATTCCTCTTCGCTGTGGGCCAACTCCCCTTCGGCGATGGGCTCGATACGAAGAAGATGCAGAAGGATCCAGTTACTCGCCGCGTTCAAAAGCCAAATCGCCGGTTTAAAGACTGT
>VBQC01000063.1 GCA_005887825.1 Verrucomicrobiota bacterium | reverse complement strand
GTTGCCTATGGTTCGTTGGGCGTTGCTGGATTTAGCGGCGGCGTGGACATTAACCTGATACCATTTTCGATGGTCGATCACGTTGACATCCTCAAGGATGGCGCCTCGGCTGTGTACGGCACCGACGCGATCGCCGGCGTGGTCAACTTCTTTTTGGTCCACAAATTCCGCGGTTTGGAAATCGGCGGGCAGTACGGGAACAGCAATTTGGGAGCATCCAATGAGATGGGTGAGTGGGAGGCATGGTTGAAAGCCGGCACCGGCGATGACAAGACGGATATCGTTGTCATTGCCGATTTCTGGGAGCGTACCGGCGGCATCTTCAGCCGGGACAGGGACATTGCTTCCAACGGCTTCTTTGTTCCGTTTGGCGGGTTTGATGCGCGCAGCGGCAATTTCCCCGGCCGCGTGGGCAGCCGCCGATTGCTCCCGACCATGTTTTTCGGCCCCGGCGGGCTTCCGATACCCGGTGTGAACACCCCGATTCCGGGCTCATCTACGGGCGCGGCAAATAATCCATTCTATATAAACCCGTTTGTGGCTAATCCGAACGCATATCCAGGCGCCCCGGGTATCATCGGCCCGAATGCGATCCAAGCCCCCATGCCACAGTTCGGGACGGACTACAAAGGCGGCGGCGACTACTTCTTCTTTAACTTTGCCGCTTTCACGCCGGCGCTGCCTCCGGGGGATCGCCAGGTGTACTATGGTTCCTTCACCCGCGATATCTGCGATAAGTACCTAACGGTATTTGCCGACTTCAAATATTCGCGCTCGTTTTTCGATTCGTCCCTGGCAGCAGTGCCGTTTACCCCTGACCCGTTCAAGAATCCGGGGACTAACACCTTCTTCAGTCCCGCCGGCATCAGTGTGCCAGTCTTTCCTTTTAATGCATGGAACCCGTTCACGGTTGGGAATGCAACCATTCCAAACTTCTTTCCTGGTGGAATCGGTCTCCCTGTGACCACGGGCGTTCGGTTCCGCGGTATTAACGATACCGGTCCGAGAAGTGAAAAATTCACTTACTGGGACCAACTCTTCGACGTCGGCCTGCGTGGTGAAATGGGATGGATCGCCGATTACTTCAAGACGTGGAATTGGGAAATGGGTTTCCGCTACTCCCGGAACGAAGGACAGGATCTGTCCATTGGCGAAGTCAGCCAGCCCGGGTTGCGGGAGGCTCTGTTAGATTCGGATCCAGCCACCGCATTCGATCCGTTCCTGAATTTCCATGCCCACAACACGAAGGCGGCCAGACAAGCTGTTTATGTTACCCTGCATAACTCCGGCGAATTTGAGTTGCCTATAGGTTATCTCACTTTTAACGGCGATCTGTTTAATCTTCCCGCCGGGCCAGTCTCCTTTGCCATTGGCGGTGAGTACGAGGCGCCGAGATTTACGCGCGATCGTGATGCGCTCAATAATACGTTTCAATCCATTGGCTCAGTGGACGGCCAAAGCTTCCGGGTGAACCGGGATGTCTGGTCAGTTTTCGAGGAAGTGCGGGTGCCGTTTACCAGCCCGACATGGAATTTCCCCGGCTTCTACAGCTTCGAGGTGGACTTCGCCGAGCGCGAGGAATGGTTCAGCAACAACACTTCTGCAGTGCTGCCTTCGGGACTCTTCGCGGGCCTGCCGGCGGAGCACAGCCGTTATAACGCGCAGAAGCCGAAGGTGTCAGTGCGCTGGCAACCGCTTGATCCCAAGTATATCGGGGCCGTGACCCTGCGCGGTAGCTATACCGAAGCGTTCCACGCGCCGACGCTGGCAGAACTCACGCCTGCGAGTTCGCAAAACTTCCCAATCGTCTCAGATCCGTTTTCCGCTCAGACCGAGCCACAGATTGAAGAACGCGTCATAGGAAATCCAACCCTGCACCCGGAAGTGGCCTATGAGTGGACCTACGGAATCGTGTACAGCCCGAAATGGATCAAAGGACTGACGCTGAGCGCCGACTGGTGGCATATTGATATGCGCGACATTGTGTCGGCCGAAGGCGCGCAGTTCCTTATCGAGAGTAATCCCCCGACCCCGGGTGTTCAGCAGAACGGGCCCTTCGTGTTTCGTGGCACTAGTGCAGTCCCCGGCGCGAATGGCCCAGTCACGCTGGTCATCGATCCCAGTGATAACCTTTCCGGTGCAATTTTCGAAGGTCTAGATTACGAGGGGATCTATATTCTGGATTCGACGATCTTCGGCGGCGGAGATTGGGGAAGGTTAACCACTACGGTCAACGGAACCTGGCTATCCCGGGCTGAATTTCAGCCTAACGCCACTACGAAACGGTTTGGTATCGCGGGCACGTTCCTGCCGCCGGGGTTTGCTCTAACCAGTTCGCTGCCGTGGCAACGAGCTAACTTCAGTATCTTCTACGATGGCCCGGCCGATACGTGGATGGCTGGTCTGGACGTCGGCGCGGTGGTTCACTGGATTGGCCAGTATCAGGATGACAATGTCAGCCTGGCAGGATCGCAGTCCAATCCCATTAAACTGTCACAACCGAGAATCCAGGGGCCATTCTATACACTTACCGGTGACCCGAACCCCAATGTAGGCGAACAGTCTCCGCGCGCACGCAAAGTGTCCGCATGGACCACGCTGGATCTCATCTTAAACTACACGTTTAACCTGCCGCCGCCTGCAGCAGCAGAAGTGCCTGGCTTTGCCAAGGACGGCGGGAAAAACGTGAAGATGAAGGATGGCAAGGAGAAAAACGTCATCCCAGTGTCCACGGCTGAATACGGCTGCAACAACTGGAGATGGTGGCTTAACAACACCACGATCACGCTTGGTATGCAGAATGTGTTAGACGAAGATCCGCCGTTTGTGGCTGGTTCCTTCGAGAACGGCTACGACGAATCGATTGCGACCATCAAAGGCCGGTTCTGGTACGTCGGGCTGAAGAAGCGGTTCTAAAGCACACAGCGGGATAATTCACAGCGGCCGGGCTCCTCACTGGGCCCGGCCGTTTTGCTTTTCGAGACACGAATTTCACGAACGCACACGAATTGTTTTGTCATTCCTGACTTCCGACGATTCGTGTAATTGATGTCCAGACCTATCTGGCCACCTCGAAACTTCGACTCGGCCTGTTGGTGAATTTCGATGGCGATTCTTTGGAATGGAAAAGGATCGTTTTATGAGACACGAGACACGAATTTCACGAGCCGCGTGAATGCAGAGGCAGGGTGTGAGGCACCGTTGGACCAATTAGTGTGAATTCGTGCAATTCGTGTCTGAATGATCTCATTGATTTTCGCAGTAATTTGAGAGAAGCTTGGCTCCGCCAAGACGCATGCAGCACGTTTCTGCATTCTCACGCCCGCAAACTGTCCCGGCTGCGCCTGCTCCGGCAGCCGCCGGACGAACGCCTAATTTGTGGATTCTGGACAGCTGGCGCGACCTGATTCTCTACGTCTGTACGCCGCTCTTGCTGGTGCCCATCTTTGTCGGAGCACAGGGATTTTGGGCCGCCGAAGACATTTATCTTTTTGTCGCGGCGTTCGGTGCAATGGGACACCACTTGCCTGGGATGATTCGCGCCTACGGCGACCGCGCCTTATTTCAGCGTTTCCGATGGCGCTTCATTTGCGCGCCGATTTTCCTCGTAGTGGTTTGCGCGGCCTTTTCTCTGTGGGACCTGAAGGGCATTGTGCTGGTTGCGTTTGTGTGGGGCGTTTGGCATGGAATGATGCAAACATACGGGTTCTGTCGCATCTACGACGCGAAAGTGGGCTCGTTCGCCCAGCTGACGCGCCGTCTTGATTTTGCATTGTGCGGCATCTGGTTTGCAACGGCTGTCCTTCTTTCGCCCCAGCGGATGACCGACACCTTGGAAAGTTATTATGCCGCGGGCGGACCTTTAATTCCGCCGGCTCTCCTTCGGACAGCGCAGCAAGGGTTGCTGGCGTTGGCTTTGGCGATTTCAGGTGTATTCCTGGTGAATTTCATCTGGGCGTGGATGCAAGGGAGGCGCCCAAGTCCGGTAAAGCTGGTGCTTCTTGTCACGAGCATTTCTTTTTGGTGGTACTGCAACAACATCGTAGCCAGCGTTCTCGTCGGTATCGCCTTGTTCGAAGTGTTCCACGATGTGCAGTACCTCTCGCTCGTTTGGATTTATAATCGCAAACGAGTCGAGAGCGACAGCTCGATCGGTGGGTTTATGCGTTTCGTGTTCCGGCGCA
>VBQC01000092.1 GCA_005887825.1 Verrucomicrobiota bacterium | reverse complement strand
TGAACTTTTGCGCAGCAACGGCGCAGGTCAAATCGCAAAGGAAATTCGCGTCGAGTGGAATGCGCGCCTGAAAACTTGCGCAGGTCGAGCCGACTATCGCTTCAAGGTCATTTCATTAAATCCGCGACTTCGTGATCACGGAGATGCGGAGATCGATCGCACGCTTCGGCACGAGCTCGCGCATCTTCTCGCGCAATTTCGTGCTGGCCGGCGGCGGATTTTGCCGCATGGCGTCGAATGGCGGCAGGCTTGTTACGATTTAGGAATCGGCGACGAGAAGCGTTGTCATAACCTTCCATTCCCAGTGAGCGAACGTCTGCGGCGCTATCTCTACAAATGCCCAAATTGTCAGCGCGACTTTCCTCGTGTGCGCCGTGTACGGCGCATAACGGTGGAGAATTTGATGCGCGCTTTCGATTGCGGCTCATCAACTAAATATCGCTCTATTCCGCTCCCCTTGATGGCCTTTTCCCCGCGCAATTTCGTCTGGATGTCATGTCGAGCGGAATCGAAACATCTCTTACTATTGATCTTGCCGTGCGACGCTAGAATAACAGTAAGAGATTCTTCGACTCAGCTCGGAATGACAAAGAAGAATGCTTAGGCGAGACTCACGCCTGATTCCCATTCCCTTCGCCCTTGCTAGCTTTCACCCCGTGCAATTTTGCCTGGATAAACGTGTCGATGTTGCCATCCATGACATCCTGCACGTTGCTGGTTTCTGCGCCAGTGCGGTGGTCCTTCACCATTTGGTACGGCTGGAAAACGTAAGAACGAATTTGATTTCCCCACGCGATGTCGCCTTTCTCCGAATACTGCCGGTCGATCTCGGCGCGCTTCTTGTCCTGTTCGATTTCGTACAGCTTCGCTTTTAACATTTTCATCGCGAGCTCGCGATTGCGCCCCTGGCTCCGCTCGGCCTGGCAGGCGACCACAATCCCGCTGGGCTTATGCAAAATCCGCACGGCGGTTTCCACTTTGTTGACGTTCTGCCCGCCCTTGCCGCCGCTGCGAAACGTATCGATCTCAAGATCGGCCGGATTGACTTCGATCGGGGCGGTGTCGGCAATTTCCGGGACAACATCGACGCTCGCGAATGAAGTGTGACGCCGCTTGTTTGCATCGAACGGTGAAATACGCACAAGCCGATGCACGCCCCGCTCGGTCTGAAGATAACCGTACGCGTACTCGCCGGTCACCAGCAAAGTCACCGATTTAATACCCACTTCTTCTCCCTGTTGAATGTCCACGGTCTGTGATTTGAGCCCACTTCGCTCAATCCAGCGTTGATACATGCGCAACAACATATCGGCCCAATCACACGACTCGGTGCCCCCCGCTCCGGAGTGAATGGTGAGAAACGCGTTAGCGCGATCGTTCTCGCCGGAAAGAAATTGGCGCAGCTCGAATTCTTCCAGCTTGTGAATTAAGCGGGCGTGTTCGGTCGCCACTTCTTTCTCAGCGTGCGCACGCGCAGTAGGATCGCTTTCTTCGTCAGCTAGTTGCTGCAATGCACTGAAATCCTCAATTTCGCGTTCCAACTCTTGAAATGGATTGATCAGGGAGCGCAATCGGGAGACTTCCTCGACATCAGTCTGAGCGCGCTCGCGATTCGACCAAAAGTCGGGCGCGGCCATACGGCCTTCGATTATTCCTAGATTTTCCTGAAGTTTTTCAACGTCAAAGAAACCTCCGCAATTCGCGCACGCGCGATTTCAAATCTTCGGCATCGGGGATGGAGGTTTCCGTTGGCATGACAAATCATAATTCAACCGGCGCTGCATGCAAAGGCTCGAAACATGGGCTATCCTTTTATGATCCGCAGTTCCGCAGCCGGATTTTACCTTAGTTACGGCTATATCCCGTTGGCATAGCCAATTGCGACCTTCGCAATCCTAATACCCCCAACCGCTAAACGACAGCGCGTTTCGACCAGATCAACGCAGCGGCGACCTGCACTTCGAGACAATCGTTGCGTGCACCATAGGATTTTGTCTGATTAGACAATCATTCGCCGGCCCGATAGCAATCCCGAGGTGGACAAGAATAGGCTCGGTTAATGCGCACAATTCTGTTTGTTATTTTAATCATCGTGTTGATCGGGGCGTTACCAACTTGGCCGTACAGTTCCGGCTGGGGATATTACCCAAGCGGCGGTCTAGGCCTGGTTCTCCTGATATTGTTGATCTTCGCGCTGATGGGACGTGTCTGAGTAGAAGGGTTTAAGGAAATACGAAGCGAAAGGCACCTTACGCTCCTGGGCTTACGGGCGAATATTAGAAGTCTCTTCATCACTCGCGGCCTCCTTCGGGGACAGCTGCCTTGTTCGACGGCGTATCCGGGCCCGACTTTACGGAAATCTCATGCCGGAAAAAAATATTGATCTGCACGGCAGTGCACCGGACAAACATAAGTCCGCGCTTCTTTTGATTGATGTCATCAACGACCTCGATTTCCCCAAAGCGGATCAGTTACTGAAGTATGCACGGCCGATGGCGCGCAATCTCTTACGCTTGAAACGGCGCGCGCAAAAAGCGGGAATGCCCGTAATTTATGTAAATGACAATTTCGGGCGGTGGAAATCCGATTTCCGGCGTACTGTCGAGCACTGTACGCGGTATGGGTGCGCCGCGGACGTCGTGAAATTATTGCGGCCCGAAGAAAGCGATTACTTCGTGCTCAAGCCGAAGCACTCTGGATTCTTTTCTACCACGCTCGAGACGCTTCTTCGCTATCTGGAAACGCAAACGTTAATCCTCACCGGCATTGCTGGAAACTTTTGCGTTCTTTTCACAGCCAACGATGCCTACATGCGCGACTTCAACTTGTTTGTGCCCTCGGATTGCACGGTGTCGAACACAAAGAAAGAAAACGATTCTGCACTCGCGCTCATGAGGAAATTTTTGAAGGCTGACACCCGTTCATCCTCTCGAATCGTATTGCGCGCCCCGCAAAAAAAGGCGCGCGACTCAAAACGCCGCCGTTGATTTCGAATTTCCCAGCGGCATGGCGCTATGCGGCCTGTGCTTTCATTTTTGAAACTTAAAGGCTTGATTGATGACCAACGCAACGGCACTGAAGCCGAGCCAATGCAGAACCCATTCCTCCCAGCTAAGCTTCAGATCTCCGCACCAGAGGATCAAGCAAACCAGCGCGCTTGCAGAAAGAGAGAAACAGAAGATGCAGCTGAGCCACTCCTTAGCCGAGCTGCGGCCGCCTGGCATCGCGTTACGAAGACGCTCAAAAACAGCAAGCGGACCACGCTCCTTCGCAATCAGATGGCTCAGCCGGAAGGTCGCCAGCGCCCCCAAGACAAAGATGAACCAGCTCACGTTCTTTTCGCCCTCGTAGCGGTTAATTGGCTGCCTTGATGTTCACGACTCGAAGCCACCGATGCCATCGTGTTTGGCGTCCATATAGGTCCCTACCGAAAGGCAATAGATCATCGCGTCCTTGTACCAGAGATCATTAATCATCATCTTGGCCGCGACACGGCAGCTCGAAATTGTAAGAGATGCGGAAGGCGCGGAATCAACTTAATTGGAGTCGCAGCATGGTAGAGCGTATCAAGAGCTAACAACCGCGATCGGTGTTCTAACGTCCTTTCTTGCGACCGCTGCGGCGTTTCTGCCGCGCACGCGACGATGTCGTTTTTTGCCGAGGTCTTGTCGATTTGCGCGACGCGCGTACCGTTCGCTTGCGCGATCTTGCTGTTAGCGATCGCCGAGATCCTCTCCGTTTCGCAGTCTTGCCGCGTGATCGCCCGCTCGCCTTGCGCGACTTAGGCAAGGACTTTTTCACGGGTTGTCGCTTGAGTGCACGTTTCGAGACTGCTCTGGCGCGTCTAACGGCCTTCCGAATTGGCCGCTCGCCGGACGCGGCTTTTCCCGCGAGAGCACCGACTACTCCGCCAACGACGGCGCCAATCGGGCCGGCTACGCTGCCAATTGCCGCACCAGCTACGGCGCCAGCTGTTTGCTTCGAGATCGGCGGAACCTGAATATCTTTAGATGATAGCAGGCTTTGTTTCTTTTCTGAGCTTGGTTGGTCAGGCATAAATGACGGAACTCCTAGATAATCTTTGATTCGCTACAAAGATATTTCGGATGATAAAACCGATATAGCCGTAACAAAATTAAGATCCGCTGCGAGACGAATCGTCCTATGTCCAATAGGATTTTGTCTGATTAGACGATCATCCGTCGTCCCGATTGTGTGTTTTCATCAATCAAAGCAAGTTCCTGCGCACAACGAAGAGTTCCGAATCAATAACGTTAAGAAAGGATATCTGAGATGCATTTAACGAATAGAATCAAACAAGCGGGTGCGACTGGATACATTTTGCTTTGGCTTCTCGGAATTCCGATTCCGATTTTGCTCCTGATCTTTCTGCTGCGGGGTTGCGCATAAGGATTTTGGGAGCGAGCTCGCTTCATTGAAGACTCAGGTACGAACAAAACCAACGAAATTAAATCCAACACACATGAAACTAGAAACACTGAAAGACCTTTACATTCACGAACTGAAAGACCTCTACAGCGCGGAGAAGCAGATTATAAAAGCGCTGCCGAAAATGGTTAAAGCCGCTACTAACAAACAGCTTGCGGCGGGGTTCGAAGAACATTTGGAACAGACGAAGGAACACGCGGCGCGTCTTGAAAAGATTTTAACGAGCCACGACGAGTCAACCCGCGGCCCGAAATGTGAGGGCATGGAGGGTCTGATTAAAGAAGGAGACGAGATGATCGAAGAAGATGCTGAAGAGGAAGTGCGCGATGCCGGGCTAATTGCTGCGGCGCAGCGCGTTGAGCACTATGAGATGGCCGGTTACGGCTGCGCTCGGACATACGCCGAGTTGCTGGAGGATCCGGATGGTGCGCAGCTACTTCAGACTACCTTGAACGAAGAATCAGATACAGACAAAAAGTTAACCAAGTTGGCCAAATCCGTGATCAACGTCGCGGCTAAATAATAAACTAAATAAAACCGGTGGCGGTATCGGTTGCGATCAACGATGCCGACACCCCACAAACTTCAAACTAAAAGAACCCATGAAACGAACCTTACTAGCTTTAGCTTCTCTAAGCGCATTTAGCCTGGCGGCATTGGCCGCCGACAATGAGAAGGCGAAACCCGATAACACGGCGGCAAACGAGCGTGATCGCTCCGGTGAAACCAAGACCTCTGGCGACCAGTCAAACAGTTCTGCGGATTTAAAAACCACGCAGGCCATCCGGCGGGCGCTAATGAAAGACCTCGAGCTTTCAACGACTGCGAAGAACATCAAAGTCATTACCGCTAACGGCCAAGTCACACTCCGCGGACCCGTTAAGAGTGCGCAAGAAAAAGCAAAAATCGATCAGCTTGCGAGATCAGCGGCTGGCGGCGCCCAGATCGACGATCAACTCGACGTCAAAGGATCGAAGTAACAAATAACCTCACACAAACGAAAGAAAATCATTATGTCTAAATCAGTATTCGGTATTGCAACTACACACGGCCAGGCTGAGCGAATTGTCGAGCAGCTTCAAGCTCAAGGATTCGCAGAGTCGGAAATTTCAGTGCTAATGCCTGATACAGGCGGCACGCGTGACGTTGGTCACGTTACAGCGACAAAGGCGCCGGAGGGCGCAACGACCGGTGCGGCTACCGGTGGCGCCACCGGCGGCGTGATCGGATTGCTGGCAGGCATTGGCGCGCTGGCAATTCCCGGCGTAGGTCCATTTATCGCAGCCGGTCCAATTATGGCGGCGCTTAGTGGCGCGGCCGTCGGAGCGGCGACCGGGGGTGTTGTCGGCGGTTTGATCGGTCTCGGCATCCCGGAGATCGAAGCAAAGCGCT
>VBQC01000091.1 GCA_005887825.1 Verrucomicrobiota bacterium | reverse complement strand
CTTGTCCACTTGAACGTCGACGCGCACCTCAAACTTTGGCTTGTTTTCCGCCGGAGCGGGGCTGGCGTTGGGTTCGGACGGATGAATGGCTGCGGCTGCTTCTTCGGCGCGTTTCTCTTCTTCGCTCGAGACTGGCGAAAAAAGTTTCTGGACTTGTCCAATCTTGCGACCCGCAAGCATTACCGGCGCGCCCTGTTTAATTCCGACTGCGTTGTCGAAATAAATCTTGTAGGTCACAAGCGGCCGGAACAACCCCGGAGCGCCAAGCAGAACAAGAACGAACGCGATCACCGCGATCGTCCCGATCACGAGCAGCCCGGTCATAATTTCATTTCTTTGTAATTGCATCTTGGCTGCCTTCCAGAATGGGACCTTTGGTGCTCCCGCTCAAGAACTGAGCGACCACCGGATTTTTGGATTGTTTGAATTTTTCAGGTTCGGCTTCTTCAATGACTTTTCCCTGATACAGCATAGCCATTCGCGTGCCGATGCGAAAGGCGCTGTCCATTTCATGCGTGGCGGTGATCGATGTAACCTTCGATTTTTCGCTGAGGCTGATAATCAACTCATCGATCACGGAAGCAATAACTGGGTCGAGTCCAGCCGAGGGCTCGTCAAGAAGGAGCAATTCGGGGTTAAGCACAAGTGCGCGCGCCAGAGCAATGCGTTTTTTCATGCCGCCACTCAGCTCCTCGGGCAACAGCTCTTTTGTATCTTTCATGCCGACGAGGTCGAGCTTTTCATCGACAATCTTGTCAATCTCGCTCCGCGACTTAACCGTTAGCTCTTCCAGCGGCAACGCGACGTTGTCGCGCACATTGCGCGAGCTCAGCAGCGCCGAGTATTGATAGACCATTCCCATGTGCCGGCGAACTTGCTGCAACTTCCGACGCCGCAGCCGCGTGATTTCAAATTGCTTGAAAAAAATCGAACCGGAATTGGGCCGGAGCGTGCCCAGAATCAACCGCAAAATCGTGCTCTTGCCACTGCCGCTTTGGCCCATGATAACGAGACGTTCCTGTGGCTCGACTTTGAGAGAAAAACCGTCGAGCACTTTTTTTTCCTCGAACTGCATGTGCACGTCGCGCAGCTCGACCATGTGCGACGGCGTGCTCAAGTTGGGAAAAACACAGTGTAAACGATGTTGTAGAGTGTATCGAAGCCGATCACGGCAGTGATTGCCGTGACAACACTTGAAGTGGTCGATGTGCCGACTCCCGCGGCGCCGCCTTTGACGGTCAGCCCCCGGTAACAGGCGATCGCCCCGATGAGCAGACCGAACAAGAAGCTCTTCAAAACGCCAGTGATGATATCGCGAATCAGCAGCGAATCCTTTACGAGGTCGAGAAAATAGGGAAAGGCGATGCTGAAATAAGCTTTGCTGATAAGGCTGCTCGCGAATATTGCCGAGATGTTCGAAACCGTGGACAAGCACGGCATCAGCAGAAACAGCGCAAGCAGTCGCGGCGCAACAAGGAAACGCAACGGGCCGATTCCCATCGCCTCGATTGCCTCAACTTCTTCGGAAACCTGCATGGTGCCCAATTCCGCCGTAAACGCCGCGCCGATTCGCGCTGCGAGCATGATACCGGTGATCAGGGGCCCAAGCTCGCGTGTAAAAGCAATTGCAACCAGACCGGGGATCAACCGCTCCGTCCCGAAGCGTTGTAACTGGTAGCCCGTCAACAGCGCCATGGTCAGACCGAGAAAAAAGGAAACCAGCCCGACCAGTGGTACCGAATCGACACCGGCCCGCTCGGTGTGGCGGAAAAAGCTCGCGGCGCGAAATGGCACGCGCCCGTGCTGAATACGCTCGAGCGTTTCCTCGAACGTATGCGCGATGAACCAAAACACGCTGCCCACTTCGCGCAGAAAATTGCGCGCGACCTGACCGATTTCTTGGGCAACGACAACGGGCGGATGAGCGTTCGCCATTTAGGAGAGTTGCCTTACTTCGCGATGGGCAAAAGAGCAAACTTTGTCGAAGGGTTAGAGGTTAAATCGTTTGCTGTAGTCGCTTCCCTATGGGAAGCGCGGCGCTGATGATTTTGACGCGCGGGCATCGCGTCGCCCACCCGCCTTCGGAAAGCTTCAGCGATGCAAGCAGGGCGACGGCTACAGGTAAGCCAGTCGGCACAACGCCGAAGGCTTTCGCCGTCCAGCTTTGGATGTTAAGATCCAGAATTCGCTGGCGGACTGACCCTGCGCGATATGAATTTGTTTCGCATACGGAATTGCTTCTTTGCCACCGTGCTATTTAGTGCCGGGGCGCTGGCGGCCGCCCAGGGGCAATCCGGTCCGGCGAAGGCCGTTAGTAAAGGAAAACCAGACGACCAGCCAAACATGGAAATAGAAAAATTCGGGCTCGTACTGCATGGCGGCGCCGGAACTATTGAGCGCAGTAAAATGACACCAGAACGCGAGCGTGATTACCGCGCCGGCCTGGAGCGGGCGCTAATGGCGGGTTACGAAATTTTGAAGCGCGGTGGATCGAGCCTCGACGCCACAGAAGCCGCCGTGCGCGTGCTCGAGGACGATCCGCATTTTAATGCAGGCAAAGGCGCAGTGTTTACGAGCGCTGGCACAAATGAGATGGACGCGGCCATCATGGACGGCAAAACGCTCGCGGCCGGCGCGGTTGCTTCCTTGAAGCACATCAAGAATCCCATCAGCCTGGCCCGGCTCGTCATGGAAAAATCTGGTCACGTAATGATGGATGGCGACGGCGCGGAAACTTTTGCCAGGGAGAACGGGATTGAACTGGTGGATCAAAAATATTTTTACACCCAGGAGCGCTGGGAGGCTTTGGAGAAAATTAAAGCTGCCGAAAAGAGTCGCACGGGCACCGCCGGGAAAGCGTTTATCATTACCGATCAAGATCGACATGGGACGGTCGGAGCGGTAGCGCTCGATCGGAATGGCAATCTCGCCGCGGCAACTTCAACTGGCGGCACGACCAACAAGCGGCCGGGGCGTGTCGGTGATTCCCCGGTCATCGGCGCGGGCACTTACGCAAATAATTCAACCTGCGCTGTCTCTGCCACAGGCGACGGCGAATATTTTATTCGTGCAACCGTGGCGCATGATGTTTCGGCTCTAATGGAATATCGCGGAATGTCTTTGAAAGAAGCTGCGCAGAGTGTTCTTGATAAGGTCGCGAAGCTTGGCGGCACCGGTGGATTGATCGCGATCGATCGCCAGCGAAACATGGCCTTACCGTTTAACACCTCTGGGATGTACCGGGGATACGTGGATCTAAACGGCAAATTCGTCGTGGAGATTTACAAGTAGTTGGCTGCTTTGCTTATTTTGCGCGTTGAATTCCGCGCTGAGTGGTCAGATAGACCGCAAAGCTTCCGAGCCAATGTCCGCCTTCATAATGCTCGCCCGTCACCGCGGTAAGCCCAGCGCGGCGATGGGCGTCTGCCGCGGCAGCAAGCGCTGGCCGGCGAAGATCGTCCGCAGGAAGCGCTGAGATAATTCCCTCCAACATCCATGCGCGGCTCAAATTCAATCCGTCAAGATGCGCGAGCTTCGGGTCGCTGGGATCGGGTGAGACTACGATTGGCAGCCAATCGATTGCGGGCCTTTCACTTTGTGGAGGCGCCGCTGGGATTTCCGGCAGAAAATCTTTTAGCCACTTCGCGAATTCCGCCGGAGAAAGCACGCGGCGCATGACGTCTGCCTCGCCCAGACAGGGAGAAAGAAAATCTTCGCCGGAAGGCTCATAATTGAGCGGACAATCTTTATCAGCGAGAAAGAACTTTTTCGCCGAATCACTAGCAAGTTTCGCGAACGCTTCGTTGCCTGTTGAACGCGCGTAATCGAGCATCAGGCCAAGCGCGAACGCGGTTTGATCGTGCTCACCGATTCGCACCGGATGCGAGAGTTTAGGCAGCCACGTTTTCAATCGCTCCACGGCCTCTTCTTCAAGTGGCCGCAGGTTTGCCGACATCTCGCGCGCCTGCTCATCGTCCCACTCGCGCAGCTCGGCGCATAATTGGAAAAGCCACGCCAATCCATACGGCCGTTCGAAACTCGCCCGACCCGCTCCTCGAAGATAAGTGGCTTCCTGCTTCAGGTTTTCCGCGCTGAGACTCTTGCGCAGCGCGTCGCGCGCCGACCGGGCAAACGACGCGTCTGGAAACGTCCGGATCAGCTTGACGAGTAACCAATGTCCGTGAACGGATGAATGCCAGTCGTAACAGCCATAAAATGCGGGGGTGAGCTTCCGTGGCGGGGCGACATCGGCGTCGCTATTCAGAACATGACTGATTTTGTTCGGATACTCTTTCTCGACGCACGCGAGCGCCAACTTCGCGAATCGCTCGGCGGAACGAACGTCAAATCCGCCAAAGGACGGATTCGCCGTGGAGAACTTCGGGGCAGTATTCTCAGCCACCGCTACGATCGACGGAAACAGGAGCAGCGCTGTGATCACGCATCTCATCATCGAAACTATCGCTGGTAGGGCAAGACGAAGCCAGCCCTGAGCGACGTCGAATGTGTCGAGCTGACGAATTTCGTCGTCAGCCACCTGTCGATCCTAAGAGTTCTGGCGATTCCTAACGAATCGCCGGAATCAGAATGCTCCCCCCGGTCGAGCGGATCAGCTCCACGACGGCGTTTGCTCCATTGAACAACGGCAGCACGGTCGTCATCATGAGCAGGAAAAAGCCGTGGCCTCGGTCGCGAAGTGCAGATGCGCTTCGCGCGCGAAGTAATCCCGGCTGAGAGCATAGAAAGGCGGTTTGCAATCCTCAACAGGTCGGCCACGGATATCGTCGAGCGTCGGTGCTTGGTAATGAAAGTCCGTCTTGGGGGACCTACGACGCATGCGCGCAGTGTGCGCGCTCGATCCGTGTCGATGATTAATTTGGAATATCGGTTTCATGCTAACTCGTCTGAATTCAGACCTCTCGTCTCCGGCCTCTGATCTCTCTGTGATCTTCGGCTCGGCTTCATGCTTCGTTGCGCCATGCTCAAGCTCTCGGTCGGCACCGCATTCCGCAAATTCCGCAATCCTGCCCTGCGCTCTCCGCCAGGGAGCGGCGCCGGCCCGATCTTGATTGCCGGTTGCGGCGGTAAACTCAGCGCAAGCTTCTCAAAAAACGCCTGGCGATCCGGGTATAGCATCTGACTAATCGTTGTGTGCATTTGAGGGGTCCGGTTGCCTACCACTCAGGGCGTTTCAACGCCGCTGAGGATTCCACCGAGATGCCCAGTGAGCGTGATCACCATCAGCGCGAGCAACGTCACTGCGAAATAAGCGACACGCGGCGGGATGCCTTTCGCGCGGAGGCGCGAGCGCATCCAGCAGAGAAAGAAGATTAGCGACGCCGAAGTCAGCGCGCAGATCATATGCAGTAGTAAGTTGCCCTTGAGGGTCGCGCCTTCGAGTTGCCATCGCCATGCTCCAAAGCCGGTTGCGA
>VBQC01000090.1 GCA_005887825.1 Verrucomicrobiota bacterium | reverse complement strand
AAAAGTTCGTCTCGAACAACCGACGCGCTTCGGCGCGACCAAGATCCCTCACCGTTCCAAACACGCGTGCTCCGCGTTGGGCCAGCAGTTGAGCTATCTCTCGGCCGATGCCGGAGGAAACGCCGGTGATCAACACGACGTTGTTTTCAATCATGAGTTTTTGATCTTGACCGTCTCCATCAGCGGAGGCCACCGGAGACAAATATGATTTCGCCGGTAATCCACGCCGCGTCCGATGAAGCGAGAAACGCAGCCACGGGCCCGATGTCGTTTGGTTGCCCAAGGCGGCCGAGTGGCGTCAGCGCAATCATTTGCTTCTCAAAATCGCTTCCCGAGAATCCTAATGTGTGAAAGCCTTCGGTCTCCACTGGACCTGGATTGATCGAATTCACGCGAATCTTCTTTGGCCCAAGCTCCTTCGCCAATACACGCGTGACCGCATCCACAGCCGCTTTGGTTCCGGTATAGATCGCGCTTGTCGGCGCCGTCAGCGCGGTTGCGGTTGAGCTGATATTGATCACGCTGCCGCCCTCGCTGCCAAAGTGCTTCACAGCCTCTTGCGTCGCCAGAATCAGACCGAGAACATTGGTGTTGAACTGCCGATGAAACTCATTCTCCGTCACCGCTTCGAGAGGTTCGAACTTATATACGCCGGCGTTATTAACCAGAATGTCGAGCTGGCCGAATGCTTTCTTCGTTTCGGTAAACAGGCGCTCGATGTCTTTCTTCTTCGCAACATCGGCCTGGACGGCGATTGCCTTTCCACCGCGCTTGGTAATTTCGTCAACCACTTGGTCCGCGCCCTCCTTCGACGAGGCGTAGTTCACCACGACGGCCGCACCTTCGGCAGCGAGTTGTTTGGCGATCGCGGCGCCGATTCCCTTCGACGCGCCCGTCACGATCGCCACTTTGCCGTCAAGTTTTTTAGTATTCGTATTCATAAGTTTTGTGCCGTTCAGTCGGTACGTTGGCTAGACAGCCGACCTGTCTGAGGCGGGTTCGTCCCGCGAAGAAAGGCCGAGCAATTCTGCGAGGCGTGATTCGTAAGACTCGCAAGTGGGACAATCGCCATTAGGCTTAATCCATTCTGGATGCTGCACGCGCAAGTCATCGTGGATGTGCTCCAGAAGCTCGATGTAAGAGCGGGTTTCGTTAGAAGGAGTTGGAGACGTATTCACCCTCACCTCCAAAACATCGGCGACTATGCGACCGTCGCTATTGCGCGTTTGCGGGATTTTGGAATACCACTTGCGAGGTGATTCGTACTCCCTCGTTGGAGATAGAATACAGAACAGAAGCGTTGACCGTTCGAGGAGGTCTTCGCTGTTATGGCGTTTCGTCAGCCGCTGGCTGGCGTTCCAACTCGTCCATGATCGAGTCATCGAGTTCGAGAAGAGCGGCGGCGGTATTCTGCTCAAGGTGTTTCACTTTCGAGGTTCCGGGAATCGGGAGCATTACGGGAGATTTCCTGAGAAGCCACGCGAGCGCCACCTGTGCCGGCTGCGCATTCAGCCTCGCCGCCGCACGCCTCAACGGGCCGTCTGACTTGGCCAGGTCTCCGATCGCGAGTGGAAAAAAAGGGATAAAACCGATGTTTTCCCGGGTGCAGTAATCCAGCACGTCTTCGGAGCTTCTATACACCAGGTTATAGTGGTTTTGCACAGTGGCGATCGGGACGATTCTACGCGCGGCCTCGATTTCGGCGACGTTTACTTCAGAAAGACCGACGTGGCGGACCTTGCCTTCGCTCTGAAGATCTCTGAGCAGTCCAAATTGGTCGTCGGCCGAAACTTTAGGATCAATGCGGTGTAGTTGAAACAAATCGATGCGCTCGACGCGTAACCGCCGCAGGCTCATCTCGCATTCCTGCCGCAAATACTCGGGTCGCCCTAACGGAATCCAGTTACCAGGACCGGTTCGAGCGAGACCCGCCTTTGTGGCGATGACGAGGCCGGCGGGGTAGGGGTGAAGTGCTTCGCGAATCAATTCCTCGCTTACATAGGGTCCATAAGAATCCGCTGTGTCGATGAGATTGATTCCCAGTTCAATTGCGCGGCGCAGCACGGCGATTGCCTCAGTGCGGTCGGCTGGCTCGCCCCAAACACCGGGACCAGTGAGTCGCATCGCACCGAAGCCAAGTCGACGGACGGGAAGATCGCCGCCAATTGCGAACGTGCCACTTCTGGTGGCGGGTTGCGGATCAGTCCGGTGGTGAGGTTGCGGTGTGGTCATTGCTTGAATATTAGCGCTCATCTATGCGTGTGTCTTAAAAGTGCAATTTTTCATCTGCCGCTATCGCGGGTCTGAGAGATTTTTTAATACCTCAAAAGGAATAATTTCTACGGGCGAGCGATTCGCATAGTCAATGACCGTCGGCTACGCTTCAGCCAGCTATGATTAAAGGAAGCGAGATTCGCAAAGCAGACTTTCCGATTGAGCCGCTGCTGCTCGACCGCTGGTCACCGCGTGCAATGTCCGGTGAAGAAATTGCACATGAGGAACTGATGCGACTCTTTGAGGCCGCTCGATGGGCTCCGTCCTCATTTAATGCTCAACAGTGGCGCGCGATGTACGCGCGTCGCGGCACCGAACACTGGCCGGGGTTCCTCGATTTACTTGTGGACGCAAACAAGACCTGGGCGAAGGACGCCGCTGTGCTCGTCGTTTTCATTTCACGCAAACGGTTCGAGCACGACAACGAACCGTCTGTCACACACTCGTATGACACAGGTGCTGCGTGGGAAAACTTCGCGCTGCAAGGCTGCCGGCAGGGTCTGGTCGTGCATGGCATGGAAGGTTTTGACTACGAACGCGCGCGAGTGGAGTTGCGCATTCCCGATGAATTCCAAGTAGAAGCAATGGCGGCCGTCGGCAGGCCTGCGCCAAAAGAGGTGCTGCCGGAAAAACTACAGAAGCGCGAAACCCCCAATGACCGACGCAAACTGTCCGAAAGTATCTGCGAAGGGCCGTTTCGATTTTGAAGCGAGCACCGCTACCAGCATCCCTGCACACGTTTAACGAGAAATGAATACGGTGACTTTAACGAGTTGAGCGAAGGGTCGATAAGCGGCAATTGGACGATGTTCTGTTTCACGAAGATCACGTCCACAGGCCGGACATTCGATACAGCGGATCACTCAGAGTCGAAGCATGAACACTGAGCACGTTTACGTCGTCGCGATGCGCATCTGCAATGAAGATTATGCGCCTGTTTGAATCCACAAGTGACGTGCAGCCCGATTCAATATCAGGAAGAACATCAGAAAGCAGGCACTATGAAAATGAAAACATCGTCACAATTGAAAAGGCTCGATACCGAAGATCAAGCATGCCATAGAAAACCGGTAAGATTGCTCGCGTCGGCCAGGTTGACGGCAGGGATAACAATTCTCCTGTTCACTCTGGTCAACGGTGAGGCGGCCGTGGACGTGTCTGATTTCTGTCGGCAGACTGCGCAGGACGTCTTGACGTCCTGTCGGGACGGAGCCCAGAGTGATTATTCGCTCGCCTTGGGGAAGTGCGACAACCTTGCTGATCCTGCCGCACAGTCGGAGTGCCAGAACCAAGCGTCGGCGGATCTGAATGACGCGCGGCAGACTTGCGCGGAACAAAACGACGCGCGGCTGGCAGCGTGCCAGCGGCTCGGTGGAGCACCGTACGACCCTGTGATCGATCCATCGAACTTTGTCGCGCGGATCGATAATCCTTATTTCCCATTAAGGCCGGGCACGACCTTCATCTACGAGGGTCATACCGCCGAGGGTTTTGAACACGATGAGTTCGCGGTGACGCGCAATACCAGGGCGATCCTCGGCGTCACGTGTGTCGAAGTTCACGATACGGTCACTGTGGACGGCGAACTGACGGAGGATACACTCGATTGGTTCGCTCAGGACAGAGATGGCAACGTCTGGTATTTCGGCGAAAACACCCACGAGCTGGAGGATGGTTTGATCACCACGATCGACGGCACCTTCACGGCAGGTGTCAACGGGGACAAGCCGGGAATTGTCATGAAAGCCCATCCGGCCATCGGCGATTTTTACCGTCAGGAATTCTCTTTGGACAATGCCGAGGATTTCGCGGACACACTCAGTCTCACCGAGTCCGTCACCGTGCCGGCTGGCACGTTCCACAACTGCCTGAAATCGCAAGAGACCACGCCCCTGGAAACGGACCTCCTCGAACACAAGTTCTATGCCCCGGGCGTTGGAAATGTCCTGACGGTTGATGCGATAACCGGAGACAGAGTGGAACTCGTGCGGATCAGACGGTAGTTTCTGATGCTCCCATTTGGTCGTCTGTGGTGTGGCGAGCCAAACGCAATCACGAATGCAATCGGCTACGCAAAGTTTACAGCCGTTCACATACGAGCGAGTTGAAAGAGCCGGGGGGGCTTCTTAACTAAATTCGCAATTACTGCATACTCAGTCTGCCGTAATCGCGTTCGTAGGCGCGAATTGCGCGACGCGTTACTGGTCCCATTATCCCATCGATCGCGCCATGGTAATAGCCGGCTCGGGCCAGCCGGCGCTGCAACTGCGCAGTCAACGCGACTGCTCACTCTTCGCGCTTTTCCAGCTCTCGTTCGATCCGAGGGTCGGGAATCAACCAAAGAAGCGCGACGAACACGTAGAGTCCGCTGGCGATCCATGAGTTCACGAAGGCGAGCGGAATGGCGATGAGGTAGAGAACCGGCGAAAGTTTCCCTTTCCAATCGAAGCCGACCGCCGACGCGAGGAGGGACTTGCGCCCTTCCTTGGCAATGATGGTGCGTTGCAGAATATAATAAGCGATCGCCGCCATCAGCAGAACGAAGCCATAAACGGCGGTCGGCGTGGGAGCGAGATGGTTCTCCCCCATCCAGCCCGTGGTAAAGGGAAAGAGCGACAGCCAAAAAAGAAGGTGCAAGTTCGCCCAGAGGATACCGCCGCTAACTTCCTCAGCGGCTTGAAAGAGATGATGGTGATTGTTCCAATAGATGCCGAGATAGATAAAGCTTAGCACGTAACTCAACAGAACAGGAAGCATCGGCTTTAATGCCGCCAATTCGACCGCGTGCGGCACTTTCAATTCCAGCACCATAATCGTGATGATGATGGCAAGGACTCCATCGCTGAATGCTTCGAGCCGGCTCGTTTTCATCCTGACACTTCAAATTTGTAGGGGAAGCTGACAGCTTCCTCTACAACTGACGTGCCGCGCTGTTTTGACTTCAGCGTCCGTTAACCCGTGGCTTGCATTTGCAAAACGAATCGTCACGTCTGCGTCGGCGTCACGAAAAAGTTTCGCCAGGCGCTGAGGCTCGGATGCCGGAACGATTGGATCCTGATCCCCCGCGCCGATCCAAACTCGCACTGATGAAAGGTCCGGCAGATTGTCCGGAACCAGCGGCACCATCGCGCGAAATAGAATAGCCGCGTGCAATATTTCCGGCCGGAGCAACAACATGGCCGCAGCAATGTTTGCACCGTTCGAGTAACCGACGGCAACGATTTGATCAGCCGTGAGCTTGTAATGCTTCGCAGCCGAGGCGATGAAATCCGCCAGTTCATTCGTGCGTTTTTTCAAATCCTCTAAATCGAACACACCTTCGGCGAGACGGCGAAAGAACCGCGGCATTCCGTTTTCGAGAATCTTGCCGCGCGGGCTAATCAAGGCGGCATTCGGATCGAGCTCACGTCCAAGCGGGATAAGATCGCGCTCGTTGCCGCCGGTTCCATGCAAAAGCAGCAGTGTCCGTTCCGAAATGCCAGGAACGAATTCGTGAATGAAATCCGGTTGCGGCCTCATTGTTTGGCCGGAAGTGTGATCGGCGGGAGAACTTGTTCGATTTGGGAACGCGCGGCTTCCATCCACGGTGGGAGGCGCAGTTTGGAGCCAAGCTGTTCGATTGGTTCGTCCAGTGTGAAGCCTGGCGGCTCGGTCGCAATCTCGAAAAGAATGCCACCCGGTTCTCGAAAGTAGATTGAATGGAAGTAGGTGCGGTCGATCACTGGAGTTACATCGTAGCCGAGTTCGACGAGATGCTCGCGCCATTGCAACTGCTCGTTATCGTCCTTTGCGCGGAAGGCAATATGATGCACCGATCCGGCAGCCACGTGTCCGGCCCGACTGTCTGGCATGCAAAGCAAATCAACGATTCTACCTGGACCGGATTCGCTCGGCGCGACGAAACGAAAACGATTGCCTGATTCTTTAACCAGGCGGTAGCCAAAGCTCGCTGTCAACAACTGCGCTGTTCGTTCATAGCCTTCCAACGCGGCCGAGACACTGTGAAACCCGCGGAGCGAATGCTCTGCCGGCACCGTGCTATCAGCCCACGATTCCACCTGAGCGATGGAGTCGGAAGTGACGAGTTCGAGCAACAATCCATCCGGGTCGGTAAAGCGAATTACTTCTTCACCGAATCGCGCCGACGTTTTCTCGGCGGTTACATGCTGCTCCTTGAAACGATCCAACCAGTAGCCGACTGAATCTGGCGAGATTGCAAATGCCGTTGCTTCGATCTGCCCGACGCCACGATGTCCGCGCCGTGCTCCTGGCCAGGAAAAGAATGTCAGGATCGTCCCCGGCGTGCCTCGTGCATCGCCAAAGTAGAAATGATAAGTGCCAGGATCATCGAAGTTGACCGTGCGCTTGACCAAACGCAGCCCAAGCAATCCGATGTAAAAATCCAGGTTGCGCTGCGGGTCACTGGCGATGGCGGTAACGTGATGAAGTCCGGCGATTTTTTTGTCCACGGGGCTCACACGGAATTCACTTCGATTTCAACTCGCGAAATTTTTCGGAGTCAATATTCCACAAAGGCATCGTCGGAGTAGCAGTAGAGCCAGCGCTCGCCCGGCTGAGCGGACGCAATCACGGGATGTGCGCTCTGGTGCGCGTGCTTGCTTGCATGGTGGTTCGGTGAGCTGTCGCAGCAGAGCGTGACGCCGCATTCCTGGCAGGTCCGCAGGTGGACCCATTGCGCCCCGATCTTTACGCATTCTTCGCATTC
>VBQC01000089.1 GCA_005887825.1 Verrucomicrobiota bacterium | reverse complement strand
CGAGGCGAGAAACACTCGATGCCAAAAAGACGCCGAACCGCAGTCGCAGCCAGATGCTCTCGCTTAGGCTGCGCCTTCAGACAGAACCAAAATGGCTCATTGAGCAGGGCAAGCGAGGCGGATGACTGCGTCACATAGCCAACTACGGGATTCGGAATCCCAAGTTCCGAAAAATCGTGAAGTATGACCGGGTTTGCCATCTCGGCTCCGAATTCCTGCGTGGGCAGCGCGGGGGCGTGCGCCGCCCGCTCGAGCGATCACTAGTGGCCGTTGGCCTTCTTGCAGCAACCTCCGCAGCATGCGGCTTGTCCGCAGCATTCTGTTTGGGATGACGCAGTATGCGTGGACTTAATTTCTGCCGATTTGGCGTTTTGGTTGGCTGCGCCCACGATGCTCGCGCCGCCGAGCAAGGCCAACGCTGCGGTAATGAGAGTAAGTTTCTTTATTGTTTTCATTTCACTCCGTTCGGTTCGAAAAATTTTTGAAAGGCAGTTCACGGCTTGATCGCCTGAATCACCGCCGACACGACGTAATCCTCGAGTTTCAAACCGGGCGCCCAATCCTTAATGAACTCCCGGCTTGCCGCTTTCGGTGCGATACGAATTCGTCGAAAGCCGCATTCCTCCAGTATCGCTTGTAAATCACTTATGGGCGATGCCCCCGCCAGGCAGCCGCTGTACAAAGCGAGATCGCTTTTGATTTCATCGGGCAGCGAAATTGGCGTTACCACGTCGGAAATCGCGAGACGCCCGCCGTTCTTTAGCACCCGGAAAGCTTCGCGAAAAACCTGCGGCTTGTCCGGAGAAAGATTGATGACGCAGTTGCTGATGATTGCATCGACAGACGTATCCGCTACCGGGAGATGCTCGATCTCGCCGAGACGAAATTCCACTTGAGCATACTTGCCGGCGATCGCGTTGCGACGCGCCTTCACCACCATGTCGATCGTCATGTCGAGGCCGATCACTTTGCCAATGGGTCCGACCTGGCGTGCCGCGAGGAAGCAATCGAAACCTGCGCCACTGCCAAGGTCGAGGACGGTTTCGCCGGATCGCAGCGCAGCCGCCGGCAACGGTGTGCCGCACCCCAGGCCGAGGTCAGCACCTTCAGGGACGGCAGCGATGTCTTCCTCGGAATATCCGAGGAGAGCGGCGGAATCCCTCGTGCTCCCAACGTTACCGCAACAGCTCGAGACGGGCGCGCTGTTCTGGAGGCAGCAATTCCCAGACACTTGGCCCCTCTCGCGGGCGATCGCGCCGTAGCGTTCGCGCACCGCAGCTCGGATGTCCTCAAAATCGGCAAGGGCTTTTTTCAGCATAGGATTTTACGAACACTTACGGTCTTGTTTGCCAGCTGGGTTGCTGTTGCGCGAACAACAGTTGCGCGGCAGATGGTCGAGGCCACGACCGTTGCGCGGCCAGTAGTCGAGCACGCGACCACTGGCAGAAACTTCAAACTGACAGCATTCTAGCAGGACGTTCTTTAACCGCTCACGTCCGCGCCTGACCCGCGATTTCAGCGCCGTTAATGAAATGCCAAGCTCTTTAGCCGCCTTCGCCTGCGGCAATTCTTGCAATTCGACCAACCGCAATGCACTCGCATATGGCTCCGGTAGCTCGTCGATCATCACGCGCAGACAAGGCACGAGTTTTTCCCGAATGCGCTCCAGTATCGGATCAGTGGGCTCGGCAGCAATGGTCTCCGAAAGCTCCTCAGTTCTTCGCTTGGTATGAGCTCGCTGATGATCAATCAGCGCATGGCGAGTGATTTGGAAAAGCCAGGCCCGCAAGTTCGTAATCGTGGGCAATTCGGCCGCCTTGCGTTGGACGCGCAGAAAAACATCCTGCAAAAGATCGTCCGCCGCCGGCGAGGACCCTGGCAAACGGGCGGCGAGAAACCGGCGCAATTCGCCACGCAATTGCTGCCATGCGTTCTCGACGCCAGACCGGTTGGCACTCGTTCGTTCCTTCTCCTGTAACATCACAACCACAATACGGAAGACGAACGGTCCCGCCAAAAGGCGCACACGATTCCTGGGAATGACCGCAGGCAAATCAATAACGCAATCCGGCGCGACTGAGCGAATTTCATGATAGTACGCCGGGCTTGGGAATTTCGGTCCAGAATAACTGCAGTCGGGGTCGTTCTGCGCCGCAGAGAGAGCGACATATCTTTTTGACACGGGGCAAAGAAAAACAAAAAAAAGCTTGCACGTGAACTTGTGTTATAGTTAACTATATCACCATATGGGGCTCGGTGGAACACAGGATGCATGAGTGGAACGACAGTCAGCCAATTTACCGACAGCTTCGGGATCGTGTCGTCGCTATGATACTCGACGGCGTGCTCAACGAAGGCGATCCGCTGCCGTCCGTGCGCAACGTGGCGGCGGAGTATCGGGTCAATCCGCTCACGGTTCTGAAGGGCTATCAGGAACTGGTCGACGAGCAACTGGTCGAGACGAAGCGCGGCCGCGGCATGTTCGTCAACGTCGGCGCGCGCAATCTGTTGCTGAAGGGCGAACGCGAAAAGTTTCTCACGGAACAATGGCCGCGCATCGCCGCAACCATTCAGCGGCTCGGCATCACGCCGAAAGAACTGCTGCGTGCCGCCGCTGCGAAGCGCAGTTCTGGCACTGGCGGCCAGTCATCGAAAACCGGGAAGGGGCAACGCTGAAACCATGGCAACTATAGAAGCACGCGGTCTGCGCAAAGTTTTTGGCACAACCATCGCCTTGGACGGCGTCAATTTGCGTGTCGAAGAGGGCCGCATTCTCGGGCTCATCGGGCCCAACGGCGCAGGCAAGACCACCGCGCTGAACGCAATTCTTGGCCTCACTTCATACGACGGAGAATTAAAAGTGCTCGGACGCGATCCCTGGGCCGCACGCGATCAGCTCATGCGCGATGTCTCTTTTATTGCCGATGTCGCCGTGCTGCCGCGCTGGATTCGGGTTTCGCAGATGCTCGATTACGTCGCCGGCGTGCATCCACGATTCGATCGCGCGAAGGCGGAAGCTTTTCTGGCGAAGACCACCATCAAACGCACCAGCAAGGTCAGACAATTGTCGAAGGGCATGGTGGCTCAGCTGCATCTCGCTCTGGTCATGGCGATTGACGCGAAATTGCTGGTGCTCGACGAGCCGACGCTTGGCCTCGACATCCTCTATCGGAAACAGTTCTACGATTCACTGCTGAACGATTACTTCGATCGCAACCGCACCATCGTGGTGACGACACATCAGGTGGAAGAGATCCAGGACGTCCTCACCGATCTCATGTTCATCGACCGCGGTCGCATCGTCCTCGAGTGCAGCATGGAAGAATTCGAGTCGCGCTATCTGGAAGTGATTGCGAATCCCGAGCATCTCGATGCAGCGCGGGCGCTCAAGCCGATTCACGAGCGCCCGGTGTTCGGCCGCAGCGTCCTGTTGTTCGATCATGTCGATCGTGACCAACTTGCTGCGCTTGGCGAGGTACGCAGGCCTAGCATCGCGGACTTGTTTATTGCCGTAATGACTAATCAGGCCGGCGTGGCACAGCCGCTTTCGCACAAGGCTACGGCGCGCCAAGGAGGAGCGACTACATGAATACTCAATCGAACACGGTGCCCGAATCTCCGATCGAATCGCAGGTAATCACGCCTGCGCCCATGTCGCCGACCCGACCGCTGTACTGGTCGGTGTGGCGAGAGCTGTGGGAGAACCGTTCAATCTATATCGTGCCGCTGATCGTCGCCGCGGTCCAGGTGTTCGGCTTTGCGATTAGCACAATTGGCCTGGCCGACCGCAGGCGCGCCGTGTTGCTGCTCGACCCTGCGCATCAACGCGCCGCAATCGAGCAGCCGTATGACCTGGCGGCTATGATGATGATCTTCATCGTGTTCATCGTCGGCGTGTTTTATTGCCTCGACGCGCTCCATAGTGAACGTCGGGATCGCAGCATCCTTTTCTGGAAGTCGCTGCCGGTTTCGGATCTCACGACCGTGCTGTCTAAGGCGACCATTCCGCTGGTGGTTCTGCCGCTAATTGCCTTCGTAATCACGGTTTGCGTGCAGCTGATCATGGTGTTGGAAACCAGCGTAGTCCTCATCTTCCATGGTATGAGCCCGGCGACGACGTGGGCCCACGTACCGTTCTTTCAGAGCTGGTTGGTGCTACTCTACGGTCTCGTCGCGATCGCGCTCTGGCATGCGCCGATCTACGGCTGGCTGCTGCTGGTCTCAGGCTGGGCGCGGCGCGCGACCTTCCTCTGGGCCGTGTTGCCACTGATCGCGATTCAAATCTTCGAGAAGATAACCTTCAACACTTCGCACTTCGCCTCCATGCTGACGCACCGTTTGATGGGATTCGCGCCGCACGCTTTTGGTTTCCACGGACAGGGCCACCCCACGATCGACTCGCTGTCACAACTCACCCCAGGAAGATATCTGAGCACGCCAGGTCTCTGGATCGGGCTCGTTGTGGCCGCGGCATTCCTCGCTGCAGCAGTCCGGCTGCGCCGTTATCGCGGACCCATCTGATGCACGTAGAAAAACTGAAAATTTGAAAGCTGAAAAACTGAAACGTATGCACCCAACCAATAAAGCAGCACGCATCGCGGGCGCGGTCTACCTATCGCTCGTACTCACCGCGCCCTTCAGTCTCTTGTATGTTCCGGGCAAACTGATCGTGCGCGGGAATGCCACCGCGACGGCAAATAACATCCTGACTCACGAGATGCTTTTCCGTCTTTGCATCGTCGCTGACCTGTTTTCCTCGGTCATTTTCATCTGCCTCGGCCTGGCTCTCTACCGCCTGCTCAGCGACGTCAACAGGACATGGGCTCGGCTGATGTTGTCGTTTGTTCTGGTCTCCGCCGCCATTGGCTTTATGAACGCGCTGAATAACATCGCCGCTTTGACCCTCTTCCACGGCGCCGATTTCCTCGCCGTCTTCGAGAAACCACAGCGGGATGCTCTGGCTTACCTGTTCATCCGTGTGCATAACCAGGGACAGTTTACGAACGAGATTTTCTGGGGTCTGTGGCTCTTTCCCTTTGGGCTGCTTGTTTATCGCTCCGGTTTCTTGCCGCGCTTTCTCGGCGTCTGGCTAATGCTCGGCTGCTTCGCCTATCTGGTCCTCAGCCTTATCGCCCTACTATTCCCGCCTTACTACGATGCTGCTTTTCGGATTGCGCAGCCGGTCCTGCTTGGAGAACTGGCGATCCTGCTGTGGCTGCTAATCAAGGGCGCAAAGGTGCCAACTCTTCCACGCGCGCTTCAGCCGGCGGTAGCCGATACCGTCTCCCGCTAGGCCGATG
>VBQC01000180.1 GCA_005887825.1 Verrucomicrobiota bacterium | reverse complement strand
CTCTGACCAATATGGCCCTCGGCGACAAAGCCGCCGCGTTGGCTCTGTCGGAACGGGCCATCGCCGTGAATCCGATCGAGAAAGACGCGCTGGTTGGGCCCATTCCGATCGAGATCCTGGCGCGGGTGACGGCGCAGATGGGAGAGCCCGACCGTGCCATCGTCGCTTTACGCAAACTACTCTCGATACCGGGCGCTGGCGCTTTCCCTGCGGGCCCGCTCACTCCTGCACTTCTCCGGCTCGATCCCATGTTCGATTCGCTTCGGAATGATCCGCGCTTCGAGAAACTCGTCGCCTCGCCCGCGCCGAACGATGCGAAGCAATGATGTACATGCGTTCGTGGCCCTGAGATGAACTCCATGCTGTGCGGTTTCAAACCATTGAGTGGTCGAAATCGGCCAGAGGGAGAGAACGTTGTCTTCGCATCGCGTGGCCCTTAAACTGTCGCGCATTTTCGAAGCCACACCGCATGACATCGCTGGATTACTACGCCATCGAAGACCTCCTCAATGACGACGAGCGCGCGACACGCGATCGCACGCGGCGTTTTGTGCTGGAAGAAGTCATGCACGAGATCGTGGTCTGGGAACGCGCGCCGCAGTCGTGCAATTGACTGGCACAGGATCATTTGATATTCCAGACGCAAGCACGCGCTGCGAATGAATTTTCTATCACGAACGGGTTCAGTTGGGATGTCCGCTGTGCCCTCGCCTTTCTTCTCGCTGGTTGCGCCGCCAATCAGCCTTATCATTTGGGGGAAGCACCGACCGAAACAGCAGTCACGCCCGCCGGGGGCGGCGCAGCGAAAGACATTTATCGGTTGGGTTTTATCGAGTTCGACGAACAAGGCGACTTCTGGGATCGGAATCAACTGCGCAAAACCGTGCAGGCGATTCGTGACACAGGCCGGCCGATCTTGCTCGTTACCTACATCCACGGCTGGCAGAATAATTCCAACTCGAAAGACGCCGCCGACGTCGGCCAGTTCCGCAGCGTGCTCGCGCGCCTGACCGCGGATCAGACTATCCAAATGTCCGGCCTGCAGGTCTTCGGCGTTTATTTGAGCTGGCGCGGTCGTGTCGTGCACAAGGTCAATCCGGTGGTGGACGCGCTTACCTGGGTGGGAAAACAGGCCAGCTTTTATTCGCGCAAGAATGCCGCCACGCGGATCTCCTCCAGCACGCCGATTACCGAGGCGATCTTCACCATGATCAAGACCGCTCGGCGCGATACGCCGGGGAATTCGCGTTGCGTCGTGATCGGTCATTCGTTTGGCGCGCTGGTTTTGGAAAAGGCGCTGGCGCAGGCGTTGGTTGGGACGCTTTTGTACGAGGAGCCGTTCGCGCCCGGGGTCGAAAAATCGCGCGCGAATCGAGTCTTCAAGCCGGCCGATCTCATCCTGCTCGTGAATTCTGCGGCGGAATCGATCTGCTCGAAGGAGCTGATTGATATGTATCGCGATACGACCCCGCTGCGCGGCGGGCCGCACGTCATCATGATTAGCTCCGATGCGGACATGGCAACCGGCCTGGCGTTTCCCATCGGAACGAAGCTCTCGAATGCTCCCAAGATGCTATCGGGAAGTTTCCGCAAGTACCACGAGGATGGACGCGACACCTCGCAGTTTAACTATTTCACTCAAACGCCCGGCCATAACGATTCGGTCCAAAGTCATCGACTCGTCCCAGTGGCGAAGGGGAAGTCAGATTTGGGAGCAGATCCGTTCGACTTAAATTTGAAGAACCGGCCTGGCTCTTACGAAAACGTGACTCTCTATACCGGCACGCGTTACGACTGGACGCAATGGCGGATCGAGCGGCAGGGACCGAACCAAACGAATTACTGGGTGTTGCGTGTTCCGAAGCAGATCATTCCGGGACACGGCCCGATCTTTGAAGGCGAATCGCGCGATTTGATGGCGGCCCTTTTTCGGCTCGCGACAAAGCCGGAAGCAGCTGAACGCTCGGTGCCTGTTAAGGTGCGGAGCAGTGCGGAAGGTCCCGTCCAAAAAACCGAGCAACGTTTGCAGCGCGTGCGGGCGACCGGAGAAACGGTGGTGACCCCGGTGCAGCCAAGCGCAAGCGATACACACCCTCCAGAACACTAACCGCTTGGTAGTTCTGGTAGAAACGGACCGCCCGATCGTCTGGAGCGCGCTCAAGAAACGGCGCATTCAGGCGGCGCGGCCACGCGGAGTCTTAAATCCGTTGGCGGCAAGAATGGCTTGCCTTGATACTCGTGAAGTCGGGCCATGACTGGGTGCTATTTCGGACGAAAACGCCCAACGTTTCAATGCTCAAAGTCCAACTCCGAAAGCTTTCGCGAGCAGGCGTCCAACTCAGAAGTGCTGAATTGAGCTTTCAGTGTTGGCGTTGAGCGTTCGACGTTCGGAGAAATGCGATCCGGATTAGCCCCCGTGTAATGCGCCGAGTAATCGGGTTCATCGCGGCGACGTCAGTGGCACCGCGAGTCTTAGCTCTTTCGCCGTTGACGCCTATTTGCTCTCGACCAGGCGCAAGGGCATTATTAGGGTTTGCAAAAGGGTGAACGCCCAAGATACGTCCGCTCAACCGAAGCCCGATCTCCCGCTCGAGATCGCACACGTCCTGTTAATCGACGTGGTCGGTTACTCGAGACTGCTGGTTAATGAGCAGATTGAGTTACTGCAAGATCTCAACCAAATCGTGCGAGGCACCGAATGTTTTCGGGCCGCCGAAACAAAAGGTAAACTGGTCCGGGTGTCGACCGGAGACGGGATGGCGCTCCTTTTCTTCCACAGTCCGGAAGAGCCGGTGCGATGTGCGCTGGAGATCAGCAAAGCGTTGCAAGAGCATCCCCATATCCAGCTGCGGATGGGAGTGCACAGCGGCCCAGTGAATCAAGTCACCGATGTTAATGACAAGACGAACATCGCCGGATCAGGAATCAACGTGGCGCAGCGCGTCATGGATTGCGGCGATGCCGGGCATATTCTTTTGTCCGGGCATATAGCGGAAGATTTGACCCAATACCGGCACTGGCAGCCCTATTTGCACGATCTCGGCGAGTGTGAGGTGAAGCACGGGCTGAGGCTGCACCTGGTTAATCTCTACAAAGACAATCTCGGCAATCCACATCTTCCGGACAAACTCAAGCGAAGAAGAAGATGGAAGCACACGTCCGGTGTTAGCGTCCGTCCGGTCATTACGCTCCGTTGGCCCAAGTACGTGCTTGCAGCTGTTTTGCTCGTTTCAGCTGTGGCTTTGGCGATCAGCTTTTCAGTCTTTTACCGACGAGGCTCACCGGCGGTTGCACCCTCCTCTTCGGGGAAAGCCGCCGACCTAGGACTCCCTATTGCGGAAAAGAGTATCGCGGTGCTTCCATTCGAAAACTTGAGCGAAGACAAAGCGAATGCCTACTTTGCCGATGGGGTGCAGGACGAAATCCTCACATACCTGGCGAAGATCGCCGACTTGAAAGTCATCAGCCGCACCTCCGTTTTACAGTATAAGAGCGGCGTTGCACGCAATCTGCGCGAGATCGCGCAGCAACTGGGAGTCGCGAATGTGGTAGAAGGAAGCGTTCAGCGCTCGGGCAATCGCGTGCGCGTCAACGCGCAGTTGATCGATGCCCGCAACGACGCGCATCTGTGGGCCCAAACCTACGATCGCGATCTGGCCGATGTCTTCGCCATCCAAAGCGAGATCGCCAAGGCAATCGCCGATCAGTTGCAGGCGAAGCTCTCGCCTAACGAGAAGAAAGCCATCGAGCAGCCGCCCACCACAGATCTGGCGGCTTTCGACCTTTACAGCCGGGCGAAGTCACTTCTCCTGATGGCAAATTTCAGCGCGACAGTCGATCCAGACCTGCAGAAGGCAATTGAACTTCTGGATGAAGCTGTGAAGCGCGATCCCTCATTTTTCGACGCTTATTGCCAGCTCGCCCGGGCGCACGAATCCCTTTATGCAGTAACGGGGTCCGATCACACGCCCGCCCGGCTTGCGCTGGCTGAAGCTGCTCTGCAAGCCGCGACACGGCTGCGGCCGGATGCTGCGGAAACGCATTTGGCGCGCGCACAATATCTCTACTACGGGCTGCGCGACTATGCCGGTGCCCTCGCCGAATTGGAGATTGCGCGGCGAGCGTTACCCAATGATCCGCGTCTCTTCGAACTCACCGGCTACATTCTGCGGCGGCGCGGCCAGCAGGAGGAAGGTCTGCGCAATCTGGAGCGCGCAGTGGAGCTGGATCCGCGCAACGTTTATACTCTGCAACAGATCGCGGGCAGTTACCAATTCCTGGGGCGCTATGCCGAGACTATCGCTGCGCTGGATCGGGCGTTAGCGATCATGCCCGACCGCGTCGAAACGCGCACCACGCGTGAGGAATATTATTTCTTCTGGAAAGCGGACACGCGGCCGCTCCACCAGACGATTGATGTAATCCTCCCGCAAGGGCCGAACGCGATTGTCAGCGCCGCGGACGACTGGTTCTCGTGCGCGCTGGCCGAGCGCGATCCGGCTGCAGCCGAACGAGCGCTCGTCGCGCTGGGCGACAATGCCTGCTGGGGCGAAGGCGCGATTGATCTGAGCCACAGCTTTGGGGAAGGATTGCTGGCGCGCATGACCAAAGATGAGGCAAGAGCGCGCACTGCGTTTGAAGCGGCGCGCGCACAGCAGGAGAAGATCGTGCAGGCGCAGCCAGACTACGGCCCAGCCCTCTGCGTCCTCGGCTTAATCGACGCTGCTCTTGGGCGGAAAGACCTGGCGTTGGACGAAGGCCGTCGAGCGATCGCGCTCACGCCGGCGGAAAAAGATGTCAACAACGGCAGCCGCGTCCTTCAATATTTCGCCATTACAGCAGCGTGGGCGGGCGACAAGGAGCTTGCCTTGCAGCAACTGGAAGCTGGACTGCGTGCTCCCGCCGCATCATTGATGCTGAGCTACGGCGCCTTAAAACTGTTCCCAGTCTGGGATCCGCTCCGCGGCGATCCGCGCTTCGAGAAAATTGTGGCCTCGCTCGCGCCGAACGATGCGAAGCAATGATGTGCACGAGTTCGTGGCCCTGAGATGAACTCCGTGCTGATCCTAGCGAAATTTCAGGGTAGCGCACGCGTCTCGCGTGCTGGCGCGCGCGTCCTCGCGATCGCGAACTTTCCTTGAGGTTTCCACGTGCACCGCGAACGAAAGTCAAACAAGTCCGTTCCGGCGAGACGCCGAAACCAACACGCGAGACGCGTGCGCTACCCAAACCGGTCAGTCGGCGACGTCGATCTTATTGATCGGAAATAGCCGACATAATAGTGTCGATCCTACCGAAGCCACACCGCATGACATCGCTGGATTACTACGCCATCGAAGACCTCCTGACCGACGACGAGCGCGCGGCGCGCGATCGGACGCGGCGTTTTGTGCAGGAGGAAGTCATGCACGAGATCGTGCCGTGCCATCGCTCGGGCAAGTTTCCGGAACACCTCAGGACGCGCATGGGAGCGTTACGGCTGTTTGCTCCGTACCTGAAACAGCACGGCTGTGCGGGGCTGAGTTACACGGCGTATGGCCTCATCATGCAAGAACTTGAACGGGCGGACTCGGGCCTGCGCTCGGAGGCGTCAGTGCAGGGCGCGCTTGCCATCTACGCGATCCATTCCTTCAGCACGTCCGAGCAGCACGCCCGCTGGCTGCCGGGACTGGTATCGGGAGAACGCGTAGGTTGTTTCGCCCTGACGGAACACGGGCACGGCTCAGATCCTGGCGGTATGGAAACCCGCGCTATACGCGACGGCGATCATTATGTCTTGAACGGCAGCAAGTGCTGGATCGGCAACGCGTCCATCGCGGACGTAAAGGTGGTTTGGGCAAAAGACGATGACGGCAACGTAGGCGGATTCGTGGTGGAGAAAGACAGTCCCGGATTCCGCGCCCACGATATTGAGGGAAAGTTCAGCCTTCGCATGTCGCGCACGTCGGAATGCTGGTTCGAAAACTGTCGCATACCGGCGGAGAATCGGCTGCCCAAGGCTTTCGGATTGCGCGCGCCGCTCTCGTGTCTTTCCCAGGCGCGCGTCGGGGTGGCCTGGGGTGTGATTGGCGCGGCGATCGATTGTTACGAGACGGCGCTCACCTACGCCAAATCGCGAGTACAATTTGGCCGCCCGATTGCCGGCTTTCAACTGGTCCAAGAAAAACTTGTCTGGATGGTGCAGGAGATTACGAAGGCGCAATTACTCGCGTTGCGTCTCACCCGCATGATGGAGGCGGGCACCGCACGGCCCGCGCAGATTTCGTTGGCCAAGCGAAACAACGTCTGGATGGCGCTCGAATGCGCGCGCAAGGCGCGCGACATCCTAGGCGCCGTGGGCATCACAGATCGCTATTCCGTGATTCGGCACCTCATGAACCTTGAGACCGTCTCCACCTACGAAGGCACGCACGCCATCCACACACTGATCGTTGGCCACGACATCACGGGAATTAACGCCTTCGGCGGGTGAAAAAACGACATCGTCAATCCGAGAGGAGCGAAGCAGAGTCGAGGAATCCCGTTGCGAAAGCTGGTGTAATGCTACGGGATCCTTCGACTTCGCTCAGGATGACTCACTGAAAAAATAGGATATGTTAAAAACATGAGTGAGTCAGTTTACATTCTCGGCGGCGGCCGAACCGATTTTAAGCGCAATCTAAAAAAGGAAGGGAAAACCATCCGGCACTTGATCATCGAAGCCGGCAAGAAAGCGATCGATGACGCGAAGATCGATCCCGCGGAAATTCAAGCCGGCGCGGTTGGCAATTTCAATGCCGGCCAGTTCACGAAGCAATTGCAACTCGGCGCGTTCATTCCGGAGATCGATCCAAAATTGCGCGGCATTCCCACAATGCACACGGAAGCGGCTTGTGCTTCCGGCGCGCTATCTGTGTTGCTCGGCGCGCAGTGGATTATGGGCGGGTTCCACGACGTTGTGCTCGTGATCGGCGCGGAACAGCAGAAAACGATGTCATCGCTCGACGGCTCCGATGTGCTTGGCGCGGCGGCCGATTATCACAATGAGAAGCCGGAATACGGCGATTTCATGTTTCCGAAATTGTTTGGGCGCATCGCGCAGATTTACATCGAGAAATATGGCGCGAGCGAAGCGGACCTCGCCCAGGTCGCATGGAAGAATTACGCGCACGCCAAATTGAATCCGCTCGCACAGATGCGCGACGCCGATCTCACGCTCGATTGCGCCTCGCAAGTTTCGGACAAAAATCCGAGCGTTGCACCGCCGCTGAAAGTCTCCGATTGCTCGCAGATCACCGACGGCGCGGCGTCGGTCATTCTCGTTTCTGAAAAATATCTGAACAAAATCGGCGGCGATAAAAGCAAGATGGCCCGTCTGCTCGGCTACGGTCACACGACTGATTATCTTCCACTCGACAAAAAAGACGCGCCCGCCTTTTCGATTGCGCGCAAAGCAGGCGAAAAAGCATTCCGGATGGCAAACTTAAAGCCGCGCGACATGCAAGGCGCAGAAGTGCACGATTGCTTTTCGATTACTGAGATCGTGGCTTACGAAATTCTCGGGCTTGCCGATTCGGGCAAAGGAGTCGAGCTCGTGAAAAGCGGCGCAACGGCGTTGCCCCAGGTGCGCGGTGAAAGAACTGGTAAGCTTCCGTTTGAAATTCCGGTCAACGTCGGGGGTGGCTTAATCGCTGACGGTCATCCGGTCGGCGCGACCGGCGTTCGCCAGGTATTCGAGGCTTATCAACAACTCACCCAACAGGCGGGCGCGCGCCAGATCGAAAACGTAAAGAAATTTCTCACGTTCAACATGGGCGGCAGCCTCACGACTTCCGTCGCCATGGTGTGGGGCCGCGACTGAGATCGATTTGAGCGCTCCTACGTCCAGCGGGTGGGTTACGCGCGTTTCTTGGGTGTGACCTCACTTGCGATCGAAGAACTTCCCACTCCTATAAAAGAGGACGTAGAGGAATATCTGGAGGATCATCCGGGCAGCCCAGCCGCACGCCTACGTCCGAAAATCGGGATGGCCGACGACGTCTGGCTGGCCTTTATCGGGCCAGAACTGCGAGAGGGTGCCAGTGGATTAGGACCGACGCCGCGTGACGCGCTTGATGATTTCAATCGCCATTTCATGGAGCCGCTCATTTCACGAAACGGCTCCGAACCAGCTTAGCGCGGCCCTCTTCCAATGTTTAGTCCCGCCATCCACACTTTGTCTTCTTAACCATTTAACGCTTCAACTTCTTCGTATGAAAGTTCCCTTTACACTCGGGGAAGTTGGGCACTTTGGATTAGCGGTGCGCGATCCGAAAGAAAGCGCGAAATGGTTCGAGCGCGCACTTGGATTGCACAAGGAATTCGATTTCGAAAATGGCGTCGCCATTGGCAACGACAGCGTTACTATTGCGCTGTTCAAGGGCAAACCGTCGCCCGAAACGATTGACCATATGTCGTTTCATCTGCCAAGTGTGGCGATATTGCGGAAAGCGCTCGAGCATCTGAAGAGCGTCGGCGCGGATCTGGAAGATCCAGGCGACGAAATCGGCCCGGAAGCGCCCGGGTCGAAAAACGTCGGTCTTTGGTTCCGCGATCCCGATGGCTACCGTTGGGAGTTGAGCGTACTCGGCGGCAAATAGCGGACTGCCATCGCTCATTCACGTGCGTAGGGCACGGCCAAGTGCCTGCGTTGACACGGTGTTTAACGATCTTAACGTTTTTCCGTTCTCAAACTTACAATGATCACTTTTGCGACAGAAAAAGGGGATGGGAAAGAGTTCGTTTCGCACGCGCCAGGCTGTTGGGATGACGTTGCGCCGGAACTCTGGAACAATTGGAAATGGCAGCTCAAAAACAGGGTCACTTCGCTCGCTCAACTCGAAAAACATCTCGATCTTAGCGAAGAGGAGCGCAGCGGGGTGCTGCTCTCGGGCGACAAACTCGCCCTCGCTATCACCCCGCATTTTTTTAATCTGATCCCGCGTGATAACCCCGTGGATCCGATCCGGCGTCAGGTTATTCCACGGATTGAAGAAACATGGTCGTCGCCGTACGACATGGCCGATCCCTGCGGCGAAGATTCGCACATGCCGGTGCCGGGATTAGTGCACCGATATCCGGACCGCGTCCTGTTTTTAGTGACGGATCGCTGCGCGAGTTACTGTCGATACTGCACCCGCAGCCGCGTGGTCAGCGGTGTCGGCGAACAGGAATTGCACACTGATTTCGACGAAGCCTTTCGTTACCTCGAAGCGCACACCGAAGTGCGCGACGTGTTGCTGAGCGGCGGCGATGCCTTGATTTTCAGTGACGATAAACTGGAAAAAATACTGAGCCGGCTGCGCGCGATTCCGCACATTGAGTTCCTTCGCATCGGCACGCGCGTTCCGATTTTTTTGCCGCAACGCATTACGCCTGAGCTGTGTGCGATGCTGCAAAAATACCACCCGCTTTGGATGAGCGTGCACGTCAATCACCCGCGCGAACTGACCATTGAAGTGAAGGAAGCGCTCGAGCGCCTCGCCAACGCCGGCATCCCGCTTGGCAACCAAAGCGTACTGCTTGCAGGCGTGAACGACGATGTCGAAACGATGAAAACGCTCGTGCACAAACTGCTCATGTGCCGGGTGCGACCCTATTACATTTATCAATGCGATTTGATCAATGGCTCATCGCATTTGCGCACCTCGGTCGCGAAAGGAATCGAGATCATCGAAGGATTGCGCGGACACACCACCGGCTATGCGGTTCCGCAATATGTGATCGACGCGCCCGGCGGCGGTGGCAAAGTGCCGATTAATCCCGGTTACATTCTCTATCACGACCACGAGAAGATCGTGATCCGTAATTACGAAGGAAAAATCTTCGAATATCCCGAGACTGGCGACGATCAATCCGTGCAATTCGCGCCACAGCGCGAGTATCACGACGAGTATTTGTATTCCTAATCGAAGATGTCTCTGAGTTCGCGATTACCGCTTGCGGTGATGGCGTTTCGCGAGACAGAAGTGACGCGGCTACTTTCTTGAGTCTCGTTTGCCGGCCATTTTGGCGGCACGCTCCGCGCCCGTGAGCGCGGCACGGCGTTGGGAAGCCATTTGTCAATCGGCGAAATCCTTTATCGGATATTCCGGTTTGATCTCACGCCAAATCTTCGGGATGGATCGGTAAGCGACGGATGCGTTTCCCGGTTGCCGCGAAAATGGCGTTCGTGATTGCCGGTACGATCGGCGGGACCGGGGGTTCGCCCATGCCGAACGGCTCGGTACCGTTGCTCGGGATAATGTGCGTTTCGATTGCGGGCGTGTCGCGCATTCGCGCGACGGCGACGTCGGCGTAACTGCCTTGCTGTGCGGCGCCACCGCGGAAAGTGATTTCGCCGCCGAGCGCAGACGAAATGCCCCAGATAATTCCGCCTTCGATCTGTTGCTCGACACCGATTGGATTCACGACAATGCCGCAATCAACCGCCGCCACGACTCGTTCGATGTGAGCATGGCCGTCGCCGTTCACGCGAAGATCGACAACGTACGCGATGTAAGTGTGGCCAAAGTACGCGTTGCACGCCACGCCGCGGCCGTGACCTTTTGGGACGGGTGCGCCCCAGCCGGATTTCTCCCGCACCACTTCGAGAACACGCCGCAAGCGTCGACGATCGATCGTGACCCTGCCGGCTTTCACAATGTCCGCACCTTTGAGTAGATCGAGGCGAAACGCGAGCGGATCGGCGTTGCGGGCGTGCGCCATTTCGTCAAAGAACACTTCCCGGGCGAACACGCTCGACGGCGCAAAGACGGCACGCCATGGTCCGTGTTTCACGGGAAGATCGACGGTAACGTAAGCGGTCTCGATCGCCGGGATTGCATACGGCACATCGTACGCGCCCCATGACCAGTCCTGGTACCAGGCGATGTCCCGAACTTCCTTGGGATCGAGCGCGGAAATATTATGAAACGAGCCGGCCTTGGTGTGTTTCCAGGCGACGGGCGCGCCTTGAGCATCGAACCCTGCCGACAGGTAATGAACCGAGGCCGCTTGGAAGTGTCCATGCTTCATATCGTCCTGGCGCGACCAAAGAAGTTGTACTGGCACCTTCGCCGCACGCGAAATCTCGGCTGCTTCCAGCGCGTAATCGACGCCGAGCCGCCGTCCGAATCCTCCGCCGATTAACGTGACATTTACGTCGACCTTATCGAGAGTAATGCCGAGTAGATCGGCCACTTGTTTTTGCAGCCGGTTCGGCGCCTGTGTCGGTGCCCAAATCGTGCAGCGGTTTTCTCGCACATCGGCCACGCAATTCATCGTCTCAACCGGCGCGTGTGCATAAAACGGATAGTGGTAAGTCGCTTCAATCGTACGTGCGACAGCGGCGGTGCCCGGAGGCGGTTCCTCTTTGCGCGTGATGAAACCGCGTTCACGCGACGCGAGTTCGAGCCGCTTGAAATGCGCCTCCGAATCAAACGCGTCCGGTGGCGGTTCGCCCCAATCAACCGCGAGCGCGGTCCGGCCTTTGATTGTCGCCCAAGTATTGTCGGCGACGACAGCAATTCCGCGCGACGTCTTCATGACGTTACGGACACCGCGAACATTTTTCGCTTTCTCTTCCTCCATCCGCTTCTGTTTCGCGCCGATCCATGGCGGCCGTTCCAGCGACGCGTACAACATTCCGGGAATTTTCGTGTCGATGCCGTAATGCGCCTTGCCCGAAACGATATCGCGACCATCGATTCGCGGCGTGCGGCGGCCGACGATTTTGTAATCGCGCGCATTCTTCAACGGCGGATTGTTAGGCACGGATAATTTCGCCGCGTCCGCCACCAGGGCGCCGTATTCGAAACGGCGGCCGCTGGCCGTGTGAACGATCGCTCCGTTGGAAGCGGCGCAACTCCCGCGATCGACTTTCCATCGCGCTGCTGCCGCAGCCGCGAGCATCTCGCGCGCAGCCGCTCCCGCTTTCCGCAAAGACCGCCAGCCATCTCGCACACTGTCACTGCCGCCGGTGCCGAGATCGTCGAACACTGGACTGGGCGACGCCTGCACCAGTTTGATGCGCGACCAATTCGCCTCGAGCTCTTCAGCCAGGATCATCGCGAGCGATGTGCGCACCCCCTGACCCATTTCCGATTTGCCGATCGTCAACGTGACCGCGCCGTCGATGTCGATTTTGACCCAGCCATTCGGCGCAAATTGCTTCGCCGCATCCGCGGCAAAAATTCCGCGCCCATTGAAGCCGACGACCAGACCGGCGCCGCCAAGAGCGACAGTCCGCACAAAATCACGGCGCGAGATTTTCATGGCGATGATGATTTTTTCTCTCGTATCTCCGCGGCGGCCCGATAAATCGCTTTGCGAATACGCGGGTAGGTTCCGCAGCGGCAAACCGAATCAGACATGACGGTATCGATGAGGTGGTCGTTCGGGTCCGGATGTTCGTTCAACAACCCGCACGCCGTCATGATCATCCCAGCCTGGCAATACCCGCATTGCGGAACTTCTTCTTCCATCCATGCGCGCTGACACGGATGACTCACATCGGGCGACAGCCCTTCAATCGTGGTAAAACTTCGTCCCGCGATTTCCGAGGCAGGAAGCTGACAGGCGCGTAGGGCTTTGCCGTTTTCAAGAATCGTGCATGCGCCGCAAACCCCGACACCGCAACCGAACTTCGTTCCGGTTAACCCAAGTTGATCGCGCAGAATCCAGAGCAACGGCGTGTCGTCATCGACCTCGAGCGTGCGAGGCGCGCCGTTAACAGTGAGGCGAAGCTCGGCCATGAGTCATTACTTCAACTGTCGATCTTCAAAGACAATCTCGCTGCCGATGATGTTCATTATGCAGCGCGTCTGCAAAATTTCCGGCTCGGGAATTTTCATAATGTCCTGCGAGAGCACCGTAAAATCGGCGAGCTTGCCGACCTCGATCGAGCCTTTGTCTTTTTCTTCGAACGCGGCGTAAGCGGGCCAGATCGTGAACATCTTCAGCGCCTGCTCTCGCGAGACGGCTTGCTCGGGGTGCCAGCCTTTCGCCGATTCGCCTCTGACGCTTTTGCGCGCGACTGCGGCGTAAAATTCGATCATTGGTTCGCCCCGCTCGATCGGCGCATCGGAGCCGCCGCAGATGATCGCGCCGGATTTCAGGAAACTTTGCCACGCGTACGCGCCATCTAACCGATCCATTCCGAGCCGGGCGCGCGCGAAAAACAAATCGCTGATCGCGTGAGACGGTTGCATCGAGGGGATGACGCCGAGCCTTGCAAACCTCGGGATGTCGGCAGCATCCACAATCTGCGCGTGCTCGACGCGCCAGCGCGGCTCGCAAATTTTTCGCTGCTCGCGCGGCACAGTTTTGAACGCGGCTTCGTACAGATCGAGAATCGTGCGGTTAGCGCGATCGCCAATCGCGTGAGTCTCGACTTGAATGCCACGGCGCAACGCGTCCTCAAACATTGGTTTCAAATCAGTCTCTTTCTCCGTGAGAAATCCGGAACTCTCCGGCGCATCGTTGTACGGCTTGAGTAACGCAGCGCCGCGCGAGCCCAGCGCGCCATCGAAAATTACCTTGATGGTGCGCTGGGTGAAGTGATGATCGAACGCATTAATTATCGGTCCCTCGTCCAGAAAACGCTGCGCGTCCTCGCCTGGCCCAAAAACCGCATTGATAAAACGCAGCTTCACTTTGCCGGCCTCGAAGCATTTGCGAATTATCTTAATGTCTTCGACATGACTCCCGGCGTTTTGAATTTCGCACCAACCGAGTTTGATCTCGCGGCTAATCCCGGCGAGAAACGCCTGCTCCCGCTCAGCTTCGGTCGATTTCGGAATATTTTTCGCGACGAGATCTTGGGCGTTGTCGAGCAGCATGCCGTTTGGCTCGCCGTTTGTTTTCAGAATTTGTCCGCCGAATGGATCGGGCGTGTGATCGTCAATCTTCGCGATTTTTAGCGCGGCGGAATTCACGACTGATGCGTGACCGTCCGCACGTGTAAGATAGACGGGATTTTCAGGAGCGATCCTGTCGAGCTCGTTGCGCGTAGGAAACTGCGGCGGCTTCCAAAGAGTTTCGATCCAGCCCCTTCCGGTGATCCATTTGCCAGACTCGGTTTGGGCGGCGCGCTGCTTTACTTTGGCGAGAAAATCTTCAAGCGAATTAGTCCCCTCGAGATTCGGTTGCATCTCGCGTTCGCCGATCCCAAAAATGTGGCAGTGCGAATCAGTCACGCCGGGCACGACTGTGTGACCATGAAGATCGATAACGCGCGCGGCATGAAATTTCTTCGCTTCTTCGTTTGAGCCTACGAAAACGATCCGGTTTCCATTTACGGCGATAGCTTCCGCGTGCGGCTGTTTCTCGTTTAGCGTGTAGATGTTTCCGTTAACGAAAATAAGATCGGCATCCGTTCGGCTTCGCTCAGTTTTGCGCAGGAGAAGTTCTTCGGCGGCATTCATGTTTCCAAGAAAAAATAGCAAGAAAGGAAGAGCGCTGCGGAAGAACGTACGAGAAGGCTGCGCTTTCACTTGACGGTTTGGCGAAGTTTTGACGTTATCAGTTTTGCCAATTGTTCGCTTTTCTGTATCGGAAAAGGCAAACGGCATTGTTTTTTATTAATATGAGATTGGATGATGAATTTATTTTGCTCCCGCCGAGCAGATTCATAGAATTCTGGCTTCCCCTCAGGCGAGCGATAAACCTTAACCTTTTGGACCGTCTGAACGCAGCACATCCCGATTTCAATTTTGGTTCGTTTTCAGCCTGGTGGCTGCTGCTGTCTGCCGGCGGAGCCGCCTTCGTCTAAGATCCATGGCAAATTTTTTTCCACGCTGGACCAACTGGGTGCCGATCAAACTGGTGATTTGCGGGATCCTGTCGGTCTGTGGGTTGACCGCAGCCACATGGTATTACGTGACGCCAAAGTACACCCGGGTGAGGTATGAGCCGATTCAGCCGGTGCCTTTTCCGCATGATGTGCACGTGTCGCAATTGGGAATGGATTGCCGTTATTGTCACAGCTTTGTCGAGATGGCGGCGCACTCGAACGTGCCCAATACCCAGACGTGCATGAACTGCCATACGCAGGTGCAAAAGGATAATCCAAAGCTCGAGCCGGTGCGCGCGAGCTGGAAAGCGGGCAACCCAATCGAGTGGGTGCAGATCCATCGCACGCCCGACTACGTCTTTTACAATCACAGCGCACACGTTAATCGCGGCATCAGTTGTTTTAGCTGTCACGGCCCCGTCAACCACATGCCGGTGGTTTATCACGCAAAGCCGCATAGTATGGCCTGGTGTTTGGAATGCCATCGGCACCCGGAAAATTTTCTGCGGCCAGATGACCAGGTCTTCAATCTCGATTGGAAACCGGACGACGTGAAGCCTGCGGAATTCGTGGCGAAATACGGGCAGCCACAGAGCACGAGAGAAGATTTTTCCAAGAAGAAAAGGCTCACGCAAACAGAGATCGGCCAGACGTTAAAAGAACGCTGGAACATTACTCCGCCGACTAATTGTCAGGGGTGCCACCGATGAATGAAATGGTGATAGATCCAGTGCGCGGCGGTCGGAAGTTAGATTTCCAGTTTGACTTGGACGACGCGCTTCCGGCGTGGCGAACCTCGACAATCGTTTGCAGGCAGGCTGGAAGCCAGCCGGTCGAGACAGGCAGGATGCCTATCCTCCTATGAAACGCATCCTCCAACATCCACCGGAGTCGTTAACGGGAAAGCGATACTGGCGCAGTCTCGGCGAGTTAAGTGATACACCTGAATTTCGCGAGTGGCTGGAACGTGAATTCCCCACGGGCGCGGCGGAACTGAAAGGCGACGAATGGTCGCGACGGAGCTTTTTGAAATTAATGGGCGCATCGATGGCGCTGGCCGGCTTTGGGTTAAACGGTTGCCGGCGACCGGAAGCACATCTGGTTCCTTTTACGAAGAACGTAGAGTGGACAATTCCCGGAAAATTTCTCTACTATGCGACCGCGATGCCACGACGGACGGGGGCAATTCCGCTCATCGCGACGACCGTTGATGGACGTCCGATCAAACTCGAAGGCAATCCGTTGCACCCGGCCAGCGGCGGCGCGACCGACACTTTCGTCCAGGCATCGATTCTCGATCTCTATGATCCATCGCGCTCGCAACGGTTCGTTCACAAAGGAAAAACGAGCGATCGCGCGGCGTTTAATGCCTATATCGGGAAGCTTCGCAACGCGTTCCTCACGCAACGGGGCGACGGCCTTGCGTTTTTGGTCGCGGAAACCCATTCCCCCACGCGCGAACGTTTGCGCACAGAACTGGAGAAGATTTTTCCTGGCTTGCGCTGGGTGGTTTATGAGCCGCTTCTGAGCGAGGCGCAAAGCTTTGCCACGGAATTGAGTTTCGGCGGCAACGTTCGCCTGGTGCCCAAACTCGAGCGTGCGGATGTGATCCTGGCGCTCGACAGCGATTTTCTCGATTGCGGCCAAGGAAGTCTCACTTCGGTGCGCGCATTCAGTTCGCGCCGGCGAGTGAGCGCCGCGAAAGATTCGATGAACCGCCTTTACGTGGTCGAGAATCGTTTCACAATCACCGGCGCGATGGCGGACCATCGTCTTCGCTGCCCCGCGAGCCAAATCCCGGCGTTCGCGTACGCGCTGGCGGGAAAAATTCTGGCTGCGACGAAAGACGCCAACCTCGGCGCTGTCATTGCGACACTTAAGGCCCCGGCAGCAGCCGCGACTCCCGACGATCAATGGTTGAGCGAAGCGGCCAATGATCTGGTGGCAAAACCGGGAGCAAGCTTGGTGTTGGCGGGACCCGACCAGCCGGTCGTGGTGCAACTGATCGTTTACGGTATTAATTCGGCGTTAAAGAATCTCGGACAGACCCTGGTTCTCCGCGAGTTTCCGCGCAGGCCGAGTCAGAACAGCATTCTGACGTTGGCGCGGGACATAAATGAAGGGCGAGTCAAGCAACTGTTCATTCTCGGAGGTGACCCGGTCTATAACGCGCAGCGCGGCTTGGTAGAGGATCGTGCGACAGGCCAACCGCTTGATTGGAGTGATCTGCAAAAAAAGGTGCCGGAGATTGTGCGGCTCGGCTATCACGAGGATTCCACATCGGCGCTGAGCCAGTGGCACGTTCCTGCGGCACATTATCTGGAAGCCTGGGGCGACACGCTCACGGCCGATGGCGAATATTTGTCGATTCAACCGATGATTCTGCCGCTTTTTGGCGGTCTCTCGGAAATCGAATTGCTCAATGCACTGCTCGGCAGACCCAAAACGGAAGGACCCGAGCTGGTACAGGAAACTTTTCGCGCGACGAATCCGCCAGGCGATTTTCAAGCAGCCTGGTCGCGCTTTCTCCACGATGGGTTTGCCTCCCACGTTCAAGTCCAAGATCAGTCGCCTTTGTTCAACGCAAGCGCGGCGGGCCCTCTCGCGAAAAATTCGTGGGCGCCGCCGCCAGCGCCTGCGGCAGAATCGCCGGAGATTGTGCTTGTTGGCAGTTACGCAATGGACGACGGCCGCTACGCCAATAATGGCTGGTTGCAGGAATTGCCCGACCCAATCACAAAGCTGACCTGGGACAATGCCTCGCTGATAAGTCCTGGTTTCGCGAAAAAGCTTGGCGTCCAGACCGGGGACCTGGTGCAGATCGCGATCACTCAAAAGAGCGCTCGTCTGGGGCCGATCAAACGCGAGCTGGTCATCGCGGCGCTCGTGTCGCCCGGTCACGCCGACAATTCAATCACCATCCCACTGGGTTACGCGCGGAAAATGCCAGAGTTCAGTGCATTGCCGTACGCGGGCGGAGCACTTAAAGAAGAGCCGAAGATCGCAGAACAGGGTGGTTTCAACGGCTACCTCTTGCGCACGGCAGCGAATCCACACTTTATTGTCGCGGGAGGGCAGGGGATCGAGAGCGTCAGCGTAAGGAAGCTCGGCCGCACTTATCCGCTCTCGATCACTCAAGAACATTTCAGCATTGAAGGCCGCGGTCTTGTGCGGGAAGCGACACTTGAACGTTACCGAGCTGACAATGATTTCGCAAAAAAAATGCCCGGCGAGGAAGACTTGCCGCATCGGCTGCCGAGCATCTACGTTCATCCGCCACTCGACGCCCCCCAGCAGTGGGGGATGAGTGTCGATCTGAATGTCTGCACCGGGTGCAGCGCCTGTGTGATTGCCTGCCAAGCCGAGAACAACATCCCGATAGTCGGCAAGCTGCAGGTGGCTCATGGCCGCGCGATGCACTGGATTCGCATCGACCGCTATTATGCGAGCCGAAAACCATTCAACCAGGACCGTGGCGACTGGCCGGAAGACCCGGAGATCGTGCACGAACCGATGATGTGCCAGCACTGCGAGAACGCACCGTGCGAAACGGTTTGTCCTGTGAACGCAACCGTCCATAGCGAGGATGGCCTTAACGTCATGGCGTACAACCGCTGCATCGGCACGCGATATTGCGCGAATAACTGCCCATTCAAGGTACGCCGATTCAATTACTTCGATTACAATCAGCGACCAGTCGGCAAAAAGAAGATCGCAGGTGCACTGAGCATCTATGAAGAATATTTCGCGCCGCTCACCACCAAAGGCGCGCCGGACATTCGGCGTGATGGAGAAATGCACCTTTTGCGTGCAACGGATTGAGGAAGCAAAAATTACGGCGCATGCGCGCGCCGGCGGTTCAGCCGATACGCTTATCCCGCGCGATTCGTTTACCACGGCGTGCGCGCAAGCATGTCCCACCGGAGCGCTTGTTTTTGGCGACGTAAAGGACCCGGAAAGCCGCGTCTCGAAAATGAAAAAGCAGGACCGCAATTATCGCCTGCTCGAATATTTGAACGTGAATACGCGAACGAGTTATCTGGCGCGTATTCGCAACCCGAATCCAAAAATGCCGGACGCGGCAAACATCGGCGTTGCAAGCCTCGAGGAGAAACCAGCATGATAAATTTTCGATTTTCGGGGTCGGATTGTGGCCCTGTCCGCAATCCGCGATCCGCGATTTGATATGGACGCAGCACCAACAGCACCGGAGATGATCGAAGAAACCGAGCGGCCGCTCGCGCGGGTGCCTCTGGTTTTGAACAAGCGCAACTTTAGTTGGCTGACAGGGCGAATCTCCGGCGTAGTTGAAAATCCTGCGCCTCGCTGGTGGTGGGTGGCGTTTACGATCACTGCAAGCGTGGCGACGTTCGGTCTTTTTTGCCTGGGTTACCAGATTTCCACCGGCGTCGGTACCTGGGGATTGAATCATCCGGTTGGCTGGGCCTGGGACATCACGAACTTCGTTTTTTGGATTGGTATCGGACACGCCGGCACACTGATCTCTGCCATCTTGTTCTTGCTCCGGCAAAAATGGCGTACTTCGATTAACCGCTCCGCGGAAGCGATGACGCTTTTTGCGGTCATTTGCGCCGCGATTTTCCCAGGCGTCCATGTGGGTCGTGTCTGGATGGCGTGGTATCTCGCGCCGGTGCCTAACAACTGGGCAATCTGGCCAAACTTTCGGAGCCCGCTGGTATGGGATGTGTTTGCGGTTTCGACTTATTTTACGGTCTCGGTTTTGTTTTGGTACACGGGTTTGATTCCTGATTTGGCAACGTTGCGCGATCGAGCCACGACGAAAATCAGAAAGTTTCTTTTCGGACTTTTCGCGTGCGGCTGGCGCGGCTCGAATCGCAACTGGCGTCATTACGAACTGGCCTATCTGCTTTTAGCCGGTCTTTCCACGCCGCTCGTTCTTTCCGTGCATAGCGTGGTATCTTTCGACTTCGCCACGTCGATCCTGCCGACATGGCACACCACAATTTTTCCACCCTACTTCGTGGCCGGCGCGATCTTCGGCGGATTTGCCATGGTGCTAACGCTGCTCATTCCTGCGCGCGCTATGTTCAAGCTGCAAGATGTCATCACACCGCAGCACATCGACAAAATGGCGAAGATCATTTTGCTGACCGGCTCGTTCGTTGCCTACGCCTACACGATGGAATTTTTCCTGGCCTGGTACAGCGGAAATTCCTACGAGCGATTCGCGTTTTGGAATCGTGTCTTTGGTCCCTACTGGTGGTACTGGTGGGTGGGAATGCTTTTCTGCAATTGCCTCTCACCGCAACTCTTCTGGTTCAGGTGGTGCCGCCGGAATGTCTATGTCGTCTATTTCGTCTGCATGTGCGTGAACGCCGGCATGTGGTTCGAGCGCTTCATCATTATCGTCGGGGGTTTGCACCGGGACTTTCTTCCTTCGGCTTGGGGTCTGTTTATCCCAACTTGGGTGGATATCTGGACATACATCGGCACGCTCGGGATTTTCACTTCACTCTTTCTGCTGTTTATCCGTTTTCTGCCTATGATCGCGATGTCTGAAGTGAAGACAGCGGTGCCGGAAGCGGACCCGCATTATGCCGCGCCTACTGGTATTCAGTCGGTATCCCCTGTCGGAAAGGAGCGCACACGATGAGGACTCCAGCAGGTCATAAAGTGTATGCGATGGCGGCGGAATATCCGAGCGCAGCCGCGCTTTATGAAGCAGCCAAACGCATCCGAGACGCGGGCTTCAGACGTTGGGACGTCTATTCTCCCTTTCCGATCCATGGAATGGACGAAGCGATGGGATTGGGAAAATCGTGGTTGAGCGGATGGGTTTTGTTTGGCGGAGTCTCGGGTCTGCTTACCGCTGCCGTCGTCGAATTTGGCCCGTCTTGGTTTCTCTACCCGCTCAATGTGCACGGGAAGCCGACAAACTTTTTTACCGTGCCGGCATTTTTCCCGATCATGTTCGAACTGACAGTGCTTTTCGGGGCGTTTGCTGCCTTCTTCGCAATGCTCGGCATGAACGGATTGCCGCGCTGGTATCATCCCATGTTCAATTGGGAGCGGTTCAGCCGCGTGACCAACGACGGATTTTTCCTGGCGATTGAAGCGCGCGATCCGCGTTTTACTGAAACTGGTGTCCGCGAGTTGCTGGAACAAAGCGGAGGGGAGCATATCACCATCGTCCACGAAGACTGAATATGTTGCGCGGATTTCTAGTGATTTTTCTTCTGTGCACCATCGCGATTCTTGCGGTGTTTGGGTTTCGCGGACAAACCAGCACCGGCCCGCCTCTCGAGCTTTTTCCAGACATGGTGCGCCAGATGAAAGTGCGCGCACAAGCGCCGCTTAATTTCTTCGCCGATGGGCGCGGTCCGCGTTTGCCCGTCGCCGGCACAGTTCCGATTGGCTACGAGATGCCGACGAAATCCGAGACACTCAACACGTCGGCCGCTGCCATCGGTTCCTATTCGCATCCACATGCCAGTTTTAGTGCCGGCACCGATTACTACAACACAGGCAAAATGGGCGATCACTGGGGCACAGGCATCCCGCTGGAAGTCACGCGCGAATTGATGGGGCGCGGGCAGCAGCGTTTCAACATTACGTGCGCGATGTGTCATGGCGCTGCCGCTGCTGGGAACGGGATCACCAAACAATACGGACTCGCGACCGTGGTTTCTCTTCAGGACGAACGGATGCGCAAAATGTCTGACGGCGAGATTTTCAACACGATCACCAATGGGAAAAACACCATGATGGCTTACGGGCCGAACATCATTGTCCCGGATCGCTGGGCAATCATTGCCTACCTGCGCGCCTTACAGCGGAGTCAAAATGCAGCGATTGCCGATGTTCCCGAAGACCATCGCGCCCAATTGGACAAACAATGAGCGAGCGTTCACAGACCGTGCCAACGCCGGAGGGCGAATATTTTGAAAGCAGCCGCTTTACGGGCCTTTCATTCCTCCTCGGATTAATTGCCCTGGTGGCGCTGGCGCTCAGCGTCGTCGGCGCATTCGTGAATCCGCATCAGTTCAGTTATTCATGGCTCTTTGCCTTTGCATTTTTCTTCACCCTGTGCGCGGGCTGTTTTTTCTGGACGATCGTTCATCATGCCACCGACGCCGAATGGTCGGTAGTTGTGCGGCGTCAGTTGGAAAACATTGCGGCATTGCTGGTGGTCCTGGCGCTGCTTTTCGTGCCAATTCTCCTCCTCCGCCATCATCTTTACGCATGGATGGACATTCCGCCTGGACACGAGGCTTCGCTTGATTCCAAACGCGCTTATCTCAACTGGAGTTTCTTTCTGGTACGCGCCGTATTGTTCCTCGGCTTTTTTGCCTTTGCATCGCTCGCGTTGCGCCGGTTCTCCGTGCGACAGGACAAGGACGGTAATCCGCGCTTCACGATCGGGATGCGCAAGGTGGCGTTTATCAGTCTGCCGATGTTTGCGCTTTGTCTAACCTTCGGCGCATTCGATTGGCTGATGAGCCTGAACTACCACTGGTTCTCAACCATGTTCGGCGTTTACATCTTTGCGGGCGCGGCTGGCAGCTCGATGTCGCTGCTCGTGCTAGTGATCACGGCTCTGCGTCAGGCTGGCTACTTGAAGGACGTCGTCACGCTCGAGCATTACCACATTATGGGGAAATGGATGTTCGCCTTCTGCGTTTTCTGGGCCTACATCGGCTTCGGCCAATACATGCTCATCTGGTACGCAAACATGCCGGAGGAGACGCAATACTTTATTACCCGAAACACCGAATCGTGGTGGGCCCTGAGCATGCTCCTGGTGATCGGCCGCTTCTTCATTCCTTTTGGGATTTTGCTCTTGCGCTCGATCAAAATGGAGCCGCGCCGTCTTTGCATCGTGGCTGGATGGATTGTCTGCATGCAGATGCTGGACATGTACATCATCGTCTTGCCGGCGTTACATGGCACCGGAGTTCACGTGAGCATCTGGGATGTGGTTTCGCTCATCGCCATCGGCGCGACCCTCGGTTTCGCTTATCTGCGAGTTGTGGCCATGACCTCTCTCTTTCCAGTCCGCGATCCGCGCTTGATTGAATCTTTGAAATTAGTCAACTGAAATGGCTGACACCGAATCTCTTCGCCAGGTTGCCCACTCGCGAGCTCCGCTGTCCACGTGGTTTGGGATCGTACTGCTTTTTGCGCTTTTCGGGATAATCGTGCTCACAGTGATTGGTCCCGCGCCGCGCGGAAGCGATTACGAAGAAACGCGGGCGAAAAAACGCGTGGATAATTTGAAAACTTCACGCGAGGAAGCGACTAAGGCTCTGACCACTTACGGGTGGATCGATAAGAACAAAGGCGTCGCTCGCATCCCAATTGAGCGCGCCATGAAATTGACAGTCACCGAACTGGCGCGACAAAAGCCTGCGCCAGCGGGTCCCATCGCAACGCCGCAGCCTCCAGCCCCAGCAGCCGCTTCGCCGAGTCCGGCTCAGGCTTCGCCTGCTCCGGCCGGTGCTCCGCCACCGGGCGCCGCGCAACCGGCTGCATCGCCTTCGGGACAGGCTCCTGTCTCGCCTTCACCGCGAACGACACCATCACCCGCGCCTCCGTCACCGGCCCCAGCCAAAACTCCATGAACGCCACCGGGATTCCCTTAAAAGAACCGTCCGTTTCCGCCGCCGCGGGCGACGCCGAGCAGTTGGAGCGGGCATTGATCGATGCCTCGACGCGCGTGCCGGTGCTAATGTTTTACACCTCGGCGATGGCATGGCTAATCCTCGGCACGCTGCTGGCCGGTTTCGTTTCATTCAAGCTGCACACACCAGACCTGTTTTCGGACATCAGCTTCCTGACGTGGGGGCGTGTGCGACCCGCCCACATGAACGTGATGGTTTACGGCTGGGCGTCCATGGCCGGGATGGGCACCGCGATTTGGCTGATGGCCCGGCTGTGCCGGACGGTT
>VBQC01000088.1 GCA_005887825.1 Verrucomicrobiota bacterium | reverse complement strand
GATCATCGGCGCGCGTTCCTACGTTACGGTGCATCGTTCAATTGGGCGAGTACTGGCGGGCATTTATCAATCGTGCGACAGATTGCGCTGTGCTTCCACGCTTCTGCGGCATAGACGCATGATCCTATCTCACAAATATAAATTCATCTTTATTAAGACGGCAAAGACTGCGGGCACTAGCATCGAAGTTTTCCTCTCGAGACACTGCGGGCCCTCCGACATCCTGACGCCGATCGCGCCGCTGGTCGAAGGACATCAGCCGCGCAATTGCGAGGGATTCATTAACCCCGTTCCTGAAATTCTCGAAAGACCGGGCAAATTCTTCTCCGCGTTGCGGCACACAATCACGAGTCGCGAGAAATTTTACCGTCATATGCCGGCGTCTGAGGTGCAGCAGCGCGTTCCTGGCCAAGTTTGGAACAGCTACTTCAAATTTTGCGTGGAACGAAATCCATGGGACAAAGTTTTATCTCATTACCACATGCACGCCGCGCGGAAAGGTGGATCGCTTTCATTCGATGAATATCTCGCACGCGGCAGATTTCCGATTAACTATTTTCGCTACACTGATCGCTCCGGCTCGAAAATCATCGTGGACAGAGTTCTTCGTTATGAAAACCTTCTTGCCGAACTCGGCGAAGTATTCTCGCAGTTACAAATCCCCTTCGACGGAACGCTTGGCATGGCAGCGAAATCTGAATACCGGACCGACCGGAGACCGTATCAGCAAGTATTTAACGACGAACAACGAAAAATCGTGGAAAAAGCTTTTGCCAAAGAAATCGAATTATACGGATATCGCTTCGAACCCTAGCTTTGTAGGTTTAATTTAGATTCGCGCTTGCCCTGATGCAGGGTTGATTTCGGCGCGACTTTTTACTTGGATGGCAGCGTGCCTGCTAATGATCAGGTGACTTCCCTGACTGGACTTGGTCCGGCAGCTGCCGGACATCACGGCCCGGTCGCGTTTACCACCACGCATTGGAGCGTGGTGCTGGCAGCGCAGGGCGAATCAGCGGAGGCTAAGGCGGCGCTGGAAAAGCTTTGTCGAACCTACTGGTGGCCACTGTACGGGTTCGTCAGACGCGAAGGCTATAAGCCAGAGGAAGCGCAAGACCTCACCCAAAGTTTTTTCGAGCTGCTGCTGGAGCGCCGGGACCTGGACGTTGTCCGCAAAGAAAAAGGACGCTTACGTTCCTATCTTCTTGCGTCACTTAAAAATTTCCTCGCTAAGGCGCACCGTCACGCCATGGCTGTCAAGCGCGGTGAAGGTCGGCCGCTTGTACCATTGGAAGAATTGCTTGCACGCGAGCGCGCCGACCAGGAGCCGGCCCACAAATTGAGCGCCGACCGGATCTACGAGCGCCGCTGGGCTCTAACGCTGCTGGAGCAAGTGCTCACGCGGCTCGGAGAAGAATATCGGGTCGCAGGCAATGCACGGTTGTTCGAGCAGCTAAAGCAAAAGCTCACTGACGAATCGGATCGGCCGTCGCAGGCGGAGATCGCGCAAGAATTGAGCATGAGCGAAAACGCGGTCAAGCAAGCGTTCCATCGTCTGCGTCAGCGATACCGGTTACTGTTGCGTGAGGAGATCGCTCACACCGTCGCACTGCCCGGCGACGTGGAAGACGAATTGCGACATTTCATTGCTATATTGCAAGCGTAACCTGAGGCAAGATTTCGGACAGTACACATACGCAGGGGACTGATCACCTCGGGACCAGTATGACAAATGTGAGCCGAGTCTGCGGCAGATGCGGGAGCAAGCTCTTTGCCGACGCGCCGCAAGGATTTTGCAGTTTATGCCTTTTTAAGACTGGTCTTGGGCCATTCATGGAGGAATGCGATGAGGCTGCCAGATCAAGCGCAGGACCGATGCAGATGGAATTCGGCGACTACGAATTGCTGGAAGAAATCGGCCGTGGCGGTCAGGGCGTGGTTTATCGCGCGCGGCAGAAAAGCCTCAACCGCACAGTTGCGTTAAAAGTCATTGGACTCGGCCAATGGGCCGCGAAGGCGCATCTCAAGCGATTCCGTCTCGAAGCAGAAGCCGCCGCCAGCCTGGACCATCCATGCATTGTCCCAATTCACGAAGTGGGCGAGCGCGAGGGTTGCTGCTACTTCAGCATGAATCTGGTGGAAGGCGACCAACTTGATGAAGTCGTTAGGCGCGAACCGATGCCGCTTCGTCGGGCAGCGGAACTGATCGCGAAGCTGGCGCGGACGGTGCATTATGCGCATGAACACGGCATCCTCCATCGCGACATCAAGCCGGGGAACGTTTTGCTCGATGCAAGGGGCGAACCGCATCTCACCGATTTCGGGCTGGCACGGCTAGTCGAGACGGAGAGCACCGTCACGCGCACGCTGGAAGTGTTGGGTACACCCAGTTACATGGCGCCGGAACAAGCTGTGGGAAACAACGCGGGCGTCAGCAGCGCCACAGATGTTTACGGACTTGGCGCCGTGCTCTACCAACTTCTGACTGGCCATGCGCCTTTCGCTGGGGGCACAACGTTTGAAACTGTCCGGCTGGTTTTGGACACCGAGCCGAGGCAACCGCGGCTCTGGAATCCGAAAATAGATCGCGACCTGGCAACGATCTGCCTCAAATGCCTCGAGAAAGATCCGGAGCGCCGTTACTCTTCCGCTCTCGCCCTGGCCGAAGACTTGGAACACTGGCTAAAGCATGAACCGATTCGGGCCCGACGCATTGGAGTTTTCACCCGCGGAAAGAAATGGGTGAAGCGGAATCCAACGACTGCGCTCTTAGTAGCGTCGTTGGTCGCCCTGGCAGCGGCCGTGGGCCTGATGATTTGGAAGAGCGAATTTATCAGCCGTCCGGTAACCACCGGAATCGCCGTGCTGCCGTTTGAAAATCTAAGCGAGGATAAAGAGCACGCGTTCTTTGCTGATGGCGTGCAGGACGACATTCTGACCAAGCTGGCAAAAGTGGCCGATCTCAAAGTGATCAGCCGAACCAGCGTCATGCAATATCGGGGCAAACAGAATGCGCGGGAGATCGGGGCCGCGCTGCGTGTCTCCCACGTGTTGGAAGGAACCGTACGCAGGGACGGAGCCAGAATTCATTTGAATGCGCAGTTGATTGACACCCGCACTGACACTCACGTCTGGGCGGAAGAATACGATCGTGATCTGGCCGATGTGTTTGCAATCCAAAGCGAAATTGCGAAAAAAGTCGCCGATCGGCTGCAGGCAAAACTTTCATCGCGTGAAGAAGTGGCAATCAAGCAAGTCCCGACGGCCGACGTGACGGCTTTCGATCTTTATAGTCGCGCCAAGACACTGATTTTTTCGACAAGTTTCAGCAGCCGACAGAATCTGTTCCAAGCGGTTGACCTGCTGAATCAGGCGGTGGCGCGCGATCCATCCTTCTTCCAAGCCTATTGCTGGCTCGCGAATGTGCACGACGCACTCTATTTCTTTGGGTATCATCACGCCGGGGAGCGGCTTGCTTTGGCGGAGGCCGCTCTCAACGCGGCCTTTCGTTTGCAGCCGGATTCCGGAGAAGCACACTTCGCACGCGCCACACACCTTTACTGGGGTTACCTCGACTACGAAAGCGCTCTGGCCGAGCTGGAGATCGCCCGACGAACGTTACCGAATAATCCCCGTGTCTTCGAGATGATGGGCAACATCACGCGTCGGCAAGGAAAATTGGAAGAGGCATTGCGCTATTTCGAGCGCGGCCTCGAGCTGGAACCGCGCGCGCTTGATATCCTGCAGAACACCGCGGACACCTACCAGATGCTGCGGCGCTATGCCGAGTCGGCGACGCTGCGGGATCGCGCACTGGCAATCGAGCCGGATGACGAAGCAACAAGAGTAGGACGCGCTTTCCTCGAATTGGATTGGAAAGCTGACGCGCGGCCTTTGCATCAAACGATCGATTCCATCCGGGAAAAAAATCCCGCCGCGATCCAGAGCGTCGCGTATTGGTGGTGGATCTGCGCGCTGGCCGAGCGCGACGTTGCCGGAGCTGCCAATGCTCTGATGGCGCTGGGCGAAAATGGTTTTGACTTTGGTGGTTTTCTATTCAACCGCGCTTTCTGCGAGGGCCTCCTTGCTCGGATGACCAAGGACGAAGCCAAAGCGCGCTCTGCCTTCGCCGCCGCTCGTACACAGCAGGAGAAGGTCGTGCAAGCCGAGCCCAGCTATGGACCGGCGTTGTGCGTGCTCGGCTTGATCGATGCCGGACTCGGCCGAAAAGAGGAAGCATTGCGCGAAGGCCGGCGCGCGATCGAGCTAATGCCGGTGGAGAAAGAATCCCTCAAGGGCGCGCACATGATCGAGTATTTCGCCATGATCGCCGCGTGGGTGGGCGAGAAAGATCTCGCCTGCGAACAGCTGGCTATCGTGACCCGGCTTCCCGTTCCTCCGGGTCCTTTCAGTTATGGCCAGCTAAAACTGCTGCCCGATTGGGATCCACTGCGGGGCGATCCGCGTTTCGAAAAAATCGTCGCCTCCCTTGCGCCTGACGACACCCACGTGACTCGTTAGAGCGTTGAAGCGTTGAAGCGAAGAAACCGCGGATTACACTGATCCGTCACCTGCCGGATGGGGAGGTAGGCGCGACCGAGCTTGCCCTGAGCGAAGCCCGAATGGGGCGCGCAATCGGGCATCGCAGTTTGTAGGGCGCCTGTGTCAGACGCCACCCAAGAATCCATCCGTAGAATCCGCGTAATTCGTGGTGTCCAAGTTTTCCAAACTTTGCGCGTAACCTCGCGCCGGATTTCGGACAGTACACAAGTGAAGCGCCAGAAATGACTCCTCAAAACGAGGATTCAAAGAAGGCCACGACAACAAAAGGAAATTAAATCATGAAAAATCAAAACATTCTCGCGCTTGCTCTAAAACCGGCGAGGCGCGTGACGAAATCAGTCGGCATCGGTATTGTGCTGATGTTGGCCGCGGCCCTGATCGCGATGATCACGCCGTCCGCGGCGAGCGGCCGGCGGCCATGCCAGGGGCCCACCGCCACACTGCTGGTTACGGGACTGGATACGGGCCTGGAGAGTGCCAAGGGCAGCACCGTCGGCCCCGATGGTGCGCTTTACGTTACCGAAGGCGCTGTCGGCAGGATCTCGCACGTCGATCCGCTGACCGGGGAAGTCACGACGTTCGCCAGCGGTCTGCCGCCCGCGATCATCAGCATCGGTGGGGCGATCATCGGTGGGGCGATCGACGTCGCGTTCATCGACAACATCGCGTACGCACTAGTCACCCTCGTCAGCCCTGACGTCGGCGGCAGCGACGTTGACGGCATCTACCGAGTGGACGGCCCAGACAGTTTCACCGTCGTCGCTGACATTGGCGAGTTCAACTTGGCCAATCCGCCGCCCACTCCGTTCGTCGTCCCGACCGGACTCCAGTACGCGCTGCAAACCTACCGTGGCGGCTTCCTGGTCACCGATGGGCACCTCAACCGCGTGCTGCGAGTCACACTCGACGGCGAGGTCACCGTGTTGAT
>VBQC01000087.1 GCA_005887825.1 Verrucomicrobiota bacterium | reverse complement strand
CCGTGACGATGCTCACTGCCTCTGGCATTTCTAATACTCGCGCTTCTTACCTCGATGTTGCCCGGACGCTCGGCGCCGGACGCGCTTATCTCATCTTTCGCGTCGCAATCCCAGCAGCGGTTCCGAACATTTTCATCGGCTTATTTATGGGACTTGGAGCGTCTTTTCTAACACTTGTGGTCGCAGAATCTGTTGGAGTGAAGTCTGGCCTCGGCTGGTATGTCAGTTGGGCGCAGGGCTGGGCCGAATATGGCAAAGTCTATGCCGCCCTTATCATCATGGCCGCCTTCTTCTCAACCATCATGACTCTTCTGTTCAAAGTGCGCGACCGCGTGCTCGTTTGGCAAAAAGGCGTGATCAAATGGTAGCGCTTGCGGAAAACGAGGCATCCTCACTTGGCATCCGGGAAATTCGGAAGAGTTTTCCCGTGCCCGACGATCCTCTCCTGCGCCGGCTTGTTCTAGATGGGATTTCTTTTTCGCTCGCAGCTGGGGAATTAGTTTCCCTCATTGGCCCAAGTGGCTGTGGGAAGTCTACGCTCCTTCGCCTGGTTGCGGGTCTGGAATCTCCCGACTCTGGGGAACTTTTGATTGGCTCCGAGAAAATCACCCAACCAGGCGCGGAACGCGGCCTGGTTTTTCAAGATCCGAACCTCTTTCCGTGGCTCACGGTGCGCCGCAACATCCAAGCTGGGCTGGTCGCGCGCGGGGTCTTACGCGAAAAACACCGCGAAGTAGACGACTTCATGCGTCTCGTGGGTTTGGAAACATTTGCCGATGCCTATCCTCATCATCTTTCGGGGGGCATGGCCCAGCGTGTCGCGCTCGCGCGAGCGCTTATCAATCATCCCAAAGTCCTTCTTTTGGACGAACCGCTCGGCGCGCTGGACGCTTTCACCCGCATGCGGATGCAGGATGAAGTGCTTCGCCTCTGGCAAGCACGCCGCACCACCATGCTCTTGGTTACCCACGATATCGACGAAGCCATCTATATGAGCGATCGCATCATGATCATGAGTCCGCCGCCCGGCAGGATTGAGCGGACCATCTCCGTCGCATTAAACCGCCCCCGCCAGCGCAGCAGCCCAGATTTCCTGCGCCTACGCGGCGACATTCTGGAATTTGTTCATTTCGCCGGCAACGCTTCGATAGAAACAAAAGCTAAATAGGCTGGCGCCGCCCAATAGGCTCGCAGCGCCCCGCGACCATCCAGGAAGTGATTGATGTCGATCTTCCACGGCCACGCGACCTCGATTCGCCCGGTCACCTGGAAAAACGCGACCGCATTTTCCGCGTCATGGGAATGAGCCTGCGCGTTGGCGAAACCGCCGCGGCCTGATCAAAAGTGACGCCGCGCGAATTCGCGCCAGTCGGATTCGAACCACGGGCTCTAAGAACAAGAAACGGTCAATCCTTTGCAAAATACGCCCCGAGCGCATTCACCGATGAGGTAAATTACATTACTGATAATGAAAAACGAAGGTCTTTATGTGTCGTTGGCGTTCGCAGCGCTCGCGCTTGCGTCACCATGCCAGGCGCAGCAAACTAGTAGGCAGCAGAATTCTACACCGCAACAGGCGTTGGATAAGAGGCAGGACGCTTTTCAAGCAGACAAGGCAAGAGGAGTGCATGCTACCTACCAATGGGAACTCAGTGGTCCAAACGGAGGCGAATGGTGGCTGAGTGTAAATGATGGAACTTACAAAATGGGTAGGGGAAAGATTGACAATCCAAATGTCACGTTTGCGGCGAGTGATGAAGACTGGGTTTCTATGTCAAATAAAACCCTCAAAGTCCCGTGGGCATACTTGACTGGCCGCTTAAAGATTCAAGGCAGCCATAGTTTGGTAAAACAATTAGACGAGATTTTTCCTTAACTTAGGACCAATTTTTAATGGCCTTGCTGAACTCGATGGCGAGAATCATAAGGGTTTAGTATTCTTCTCCGGTTAGTTCCTTAAGTCCGTGCGCAAGTGTTCTTGGCGGGAGCGAGCTTTCGCAATTTGATATGGGCCGGTTGCCGCTTAGTCGCAAAAGAGGAGCTCATCTCTGCCTCAAGACGGATTCTCGGGATGTTGATTAAGGATACCCCATCCCCGAATTGGAAAATCAGCTGTTTCAAGGATCTAAAAAACGGTGGGTATCCGGGGATGCCTCTGCCTGACCTGCCGCTAGAAGGCGTTTCCCGCTGATTAGGGCCCGCTGAGCGCCTTCTTTTTCTGAGACGCTAGGAAGGAAAGAGTGGCGTTAGACGTTAGCAGGTCATTGCTCCTGTGCCTATTCGTGGTGACAGAGATTCCCCGATTTTCCATATTGCCCCCTTCTAGCTGGGCTGCTTGAGGACAAAGGCTTAATCGCCGTTCAGCTTTTTCGGGAACTTCGTTGCGTCGTTTCCGTAGAATGAGGTGAGAAATGGAAATACCAACTGCAGTGACAATCGATTGCGCGGCGCTCCGGGCAAGGCATGTAAGGAAAGGCAATGGGACTGCGACCAATCAAAAAAGGATGCCGCCGATGAAAGCTAAAAACTCACGGTTTGATAGTTTGGTCGCTCGTTACTATCCCGCCGTTTACAGCTTCGCTTCTCGATTGACCGATGATCCTCGGGAAGCAGTTGTGTTAACGCGCGACGCATTCAAGAGCACGCGAAAGCAACTCCGGAATCGTCGCGATGAGGTCGCCCTTGCGTCAATCCTGATATCCGCTGTAATCCGGGCGGGTCTCACCGCCACTTGAGCCGGGCTCACGCAATGGCTCCCTTAGAGCCTCCAGCTCAAATTACATTTTCTGAGTTCCTTTGCTTCAACGTCATTCGTGAGTTTCAGCGCAGGTCATGGTTCGTGTGCATTCATGTCCATTCGTGTTGACAGAGATTCCCCGATTTTCCGTATCGCCCCTTCTACCTGGGCTGTTTTGAGGACAGGCTCAATCGCCGTTCAGCTTTTTTCGGGAACTTCGTTCCGCCGTTTCCGTAGAACGAGTGAGAAATGGAAACACCAACCATTCCCGCAATAATTATTGGACTGCTTTTTTTCGTTTCTTCGGAAACGATTCTAGCAGTGCAACGTCCACCATATCCGATCAAAGCAGAAGAGCCGGACGCTGGGCATTGGGTCATTATCAGCACAAACGAGAAAACAAGATGAAATATTGTTGTAAAGAACTTGGCGAGCTTTTTAACAAAGCACAAAGCTTCGGCTGTCGTGTGGAAGATCAGGTTAAAAACGTTGTAATCTTTCCACCTGATCGAACCGTTGAACCTTACATTACACATAAGAGCGAGCGCGCTCTTCACGAACCGTGGAACCCTCTGCGACCTGTTCACGAACGTTACAACACCGACGTGACTCAAATGATATTTTGAAACGCGCATTGGATTCCAGTCATGGACCACGACCTCGCTTGGCAGTGCAATTCTGAGGCGCGAGAATCTCTCGCAAATCTGTAGCGGAATGTGTTACGCAAATTTACTGGCGGGTACGAGTGTTCCCCAATTTCTCATAGGGTAAGCCGGCAGTCGGATTCGAACCGACGACCTGCTGATTACAAATCAGCTGCTCTACCAGCTGAGCTATGCCGGCATCTGCTTCGATAAACGATGTAGCGGGCGCTACCCGAATGTTGAACGCAGTGTATACCACTATTTGCACTCTGCTGAAGCAAATTTCGCGAATGTCAGCCGGCTCGCTAACAGAATGCCGGTTCTACGTTTCATTGTGTTTTTGTGTGGGCTGGAGCCGGATTTTATGCCATCACTGTCAATTAGGCGAGAACAAAATATGATTGCCAAGCCAAGTCAGGCCGAGGCTGCGAAGCGGTTGAACCCGCTTGAGATAATTACGCTGATCTTTTCGGTTTATGTGCTTATTGCACTGCTAATTCAATCGCTGGTTCCTTTACCGCCGGATGCAATCGCTCTGCTGGATTGGATGGATTTACTCGTCTGCATCGTCTTTCTCACGGATTTTTTCGTCAGGTTTGCACGAGCGCCATCGAAACTCGCGTTTCTCAAATGGGGTTGGATTGATTTTATATCGAGCATTCCAGCCGTTAATATTTTTCGTGTTGGCCGCGTCGTCCGAATTATTCGGGTATTGCGTGTGCTGCGTGCGTTTCGGTCAACAAAGAATTTGCTTGTCTATCTTCTGCGAAATCGAAAACCCACTTCGCTAGCGGCAGTTAGCGCAATATCACTGGTTGTAGTCATTTTTGCTGCGATAGCGGTACTACAATTCGAGACATCAGCCGATTCAAACATAAAGACTGCGGGAGACGCTTTTTGGTGGGCCGTCGTTACTGTCACCACGGTAGGCTATGGCGATAAATTTCCGCTTTCAACAGAAGGACGAATCGTCGCTTGTATTCTAATGGCGGTTGGCGTTGGTCTGTTTGGCACGTTCACCGGCTTTATCGCGAGTTTGTTCGTCGAGCCTGAATTAACTGAGCACGAGAGCGCACATGAACGGGTTCTGCGGGAGATTAGAGTTTGGATGCCAAGATTTCTTCATTGGAAGCAAAGCTAGACGAACTGAAAATCCTTCGATGATGTAAGAGCAAAAGAGGCACAATCCATCGCGTGAAGTACTGGCAAATCTCGCTGACAATCTTGGCCGCGCTACCTGGTCATACTTCGTCGTCACCTGGCGATTTTGGTACAATTTTCGTGACCGTCTTAGTCGTCGGGCTTTGTGTCCTAGCGATCTACGCCNAAGGCGGAAAACTGTATCACCGGCGAAGCTGGCCCAGTTGCAATCGGAAGCAAAGGAGTTTTTCGTCAAACTCATCGGGACTGGAAAAGTTTCGGTACCTGACACTCCCGTTATCATGGGAACAGATGAGACCGCTTTGTTGCATGAGCCATCGAAGCTAATCGAGGCGAGGGCTACGAGAGTTTATGTTGGCGGTGGAACACGCGTGAAGGGAATTTACATCGGCGGCGGTGAATCAACTTCGGTTCAGTCGTTGAAGCAACTCGATTCAGGCGCGTTGACGCTTACAACTAAGAGGCTGGTTTTTAGCGGTTCGATGGAAAGTAGAGTTGCAACCATGAAGGATATTGTGTCGGTAGAGCCGTTTGCCGATGCGATTCAGGTAAGCACTGGTAGGAAAGCAAAGCGACAAGTCTATCTGGTGCGTAATCCGATAATTTGGGTAACGTTAATCAGAATGGCGATAAAAGGCGGGATCTCGGCGACGCCAGTAAAACCAGTCGGTCATCCTAGCACGGACATCCGCTTCAACTGCCCGCGCTGTGGTCAACATCTTGCCGTTGAACAGAGAGGAGTGGGAACGGCAGTGAATTGCCCTAGTTGCAATGAACAGATCGAAATTCCCTTACGCAGTACTCGGCCACCACCACTGCCTCCTTCTTAAAAGGGGAAGGGAAACGCGTTGCCCGCGTCATCATAGACGCGGATCACAGCATCATGTGAGCGGCTGTAGAATTTCGCGTATCCAACCGCGTTGCTGATTGCATTAGGCTCAGCGTACCACAGGCGACCGAATGGCAGGGCAGCGGAAACCAGATTGACGCCGTGATGATCTTTGCGGGGGCGCACTTCGTAAACGTGTGTGGTTGGCTGCATCGCATGGTCAGGTTTGTTTTTGCTCCCATTGGGAGCTGCCCATGCCATGAAAGCTGGAAAGGCGCCCGACTTCATAAGCCCCTTGCATCATCGCGATCAGATCAAATCCGAACTGGGAAAAATGAAATTCGTTCCACCATAACGTTGCGCCAAAGTGGAGGTTGTCGGTGATTTTTACAGATTGTGCCATCCCCCAGTTGAGCAAAGACGATTTCTTTTTTCCTATCGTGCTTTCAATCGGTGTCTCGGATCGAGTCATCGAGATTTTTCCGGTAGCGTCCATTTTATGGCCCTGGCCACGCAAAATGATGCCACCGAAAAAGCCACTGGTGCTCCTCGTTCAGATCGAAGAACACGAGACCACAGCAAAATGTCGCAGGAAGATGCAGCTTATATTTTTCCTGTGGATCGTCAGGGCCGCCCATCAATGGCAAGAGATCTGTGAGATGAGCGATCGCGTCCTGCGCGTTCGACGAAGAGAAGGTCGATTTAACCTCGAGAACGCCCCGCACGTATTCGACTGGAATCGCGAGAGAACGTCCCTGCGCTGAAATATCAGGGGTGTCTTCGACCCACAGGACCGGCGCCTCAAGCTGGTCGTAGATAATCACATCAAAGTGCGGCGTTTTTTCGCTGCTTTTGAGACCCGGAGAAACGATGTACCCAGGCGTTACGCCGTATCGTTTTGGTAGGAAGCTTGATAGCCATTTTCGTAGCTCGGCCTCAGCAACGTTGCCATGAAAGGTTTCCACCTCATGCGCTTTGGCTTTCTGTTTGGCTCGATCGAAAGCGTCGAGGATTTCCTTCCGCGATGTAAGGAATTGTTTCCAGCCCTGCGCCGGAAACTCGATCTTTAACTTCTCAGACATCGATCAATAAACCTAACTATAATTAGACGGCATTTTGCAATCTAAACGTGTGCAGAAATCTTCGCTGTCATAGGGGCCGGATCCATTTGCCGTCCGGCAATCAATTCGCATTCTAGCGCGATCCTGTGAAGCGGGGAAGGCCCGTCAAATGTGGCAACGAAATAGCAACAGATGGAATTACACGAGGGAGGCAAGCTCCCTCTCAAGGCTGGTGCACGGGTTCGACTCCCGTACGCGCTGCCCTCTCACGAGGGAGATTCCCCAAGTAAAAATAGACGTTTCTGCCCTTTTTTACCCCACTTCTGCCCACAGTCTGCCCACCACTGCCATCGACGGCAAAAAGATATTTGTTTGCAAGGGTTTCTTTCGCCCTTGCGCGGAGAGCCGTTTTTTACTCAGCCGCGCGGCGAGGTTGCACGAGACTGTTTACGAGATGATTTCGCCGGCTGATGTTTTTGGAGGTTAATATTGCAGCAAGTAAAGCGGATTTCATGTGGGTGAACTTACATGTCCGGCTGGTGCTTCAATTTCTCACCTCGTTCTAAGGAAACCATCGAACGAAGTTCCCCGTCACTTTCTCTTGATTAGCTGGCAATTGAAAGCCGAGGCCACGATGACTCGGTTAGCCGGTAGTGGCACCGGCGCCGAGAACATCGGTAAAGCTCATTGTCTGGGGCATTTCTCCGAACGGCGCGTCCCTCCAACACTCGCCGATAGCGGCTCAGCGGCCTCCTTCACCCAGTGCAGGGCAAGCATGCCTAGCTGGCGATTGCCTGAATTGTGGCTCCTGAGCACGTATTCAAGTGCGAAGTTCATGCGCACGTCTCGCGCGGCATCATGCTTGTTGTTGCGCAGATCGGGCGAGCCTTTCAGGTTCACATTTTTCCACTGCGCCGGTTTCACGAAATAATTTTCATCATTCCGGAAACGCTCCCTGAGCAGCCGCCGCAGGAATCCATGCCTGTATTTGTTTTTGCCGTTACCCCCGATCGTCTTCGCACCGGGATCCTTCAACCATTCTCCAAGGCTGTTTGGCAGGTTTGCCATCATATTGGCTATTTAGATACATAATCTCGCATCTATTTCGGCATCTGTCAAGAAATTTTTGCCGATATGCTGCCATTCTGACGGAACTTGCTTGACTGGTTCCCGTAGAATACTGCAGAAGAAACGTATTATGACCGAAGAACAGATTAGGAAAGACTTGGAAGACAGCCTGTCCAGGGACCAAATGGCCGCAGTTACGGTTCGTCTCTCTATGCCGCGTGCGGTCTGGTGCGACGTTCTGCGGGGCATGCTGCACTACAAAATCTCTCAGCCGAGCTCGTACGTTTCGAACTTGATTAGAAATGACGCGGAGAAGCGCCAAGCACTGCCGCCTCCGTATCCCCGCACGCCGACCGGGCAAATAATTGTGGAGCCGCCACCGGGAGGGTCGCCTCCGCACCGCTCTGCTTCACCGTCTGGCGAGGGTGGGTAGGCTTTGGAACTGGGACAGACCTAATGAAGCGCACTGTATTCCGCCAAAAAAAAATCATTCCAGAGACGGATTCTGATGGAAGCATAGCGTTCAGCGAAGAGGGATTGAAACGACTGTGGGTCTTGCTGGAGTTGGCAAAACTGAATACGGAGAAGAAGTATCTGCAAGATGAGCTGCGGAAACGCAAGTTGTGGAGAAAGGTGCTGCTCGAGAGGTTAAACCAGCTACCCGAGCGGAATTAGGGCAGAACAACTTTTCGCTGGTCCTGCTGGACAGGCGAATGGGGGGATAGGGTCAGCGCCATAAGGCTTGAAATCGAACCGCAGCAGTTCGCGTATAGATTTGGGTGTGCGTGATGCGATGCCCTAAATAGTCCCTGAATAAGCCGCGTGTCCCGCCCTTTGTTGGCGAGAGCATATCCGCAGCTATGCCTCTGCATATGCGAATGCACTTTGATGTTCAGTCGCGCGCGCTCGCCGATCTCCGCCCAGATATAGTTGAAGGCTTGCCGCGTCATCGGGCCGCGCTCCGAAGGTGCGCACGCGAGGGGACTCGGTTTTCACGGTCGTATTCTACGGTCTCAAAGATTTTTGATGTAAAACAGCGCAATTCTGCGTAACGCGGCGCAAATCCGAAATGGCCAAATGCCTAGCGTCCGCAACGGTGCGCAAGCCAGTGAAAACCCGCGCAAAAACTCTCTCTTGAATTACAAATCAGCTGCTCTACCAGCTGAGCTATGCCGGCATCTGCTTCGATAAACGATGTAGCGGGCCCTACCCGGATGTTGAACGCAGTGTATACCACTATTTACACTCTGCTGAAGCAAATTTCGCGAATGTCAGCCGACACGCCTGCCGCTATAGGGCACGGTCCAAGGAAAAGACGACGGGATTGCGACTAGTCAAAAAAGAAGGAAGCCACCTAGGAAAACGAAAAGCTCGCGTTTTGATGCCATCACTCGCTTCTCCTTCGTCGTGATCGCATCGAGACGATTTCATCACGCAGTTCGCGAGCAATCTCTTTGCGATTGCCGGCTCGAATTTTCGGGAGAGAAAACAAACATTTCGAGCGGATTTCGCGTTTGCGAAAAAGATTCAGAAGATGCGGCAGTAGTGTCATGTCCCGCCAGTAGCAGACCTCATCGGAGACGGAACCATCGTCGAGCGCATATTCGATAGCGGCGGCGACGACCGGACAGTGAAGTTGTACAGCTGATTCCAACAGAGACGACTTGAAGGGCAACACGGTCGAGCCGTCGGAACTTCTTCCTTCCGGGAACAAGACGACCGGCAGACCGGTGGCGATCGCGGCGCGTATTTGATTTACAGTAAATCCGGCAACCAGCGGGTGCTCGCGATCGATAAAGATTGTACCCGCGGCCCGCGCCAACCAGCCAAAGAAGGGCCACCCTGCGACATCGTGCTTGGCAACAAAAACGCACGGCCCAATCGAGCTAAGCACGATGACGTCGAGATAGCTAAGGTGATTACAGACGAGCAGACCGGATGTGGGCATCGACCCGCATGTCGTTACGCGAATCCCAATTACCCGGCATGCGAAGCTACACCAGCGATGAAGCCACGCCCCGCGCGCGAGAAGACGCCGCGCCCGCGCAAGGAACGGAATACTGACCGAGGACTCAACCAGCGCGTAGCTCGAGAAAAAGCCGACCGCGAAAGCCCGCCAAATTCCAAGAAACGCAGAGTTCATCTGTGTAGTTGTAGCCGGGTTCGGCGACCTCGGCCATAGCTGGAGCTACGCCGGCTCCGGAAGAAACATTCATCATTTCAAATTGCCGGGCCCGGCTCCGTTTCAGTTCCTTAATTGAACCGGTATGTGGCAACCTCCTGGAGAAGGAAGAGAATCCACGGACCGCTGTGAGTGCAATGCTTAGGTGCGCGTTCGCGAATAAGCCGAGAGCGGTTCCGCCGTTTCCAAATTTTTGATCACGGTGCTCAGATAGACCGACTTTGGATAAATTGCCTTGTACTTCGTGATCTCCGCTCGATTTAACACTTTGAACCCGTAGCGCTCGAACATTTTCTCCCCGCGCCGGCTTTCAAACGTGACAATCTGACCGTAGACACGCTTTTCGCCGGAACGGTAGAGATAACTCAAGTACGCGCTCATGAGCGCGCGCGTTGTGGAAACCTTGCGGGCATCCGGGAGCAGATTGATGTGAAAATGCGGAACCCGGCGCGGCCGCGCGGGCACTTCCCGCCACCCGTGGACGAGGGTCCATCGAATAAAGCGGCGTGAGCGTTGATGGTAGCGAAAGTAGCGCTTAAGCGCGCGGAAAAAGAGCCAAACATTCTGATAGAGCGCGTAGAGTTGATTGCGCAACGGCTTGCGCGAGCCGAGAAGATAACCGCGAATTTCGCCGTCCACCTCCAGGAGAAAACACGACTCGGGCTCGTGATCGGTGTAATAGGTGGTGAGAAAATCGGCGAACAATTCCCGATCTTCATAAACCGGATCAATGGGGTCGCCGAGAAATCCCGTCTGGCAACACAACCGCCGCACGGCGGCACGATCGGAATCACGGTAGCTTCGGATTGTAAATGCTTTGTCGTTCTTCATCGATGGCCGCTTCCTGTGTAGTTGGAGCAGACCTCGTCGTAAATACAAAAAATCTGCTCAAATACACGCGGCCAAGCGTAATCCAATCCGGCACGCCCAACTGCAGTGGTGCCGAGCCGCTTCAATTTTTGAACGTTCATGGCTTCGATTGCATCGGCCAGCGCCTCCGCGCTGTTTTCCCGCGCCCACGATTCCTGGTCATGACAAATAATCCCGTCCATGTAACTGCCACGGATTCCCATTACCGGCGTGCCGCAGGCCTGACTTTCCAGCGCCACGAGCCCAAATGTTTCCTGAACCCCCGGGTGAACGAAGAGGTCGGCGGCGCGATAATAACGCGCGAGAGCAGCGGAGTCGGTGCAATAGTGAATCCACGAAACGTTTCGGGTGCGCCGCTCCAATTCTCGAAGTTTCTTCCGCTGTGGCCCCTCGCCGATGACCAACAGGTGAAATTCGTCTCGGTGTCGCCGGTGCAAAAGTTCGAAGGTCTGAAACAATGTCTGGGTATTCTTTTCCCTGGCTAAACGGCCGACATAAAGAAGCAGCTTTTGATCACCGGTAATGCCTAACTCGGCGCGTGTGGCTTTTCCATCGTCCGGCACCGGCTTAAAAATGCCAGTGTTCACGCCGAGTCGGACCGCGCGCACATTGCGCACACCCCATTCAGAAAGGACGCCGGCCAGAAGCTCGGAGGGCACCAGCGTAACCTGAAAACGATTATAAAGCTTGCGCACATATGCGCGCGTCAACTTCATGGCTCGATGCGTCCCGCGTCTGCCTAAGAATTTCGTGCTGCCGCGCAGATAGGCTTCCGG
>VBQC01000086.1 GCA_005887825.1 Verrucomicrobiota bacterium | reverse complement strand
GTGGCAGGACGTTTGAATTGATCAGCGCCCAATAATCGTCTCCTTGAAATGGAAAGTGCATGAATTCCCGCGGAGTGCCCCGAAAAATAACGTAGCGCACATTGAGCATGTTCAGAATTGGCGAAAGTTGGATGTTGCTCGGGGGCAGGATGAGTCCTTTGGGCGATAAAACTTGAGTTGCTGAAGACGATTAGCCTATCGGTTCGGATGCCCGTTGCAAGAGGGCAACCATGCGAGCAGGATCAACGGCGTCAGCACCCCGGATGTCGGTTAATCCCGCCATGCTGGCCAACGACGCCTGTAAACAATGAAACCCCATGACCCGACCGGGAACGGATTTTGCGATCTCATCCAAAACTGGAACTTTCGGATAATAAAGCGCCGGGTCGCATTGTGGATTGCGGCCGTAATCGAACCACAGCAAATCGCCCACGAGAAAAATTGTCAGAATGGGAAAAAGACGAAACTGCGCGGATTTTTGAAACCACAAAAACAACCCGCCTGCAAAGCCCAGACCGCACAGCAGCGCCATTACGGCGTAGTGCAGGGTGAACCAAGCCTGAATTTGCCGCAAATCGTGGAGGCTGAGAATCGTCTGAGACGCTTGTCCATGAAGAAGTTCGTTTTCAAGCTGCGTGGCCAGCGGTTCAGGCAAAACGTAGCTGCGATAAATGCACCAGGTGAAACATCCGGCGAGCAAAACAGCCGGCAGCCAAAACCACCAACGTCTTTTCAGCGAACGCCGCAAAAGACGATCCAGTCCGATGGCCGTCATAGAAAGAATTGCAAATGAAGTCAGAAAGGTGAGGCGATTGTGAGACATCATGTTCATTCCCGGCAGGCGCAGCAATTGGACAAATCCCGGAATGTCCACACACCAACTCACTCCGAATAAGGCCAGAAAAAGCCAGAAAGCATTGATGGCGCGACGCCGGCGGCTGCACCACGCCAACGGCGCGACAAGCAGCGTGGCCAACACGCCCGAATACGCGGCAGACGGACTTTCCAAAAGGTTGGTTTCATATTGCGGCGGAATAAAAGCGCTGCCGGTTTCGGTGTCGCCGTAAATTTCGGGCAAGATTACTTGAGGCGCCGCGGTCAAGCCGATGGGCGGCCGCACTTCCTTGCCCTTGCTGCGACTTTCCATGCGGGCCCCGGTTTCTGCGTATTGCAACAGGGGCAGCAAGTGCGGCGCCGTCAGAAAAACGCCTAAGCTCCCGCCAATAACCAACATTGCCGCGGCCATTTTTGGTTTTTGACAACGGCGTTTGCGGCGGTGAACAGTCCACAAACGCCAAAGGGCAAAAATTCCCGAACCCAGCAACACTTGAGCGGCGATGTCAATGGCGCCGCTGGTCAAAACCAAAAACGTCACGACACTTAATCCGACGATTACCAGCGCGCCGCCGCCGCGGACGATTTTATCCACGCACAAGAAAATCCATGGCAACCAACAAACCGGCAGAGGGACATAAGAACCTTGCCACAAGACAAAAAACGCCGTGAGCGGATAGCACCAGGCGCACACCGCCGCCGGCCAAAAACTGACGCGCAACGTGTGTCGGCAAAATAAGTACATTCCCCCGCCCGCGACCAGCGCAGCCAGCAGTTGCACCCACGCCAGGACGACCGGCGATTCCACGCAGCTTTCCAGAAACAAAAAGAGCGAGTATTTCGGCCACACGAATGGAACGCCGCCGTACTGATATGGCGCCCACAAAGGAAAACGGCCTTGATGAATTTCCGATGCCGCAAACCGGCGCGCCGGCTCATACACATCAATCAAATCGACCAACATGAAATTATGCGGCACAATTTTTGCCGTCTGCGCGGTTTGTGGAATGTACATTCCCGGTCGCGCGAGAAGGTCGAGCGGCAAAAGTATTCTTTGCCCAATCAACGACGGGCCGTATAAAATTGCTTGCCCCAAAACGACTCCGGCCACGACAATCAGCAATCTCAAAAATTTTCCTCCCGCCCATTTCTGATTTTCAATTTTCATGAGCAAGGAAAATTCAGACCAACAATCGATTGCGCTCCTTTTGCTCCGACCATTTTCGAGTGAATCAACAGAATTTTACAGAGTTAATTTTGATCCACTTTGTCAATTTTGGCCGACATCTGCGAAATCTGCATCAACCGTGCGGATGCGGTTGGACCGTTCTGTGCCCCGCCTTCGCGTGACTTCCTAGATAAAGATGGCGAGCAGATCTTCATCCAAATGCCGCATGCGCGTTTGTGCCGCCAATAGTGGTAAAGCAACTGTTCTACGTGCTGCAATCGAGGCTGCGGCTGAAGGACTTTTACCAATCGAATTTTGCGGCTTTGTCGCAGACCGACCCTGTGAGGGATTGCAGATGGCTGAAGCTCACCAAATTTCTACCCAGTGCCTTGATTTTAAATCTTTTCCATCGCGGACAGCATTCGATGACGCGTTCGATGCCGCTGTGATCGCCTTAAAGCCTGATCTCGTGCTCTTGCATTACAACCGGCTGGTCACGTCCAGGCTCTTGTGTCAATTCCCCGGACGAGTGATCAACACGCATTACTCCTTGCTTCCAGCGTTTCCGGGATTCCGCGCCATCCCACGCGCGCTTGAGGCAGGCAGCCGTTTTACCGGCGTGACCATTCACATCGCTACCGAGCGCGTTGATGAAGGTCCCATCCTAGCTCAGGCTGCCTGTCCTACGCGAAGCGGAGATAACGAATTCACCTTAGGTTTCAGATTATTCGCTGCTTCGGTCCCGTTAACCCTAGGTTTACTGGCAACAGTACCGGACTTGAGACCAGACGGCTTCACCAAAATTCTCCTCCCGGATGGGGCGGAAGCGATGCTGTCGATTACTGTTCCGCAATCGCTGTGTGAGTTTGCGATGGAGTTTGTTTCCCGCTGTCGTAATTACAGTAACAATCGTTCGGATTGCGCATGACGGATAACTGGCCGAATCTGGATCTCTCTATCGTCAGCACGCTCTACCGTTCCGAAGCGTGTCTTGATGAGTTCTGCCGCCGTGTCGTTGAAGTCGCGCGCGCCAGTAGTAGTGCCTTTGAGATTATTCTGGTGAACGACGGTTCACCTGACAGCTCGCTCGCACGCGCGCTCCAACTGCAAAAAGAGATTCCGGAACTGACAGTGATCGACCTGTCGCGCAATTTTGGTCATCATCCTGCTATTTTGGCGGGCCTAAGGGATGCGCGCGGGAAGAAAATATTCCTTATCGATAGCGATCTCGAAGAAGAACCGGAATGGTTGTCAGCCTTTCAAGAACGAATGCAGACAGAAAAGGCCGATGTTGTCTTCGGCCAACAAGTCCGGCGCAAGGGCAAATTAGGTGAACAGGTCACCGGCGGGATTTTCTACAAGGTATTCAACGCCCTTAGCGCGACCAAACTTCCGGTCAATTTCGTTACTGCCCGCCTGATGAGCTTTGCTTATGTGAAAGCACTTTTGGAATATCGCGAGCGTGAGCTTTTTCTTGGAGGTGTATTCGTTATAGCAGGCTTTAAGCAGGTCGCGGTGCCGATTACCAAAGGATCACGCAAGACTACGACTTACAGTTTGGCACGTCGGCTTAGCTTGTTTGTAAACGCCCTAACGAGTTTTACGACACGTCCGCTTCAGATCGTATTTACGATCGGATCGCTTGTTATCTTCGTGGCCTTCATCGCGTTTTCTTTTATATTGTATGGCGGCTTGCGCGGGGAGACACTCGTCGGTTGGGCTTCGGTCATGGCGACAATCTGGCTTTTCGGAGGTCTGGTCATGATGTCTCTGGGCGTAATTGGGATTTACCTTGCAAAGGTGCTGATCGAAGTAAAACAGCGGCCGGCCTATACGATTCGGGCAGTTTATCGGGCAGATGAAAGTTCTCGTACCAGCAGTAACAATCAGGCCTTTCGCAAATGACCTGTGTAATTGTCCAGCCGAGCTACATCCCGTGGCGCGGTTTCTTTGATTTAATGAGCAAAGCGGACGTCTTTGTGTTCTACGACTGTGTGCAGTACGACGATCACGGCTGGCGCAATCGCAACCGGATCAAGACCGGTGCCGGTCTCCAGTGGCTCACCATCCCGGTTTACAGCAAGGGCGCGCATACGCAGGCCATCCCGATCAAGGACGTGCGGATCGTTCGCGACCATCCCTGGAGCCGGAAACATTGGGCGGCGCTGGTGCAGAACTACGGCAAGGCGCCGTTTTTCGAACGTTACGCGCCGATGCTGGGAAAATTTTACGGCCGGTCGGATGAAAGGCTGGCGGACTTCACGTGCGAGCTGACCGTGGCGCTGGCCCGTGAGCTGGGATTGGAGACGCGGTTTGTCCGTTCGTCCAGCTTGCCCGCGCAAGGAACCAAAACCGACCGCTTGCTCGACATTTTAACCCAGCTGCGAGCGACCCGCTACGTTTCAGGCCCGACAGCCAAAGATTATCTCGAGATGGTCAAATTCGAGCAGGCTCGTATTGAGGTTGAGTTCATGAATTATGACTATCCAGAATATCCTCAACTTTACGGCCGTTTCGAGCCACGGGTGAGTATTCTAGATCTTCTCTTTATGGTCGGACCTGACGCCGGAAGTTACATTTGGCCGCGCACAGATCAGACGAAATGATGGAAATCATTGCCATCTTTTCCGGCGCGCAGCTCTTCGCATGTTGCTGAAATCGCTCCTCATTACCCTGTCGCTGAACGCGAGGCAGCAACCCGGCTTCAACAAACATGGAAAGTAACGCTGGATTATTGCGCTGGCTGAAAGTGCCATTTGTGTACAACCTGTTTCAGGGTGTCGTTGGAGGGAACGCGTTGCGGCGAAAGATCATTCGAAACCATGTTCGAGCCAGACCTGGCGACAAAGTGATCGATATCGGGTGCGGTCCGGCGCAAGCTCTGCAAAGCCTGCCGCAAGTCGAATATCTTGGGCTCGACATTAACCCCGATTACATCGCGTTCGCCAGGCGGGCGTACGGCGACAAGGGGACTTTTGTAGTTGGCAACACGCAATCTCTTCGGGGCGACTCGCGATTTAAAGATGCCGATATTGTGATAGCAATCGCCGTGCTACACCACCTCGACGAC
>VBQC01000179.1 GCA_005887825.1 Verrucomicrobiota bacterium | reverse complement strand
CAGCTTTATCATTCGAACTTCGATGAGAGCGTCCATCGACACGTGCAGGTCGCGGAGATGGTGTTGGAGCGCGCCAAGCGTCTGCTGGAAATGAAACAAGACGTGGTGATTTTGCTCGATAGTATCACGCGGCTATCGCGCGGGTATAACAATCTGCAACCAGGCAAAGGGCGGATCATGTCTGGTGGCGTCGATGCGAAGGCGCTTATCAAACCCAAAAAATTCTTCGGTTCGGCGCGCAATGTTGAAGAAGGCGGCAGCCTTACCATTCTCGCCACCGCGTTGATCGAAACCGGGAGCCGCATGGACGAATTAATTTTCGAAGAATTCAAAGGCACTGGAAACATGGAGCTGCATCTCGATCGCGCGCTGCAAGAGAAGAGGCTCTATCCTGCGATCCATATCTTACAGTCGGCCACTCGCCGCGAAGATTTGCTGTATCATCCCGAGGAGTGGGAGCGCGTACAGGAGTTGCGCAAGACCATGGCGGCGCTTCCTCCCATCGAAGCGATGGAAAAGCTGATCGAAAACCTCGAAGCGACGAAAACGAACGCGGAGTTGCTGTTAAGCGGGTTAAGGTGATTTCTGAGAAAATGACGATGCTCGGATGGCGAGGAAAAAATGACGATGCACAAATGACGAATGACGAAGGACGCCCGAATGACCAAACAACGAAGCAGCGATCGGAAACTTCTAGTCATTCCGGCTTGGTCATTCCTTCGTCATTAGACATTCGTCATTCATCATTGCCGAGGGATTTGATCGCGAGCGCAACGCAGCTTGCCGAGTTGCTACCACGAATCGAATCGGTTGATCGCGTGGCAATCGATACGGAAGCCGACAGCCTCCATTGTTATCGGGAAAAACTTTGCCTGGTACAAATCAGTCTTCCCGTGCCGGATGTTGTAGTCCCGCGACTGCGGGATGATGCCGGTCAGAAGCGGCGTGTTGCAGCCGGCATCGGTGATGCCGGCTGGGAGCCGAATGGCCCTAAAGCGGACCGGGATCATTCCGCAGTCGCCGGACTACAGTGGGATTACATTGTCGATCCACTGGCGGCCGTCGATCTTTCGCCGTTGTGCGCTGTGCTTGAGCGTAAGGAAATTGTTTTGCATGGCGCGGATTTCGATCTGCGATTGCTCCGCCGCGGCTTAAACTTGGTCGCGCGCCGAATTTTCGACACGGTGATTGCCGCGCGGGTGCTCGGGATCCGCGAATTTAGTCTGGCCGCTCTGGTGAAACGGCATTTTGGCGTTGAACTCGGTAAAGGCTCTCAAAAGGCAAATTGGGCGCAGCGGCCGCTTTCTGCGCGGATGATCGAGTATGCGATTAATGACACGCATTATCTTTTGCCTCTGGCCGACCGCCTCGATTCGCAGTTACGAGAATGTGATCGGCTCGACTGGTTACGGCAATCCTGTCAGCGCGCAATCGAGCAGGCAGCGCTAGAGCGTGTGCGGAATGAGGATGAACTTTGGCGCATCCCGGGATCCGCCTCTCTGCGCGGCCGTGAGGCGACCGTCCTGCGCGCGCTTTGGCAATGGCGCGAGAAGGAAGCGGAAACGGCAGATCGCCCGCCTTTTCATATTTTGCAAAATCACGAGTTGCTGGGAGCGGCTCTAAATTTCGCGTCGGGAAGGTTGCCTGATTACAGGCATTTTTCTTCGCGCCGGCGCCAGGCATTTCGCATGGCAGCGCAGAACGCAATGCAATTGCCTGAATCGGAATGGCCGGTCTTGCGGCGTCGATTCGGAACGCGGCCGAGTCCGGAGGCGATTCGTCGTGCGGAAGAACTACGGCGTCGACGTGATCGAGCGGCGAGGGAGCTTGATCTAGAGCAATCCTTTATCGCGCCGCGCAGCACCATCGAGGCGATCGCGGCAAAGGAAACGTGCGCGGCATCTTTGCTGGTTCCGTGGCAGCGAGAGTTGCTCGAAATAAAGGCGTAAACCGCGCGGTCGCGTCCAAGCAGCGGGGTGTGGATTGCGATACCTCACCGCGAAAACAAGGTCCTACGGAATAACGAGCGTTTGGCCCACCGTGAGTTTTTTCGGATCGTGGATGCTCTCTTTGTTTGCGTCGAGAATCCCTTTCCAGCGTGCTGATGATTTATAAAACTTCCGCGAAATCGACACGAGCGTATCGCCTGACCGAACGACATAAGTTCGCCCCTCAGATTTCCTCGAGGCGGGTTTTTTGGAGCTTGCATCGCGTGCTTGCGCTTTACCCGATCCGATCGGCATCGTTGCAGAGCGCGCTTCAAGTTCTTTGTGCAGATTAAGATTTTCGTTTCGCAATCGGGCTGCCTCGGCTCGAGTGACAACAGAATCGCCGGACAAACTCGTGACCACCGCGATCTCGTCGCGTTTCACGGAATTCTTCACGTCGCTTGCATGAGAGCCGTTCGGGCTCAGGACGAGATAACGCTTGAAATGATGCAATGCATTGAGCGGATCATTCATTTTGTCATCATAAAGTAGCGCAAGCTTGTAATGGATCTCAGCGCATCGTGGGCTGTCATCCAGCGCGGCTTCGTAAAGATCGATTGCGCGCAAAAAGTCTCCTTGCGCCGATTTCCCATCGGCGTCTTTCACGAGCTGCGCGTAGCGTGAAGTCATCACTCGATCGCAGCTACTAAAACCGCAGGCGGAAAAGATCGACAAGCAAACGCATGCAATACTCGCCTTTGTCGGCAATGCGCGACGCCAGGCGGACGCAGTGGGCGAGAACTTGTCAGCGTGCGTCATTGTCGCCAATGTGATTACTTGTGAAGCCGCGCGCACTTCAATTCTTTTTCTTCACGAAGGCAGTTTCTTTGCTTTTCGTTGCGCCTTTACACGCAAGTCTTTCAGTCGGACAAATCTACGCACTCAATTTTGTCGACGTCGATGGACACACACTTTCCACCGCCGACGGTCACATTAGCGTCGTTGTTCTGGCAACCACGGCAGATTCGGAGAAGGCGCGCGCCGTCGGAGACCGTGCTCCCGAATATTGTCTCGGCAATCCGAGCTGTAGAATGATCACTGTCGTGAATTTCGCCAGAAAGGACATTCTGCTTGGGCGCAGAATCGCGACTATGTTGGTGCGGCGCCGCCTCAACGAAGAGGCGAAGCGCCTTCAGCCACGATACGACGCCAAAAAAATTACGCGCAATGCGAGAGACGACGTCTTTGCGGTGGCGGATTTTGATGGGACGGTGTCGTCGCAACTCGGCGGGCAGCCCGAAGCAACGGATTTCCGTGTCTTCGTCTTCGGGAAAGATGGCGAGTTGCGGAAGCAATGGGACAATGTCCCGGCCGCGGATGATTTGGCGGCAATCTTGAAATAGTTCGCCTGGTTGCTAGCGACGGAGGCGAGCCCCCGGAGCCAGCATTCCCGCCTAATATTTCGGCATCGCCGGATCGATCTTGTCCGCCCATGCGTCGATTCCACCCTCCAGATTATATGCTCGCGTAAATCCAGCGGCGCGGAGTAACTCCGCCGCGTGTGCGCTGCGCGCCCCACTCTTGCAAAGGAGGACGATCTCCTCGTCCTGCTGGAGCTCATCGAGGCGTGCCGGCAATTCGCCCAGCGGGATTAGTTTCGAATCTTCGATTCGCGCGATTTCGTATTCAAAGTCTTCTCTTACATCGACAATCGTAAAACCCCCGTTGCCTTCCATTTTTCGCTTCAACTCGTGCACGCTGATTGTGGGGTGGCCATCGTGATCGCGCACCGGGCGGGAACGTATTCCGCAAAATTGTTCGTAATCAATCGGCGAAAAGATTGTTGGATTCTCTCCGCAAACCGGACATTCACGATCGCGTCGCAAGTTAAGCTCGCGAAATTTTACTTTGAGCGCATCAAAATGGAGGAGCCGCCCGATGAGCGGTTCGCCGATGCCAACGACCAATTTGATCGCCTCAATCGCTTGCAGCATTCCGATAATCCCTGGCAAAACACCGAGCACTCCCGCTTCCGCGCAGTTTGGCACCGTGTCCGGCGGAGGTGGCTCCGGAAAAAGGCAGCGGTAGCATGGCCCGGTCAGGTGAGGCGCAAATACAGTTGTTTGTCCTTCAAAACGGAACACGGAGCCGTACACATTCGGCTTGCGCGCAAAAACGCAGACGTCGTTGGACAAATATCGCGTGGGAAAATTGTCCGAACCGTCTACGACCACGTCGCACTGCGCGACAAGTTGGGACGCGTTCTCGCTGGAAAAACGGCATTCGTGCAATTCGATGTCGATCTCCGGATTGATGTCACGCAGGCGATCCCGCGCAGATTCCAACTTGGACCGGCCGATGTCCTTTGTTCCATGGAGAATTTGGCGCTGCAGATTCGAAAGATCGACATCGTCGAAATCGACAATTCCAATTGTTCCAACCCCGGCCGCGGCGAGATAGAGCGCAGCTGGCGATCCGAGACCGCCGGCGCCGATGCACAAGACACGCGCAGCTTTTAACCGGCGTTGCCCTTCAGGGGTCACTTCGGGCATCATGAGATGGCGCGAATAACGAGTCATCTCCTCGTTGCTTAGCCGGACGTCGGAAATTCTTTCGTGCGCAATAACGCTTTTGTGCATGTTTTGAACTTTATTCTAGCACGAATCCTGTCTTGTGGGCCAACGCCCACCCGATTCAGTTTTTGCGCCGGGGGGACCAGCAAAACAAGAGTAGAGTATCGCGAACCGCCGTCAGGATTGGTCGCGAAAAGTGCGACCAGCCACGATGTGAGAAATGATCTTGTGTCCTGGCCGAACTGAGTTGCTGCGCGTAAGTTGGCTGACGCGACTTGAATCAGCCATCGGATTACTCTCTCACGATCACCGGCGTGCCTTCTGGAGCATGCTCGAAGAATGGCTCTGCCATTCCTTTAGGCAAGCGAATGCAACCGTGCGACGCGGCATACGGTGGGACATAGCCTTCATGCATTGCGTAGCCGCCGTTGAAATGCATGCAATAGGGCATTCGCGCTCCATCGAAATGCGTGCCCGGCGGACGGCGGTCTTTGCGCACGTCGATGTTGGACCTCACCACGTTCCCATAATCATCGATGTAATCACCGAATTCGCTTGAAACGTGGTCCCTATCTTTCGAAACCACCCGGTAATGACCAGGAGGAGTAGAGAACCCAGGTTTGCCGGTGGAGACGGTCGTTTCGCCGACTACGTGTTTGCCTTTGTAAAAGTAAGCTTTCTGTTCGCTAACATGGACGACAATTTTTGGTGGCCCAGAAACGCCATCATCATTCCAATAACCGGACGGCCGTGGTGCAAATACGGCGAGCGGATGTTCGACGTAAGGCGGAAGTTCTTCGCAGCTGCAAAGGACAAGGCCAATTGCGCCTGCGGCTGTGATCTGGAGCAAACGGCCAAGGTTCATAGAGCGGCGCACAGTATGTTAGGGCGGTACAGTATTCAATCGCAAAAGATGTCGATCTTAGGTGGATTAGAGGGGCGACACTTCGTGTCGTCGAAATTATTTGGCGGACGAAACAGCCCGCTGTCCAGTGTGGTTGACGCTACCGGCTAGAGGAAATACGCTCGGCATCATGGCCACCGTACAACCGCCGATTAATCTGAAGAGCTGGATCGAAGAGAACCGGGAAAAGTTCAAACCGCCGGTGAGCAACCGTTATCTCTATGACGGACGCGACTTTTTCGTGATGGTGATCAAAGGACCCAACGCGCGAAATGATTTTCACCTCGTCGATTCGGAAGAGTACTTCTACCAGCTGAAGGGCGATATTAAGGTGCGCATCCGCGAAGGTGAGCGGATGGTCGATCATATCGTGCGCGAAGGCGAGACGTTCTTCATCCCGCCGAATGTGCCGCACTCGCCACAGCGGCCGGCAGACACGATTGGTGTCGTGGTCGAGCGTCGGCGGCCGCCGGGAGAGAAGGAGCACGTCATCTTTTATTGTGAGAATTGCGGGGCGTTGGTGGAAGACATTCACTTCGATTGCGCCGACATCGTCGAACATTTTAGCCAGGCAATGCTTGATTTCTGGAACGATGACGCGCGGCGGACATGCAAGAAATGCGGCAAAAAAGTCGAGAAACCGGTGCCGATGAAATCGCTGTAGTGTGCGCCGTCCTCGGCGCATCAAAGTCCGCTGAGACGTCGGACGCTACAACGCTATGAAGATCGACCTGCATACGCACATCCTGCCATGTCATTGGCCGTCGGAAGACAGGCATCCTGCCTGTCGCTTCTTTGCAGAAACCGGTACTTCCAGCTGTGGACGCCGCTCACATGAAGATTGACCTGCACACGCACATTCTCCCGCACGATTGGCCCGATCTTGATGCGAAATACGGCTATCCCGAATTCGTTCGCCTTGATCATTACAAGCCGTGCTGTGCTCGGATGATGATGGGCGAGCGCGTCTTTCGAGAGATCACCGACAACGTGTGGGATCCCAAGCGCCGGATCGAGGAGTGCGACCGCGATGGTGTTTCCATGCAAGTGCTGTCCACCGTGCCGGTGATGTTCAGTTATTGGGCTAAACCGGCCGATGCCCTGGATCTTTCTCGGCGACTAAACGATCACATCGCCGAAGTCGTTCGCCATCATCCGAAGCGATTCGCCGGCTTGGGGACGATTCCGATGCAAGATCCGGATTTGGCGGCGGGCGAGTTGGAACGATGTGTCCGCGAATTGGGCTTGCGTGGCGCACAGATCGGCACGCACGTTGATGCGAATCCGCACTCCGGGCGAATCGACACGTTAAACTTCGACAATGCATTCCTTCAGCCGGTCTGGAGCGCGGCGGAGCAACTCGGCGCAGCCATCTTCGTTCATCCGTGGGACATGCTTGGCAAGGAGCGCATGCCGAAATACTGGCTGCCGTGGCTCGTCGGCATGCCGGCGGAGACTTCGCTGGCGATCTGCTCGATGATCTTTGGTGGCGTGCTCGAACGTTTTCCGAAGCTCCGCGTCGCTTTTGCGCATGGCGGCGGCGCGTTTCCATTTACGATCGGTCGCATTGAGCACGCGTTTCACGTGCGGCCGGATTTGTGCGCGACGGACAACAGTGCGAACCCTCGAAGTTATCTCGCTCGCGAGAACAAAAAGGGTGACGTCGCCCCCGCGCGGTTCTACGTCGACTCGCTCGTCCACGATCCCGACGCGCTCAAGTTGCTGCTCAAACTCTTTGGCGCGCAACGCGTCGCGCTTGGCTCGGACTACCCGTTCCCGTTAGGCGAAGCCAATCCCGGTAAACTCATCGAATCGATTAAACTTTCGGCGAAAGATAAGGCGCAACTACTCTCCGGCACCGCCCGCGAATTCCTTGGCCTCTGATTTCGACATTCGGATTTTCGCCGCGAAGCAACGCTACATCTGGTGCCGGATCGCCCACAGATCGTGAAAGATCGGCTTGAACAGGGACTCCTTTAGAAACGGCACGCCCGGCGATCCGCCGGTGCCTTTCTTCGCGCCGATCGTTCGTTATTGTCATGTCGAGCGAAGTCGAAACATCTCCCACTACTTGTCCTGCTTTCGACATTGGACGTTGGGCGTTCAACGTTGGATGTTTTCTTCTTAGCGCCTTAGTCGTTCACATCTCATGCCGGATCGCCCATAAGTCATGAAACACTGGCTTGAACAGCGATTCCTTTAGAAACGGGACACCTGGCGATCCGCCGGTGCCTTTCTTAGCGCCGATCGTTCGCTCGACAAGCTTGATGTGCCGGTAGCGCCACTCCTGCAATCCTTCGTCGAAATCGGTCATCAATTCGAACAAGATAGAGAGTTCGGGGGAGGTCTTATACATCCGCAGGATCTCCTTTTGCACGTGCTCGTTTGCTTCATTGGGTTTGGCAATGTTGCGATTCTTCAGTTCCTCGGGAATTCGCGCTCCGCGCGTGGCCAGAAAATCGTAGAAATGATCGATCACCGTCCGCTCGCCGAGCCGCTGCTGAAGCCGGTCGGCGCCTGGAAAATCCGGCTTAACGTACGCGAGCGTGGACGCTCGCTTGTACCCAAGCACGAACTCAATTTCTCGAAACTGCACGGATTGAAATCCTGATGCCGTCTCGAGCCGGTCCCGAAAGCTCGAAAACGATGATGGCGTCATCGTCTCGAGGATGTCCACCTGCGCCACGAGCACCTTCATGATTGTGCGCACGCGCTTGAACGTGTGGCTTGCGCCAAAAAGATCGCCCGCGGAAAAATCTCTCTTTATCTTCTCGAACTCATGCAACAACTGCTTGAACCACAGCTCGTACGTCTGATGGATGATGATGAAGAGCGTCTCGTCATGCTCCGGTGGGCTTGAGCGCGGCTTTTGCAGCGTGAGCAGCTTTTCCAAATCCAGATAACTCGCGTAAGTCAGTGGGGGCATGTCGATTCTGGATACTAGATGCTGGATCCTGGATGACAAAGCGAGATTCTGCGAGATCTGCGGCGCGCACGCCCAGCGCGTGCTGGTGTCGGCGCCTTCGCCGACACGAAGTTTGCTTAGAGTTCGATCAAGAGCATGAGCAAGTTAAGATTCAGAGGACAAGGAAGCGGAAAATTACTCCATCTGTCGTAGATACTCGCGGTCCCAGGCTGCCGGAATACTTTCACGAGAACTATACGGCCCCGCCTCGTACGCGCGTGATGCGATCCCTTGCTGGCTTAGCTCGCACACGTGCCAGTCCTGTTTATTGGTCATGTCCCAGAACTCGATCGCGTCTTCCGGATGAAAACCGACGGCGCACTTGAACGCTTCCGGATGAAAAAACCAATCGCACAGGATAAGCGTCCGTTCCGAAGATTGCGGCCAGAGTTGATGCACCATCACATAATCCGGATGCAAGCTGAGCAGCACGTTCGGAAAAATGGAATAATAAAAAATCCGGTGGAAATCTTCGGCAGCGATGTCGCCCAGCCGCGACGCGCAGGCATTCCCGCTCATGGTGAGGCTCTTGCCTTTGTTGATCTTCATGAATCCGCCGAGGAACGGTCCTTCGGTCAGATCATTCTCTGCTGAATCGTATGGCGAAATTTTCGACAACATCGGATGCACCCCGGGGCAGTGATAGCACTCCGAATAATTTTCGAAGATCAACTTCCAATTTGCCCGCACCTCGTAGTCGATCCGTTTGGCCGAACGCAGCTTTGGCAAATTCCAGTGCGAGAATTTTCCGGCCAAGGGCGCGAAACATTCGTCGAGTGGAGTAGGGGAGTCCGCCAGATTCACGAAGATGAATCCCTCCCACAACGCCAGGTGCACCGAGTGGAGCGAATAATCCGCTTTATCAAAACCTCGAACGTCATCCATGTGCGGCGCACCGATCAATCGTCCATCGAGCCCGTACGTCCACGCGTGATAAGGACACTGAATTGCGGACGCATGCCCGCTTCGATCTTCTCGGAGTCGCGTCCCGCGATGACGGCAAACATTGTAGAACCCGCGAATTGTCGATTTTTGATCGAGAACAATGATTAAGGATTCGTTGGCAACATTTGCTACGAGATAATCGCCAGCCTTTGAAATCTGACTTTGATGTCCAACCAACACCCATTCTCGCGAAAAGATTTTCTCTTTTTCTTCGGCAAAAATCTTCGGTGAAACGAAATAGCGCTGCGGCAAAGTTTTCGCGCCAGACGTAAAAGTCTCGGCGGTCTTCCGAAATCCGGGCTTCGTTTCCGTCTGCGCTACCGTGGGCACACTTGAATGATCACACGCAGCATGGGCGTCCGTCAAAGGTTGGATCGGCCACTCCGTGTATAGAGGCGCTTGTGCCAAGCGCCTAATTCAGATTCAGGTGCTTAGTACAAGCACCTCTACAACTCATCAACCTTTCAAGGCAGCCTGATGAAACTCGTACCAATCGTCGAGATTGTTCAGATTAACCGCATCTTTCGGGGCAGCAGCGTCATCGGGAATCCCGCACGCGCTCAGAATCCCTTTCCGTGTATCGTCGTCGTGATTGTAACCGCGCACCGCGGCGTTATGCCTCTCGATTGCCTCCGGGGTCAGCGACTTCGCGTTTTTCTTTACCCACACTTCGAACTGCGGATACGTCGGCTTGTTCTGCGCGATGTAATCTCTTACCGCCTGCTCCTCGAGTCCGAGTGCGGCAAGAGTCATCGCATCGAAGCCTTTGCCCACGGCCGGATAGCCGGAAGCAAGTTTACCCGTCGCCTCCAGAGAGACCTTTTGCCAAAGACGTGGGAGATGCACAACGCCAAGTGGACCGGCAACGCCGGAGCTGATTAATGGAACGTAGGTATCGCTCATAGTAATCGTTTTTCGTGTTAATATTTTGATTCGCACCCGCCGGAGCCGGCGAATGCTTGGAGAAAATCTAGACTAAATGAGCCACAAGCGCGAAGACAATTCAATTCGCCCACGATCGTGCATTAGACAACCGGCTTGGAAAGTGGCCGCTGCAGCAGCGGCGTCGATGCTTTCCCTAACAGCAACGCAGGGTTGGTCCCAGCCAATGGCTGGAACGTTGGATGTGCACTGGAATGAAGGCGCCTCAGATTGTAGTGCAACTCCGCAAGTGGCCCTTCAAGTCCATACCTACGAGCCACAAACGTTTATCTTGCGGCAAAGTCCTTGCGCGAACTTCGAAGCAAATTTTCTCTATCTTCTCGTCGGCTCCGACAAAGCTCTTCTGATCGATACCGGCGCTGTCGCGGACCCGAAAGAAATGCCGCTGGCGAAAACGATCTTGGAGCTACTGCCGGATAAGGATCACAAAAAGCTTCCACTTCTGGTGGCGCATACGCACCGCCATCTCGATCATTGCGCCGGCGATTCTCAGTTTGCGTCGCTTCCATCGCTCCAGATCGTGCCCGTAGATTTGGAGGGAGTTCGAGCGTTCTTCGGTTTCACTAACTGGCCCAACGAGATTGCCCATTTGGATTTGGGTGACCGAACTGTAGACGTAATTCCGACGCCGGGACACCACCCGACGCACGTGGCATTCTACGACAACAGAACCGGGATTCTTTTTTCGGGAGATTTTCTGATGCCCGGCCGATTGCTGATTGAAGATGCCGCGGCGTACCACGAAAGCGCCTTGCGGGTTGTCGGCTTTCTGAAAAAGCGTCCGCTCGCCCACATCCTAGGCGGGCACATCGAATTGGACACGGCGGGACGCCCCTACCGATTCGGATCTCACTACCGTCCCAATGAGCACCGGCTCGAGTTGGCGAGACCAGATTTAACAGCGTTGCCAGCCGCGTTTGAAAGCTTCAACGGCTTCTATGCGCGACATCCGAATTACATTCTGACCAATCCGGTTCACAACCTTGTGGCACTGGCGATAGTTGCGATTACGGTGCTAATTCTCATCGTGTGGGGCGTACGCCGGTCGTGGCGCCGGCACCGGAGCGCTTCACCGTCGAAATCTGGATGAGCACTTTTTGTCGCGAAGCCTTTCGACGGCGCAGAGCGTCTACCGATGGGGAGTTGATGTGGGTCTGACCGCTCTCCCGCGAGTTCCCTCCCTGGCTGCCTTCGGACCGATGATTGTCGTCTGGTCGGAAGTTGTCTGCTGCCTGGCTGGCAGGAAAGCTTTCATTGCCGTACTTGCCTCGTTGCTCCACTGCTTAAAGGGCACATCCCATCCGAAATAAATCAGGGCCCCGACAACAAGTATTTCGAGCAACAATCGCATAACCTCACAGACTGACAGAAAATCCTCACCAGAATCAATCGGAATCTACACAGCGGAAAGCCGGCCGAGATTGCCGATCCCAGCTACAACGGCTCCGCCGCGCTCTCCTTACGGCAACAAGGGAGCGATAAGAGCTCGTTCTTCGGGCAAAAGGCGTTCGGCACCAAGGTTGCGCGCATCGCCGCGGGCGCCTTCTTCGTAGCCGTTTACCGCGAGAATGGCAGCACGAACCGCAAGCGCGCCGGGAGGCTCAGAGCCTGTTGCGCGCACGGTACGGAAGACTGCCAGGGCATCTTCTTTGCGGCCCAGACGAAGTCGCGCCAACCCCAGGGTTGCGCGAGCGGACCAATTCCAAGGTTCCTGTGCAACAAAGATCTGAGCTTGTCGCTCTGCTGCTTCAGCTGCGCCATCCGGGAGCTGCCGGCGCAAGAGTCGCAGATAAGCATCTTGATTTCGTGCGGCCGCATCATCCGGCCAAAGCCGGACAATCTCCGCCGCGACAGTTTGCGCCTGGGCGGTGTGGTCGGATGCCAATGCTATGCGTAACCGGCCGGCATACGCTGCGCGATTTTTGGGTGCGAGTTTGATCGCTTCGGAGTAAGCAGCATCGGCGATGTCACTGGCATGGTTTTGCTCGGCGTATTGTGCCAGGGCAAGCAACTTTTCCAGGGTGTTGGCGGCTTCCAAAGCGCGCTGCCATTCATTAGTGGCGCCAGTGGCTTCGCCGAGATGTGTCCGTGCCATGGCCAGATACATGTGTTGAAGAACTGGGTCGATCGGAAAACGCTCGCTGGTAAGTGCATCTTTTACCTCATTCCAACGTTGAAGGGTTGCCAGGGCGTTCAGATGCTGCAGAAAAAGGTCCTGGCGACGTGAGGCGCGTTCTGTGGGCAACAATTGCAAAACTTTCGCGGGCTGGCCGAGAGTGTTTAGCCATCCGGCAAGCGCGACAAGTGTTTCGTCATCTCCATTTCCGAAACGCTCCACTGCTTGCGCGACATATTCATGGGCCAGTGCCGGATCGTGCTGAGCGCGCAATTCAAGCGCGAGCAGCTTATGATAAGGCCGGCCTTCCGGATGATTTTCAAGAGCGTTCGCGACTTCGAGGGGGCCCATTGTGGGCGCGCCTGAGGCGGGTTGCGGGGTAGGGCCCGGTCCAAACGACAAAGAGCCGGCGCCAAAAGCATTCGGGGTTCCAAGCGTCGTTTGCGCACTCGCCACGCCGCCAAGCGAAAGAGAAGGATTGTCGCTGGTAGAAGCCGCAGGCGCGCGCGGCTGCTCACGCGCCAGGAAAACGAGCGCTTCAAGCGACACCGCATTCTTTAGGTCGCGAGCCAGATCTTCGATTCTTTTCCAAGCATCGATGTAGGGCTGCGAATCACGCGTGGTGACCGACAGGACGAGTGTGGCGGCAGAAAGGATGTCGTAAGGCTTTGCGAGTTTGTCGGCCAGCGCACGCTCAGCATAATCGACTGCGAGAACTGCATCGCTTCGGCGAACGGCAAGTTGACCGGCCAGCACAATATCGACAGGCGCCGGGCCAGCTCGCTGCGCAAGCAGCGCCTCAATCTGCGGCGCGGCTGTCGTTAAATCGCCGACTGCAAGAGCAGCTCCGGCAAAATCGCGCCGATCTTCAATGGTAAGCAGATGTTGATCGTCAAGCTTCTTCCACCAATCTAACGCTGCGGCAGGCTGTCCCGCGCGCGACAGAAGGCGCCCGATCGCGCGCCAGGCCTCCGGTTCGCTTTGGCGCAAAAGATACGCGTCGCGCGCTTTGTCATTGGCGTCGCTCCATTGTTTTCTTTCGATCATTGCGAACGCCTGACGCGCAAGGCGACGAGATTGCCAGCCCTTAATTGCTCCGCCAAGCCGGGGAGCGGTGAAGTAGATGACGGCGGCGAACACCACGATGACCACGGCGACGAGCAAGAAGAACAATCTCAACCGTCGCGAGCGAAGTTCTTCGAGTGAAGTCAGATCGGGTTCGTGCGCGGCCGGACGAGGGCGTGATTGCTTACTACGCACGAGAGACGTTTACTACGGCGTGGCGTTGGATGCAATGCAGCCGCCGTCGCCTTGCCTGCGCCTAAGTGCGACGCAAACGGAGAGAGCGAATTAACCGGCGGCGCTGATGCCAGCAAAGCCCCACAACGCCAAGCGCGCCGCCGCCGACGGTAGCGGGTTCTGGAACGGCCGCGTTAATTTGGAGATTGTCGAGATAAGTATGATTAGCTGCGTTGTTGCTTGTACTCCCAGTGAAACAGACTTCGATCAGGGCATTGGCTGTGTTACCAGCTCCGCTTATGTTAAAAGTGTAAACGTGGTAGGTGCTGTCGTGCGGTATGGTAACCAGGCCCTCGGGAGTAACCGTAAAGCTGGCGCCGCCATTTGTGCTGTACCGGACTTCCGTTTGGGTGAATTGTGTTCCGTTTCCGAGGCTCTGGAGCGCAAAACTAAGTGAAGCTTGCGCAAACCCCGTGGTGTTCACGCCGAACCGGAAGCAATTCATGTTGGCCGTGCCTTGGGTATTACCCCTGAGTTCGAGAGCCGTATTCGTTGTCGGGACGTCAGGGACGAGCTCGTTGAGTATGGTGCCGACTGCTGGGGTAACAAGGAGACCCCCAGGCGGGAAGGGATCGGTGGGGGAGTTGAGAATTGTCTGGTTCTGCAGGAGTGGATACAGGCCTCCGGGACCTGGCGCAGGAACCGAGGTAAAGGTGTTACCTTCGAAATTGAAATAGACTAATACATCCGCATCGGCCCTGGGGGCGAGAGCCCCGGCGAGTAAAAATGCGCCCGCGACTGCACCCAAAAGCCAATGAAATTTCCGAAAGCGGACTGGCCTCTTGCGACTCCCAAGCGGGGTCGCTAAATCGAGCGACAAGATTTTCTTAAAGCTTCGCATATTTCTCCCAAAGTTTGCGATTGCGCTCTGTTGTAACAAGCTCCGCCGGCAGAGCAAGACATTTTTTAGATTTTTTGCGGGGGGCAGCCTTGAGCAATCACCCTCGCGTATGTTTCTAAGCGCGCCGCAAACGGCCCGCCCTTCGCTCAGCTACGGCGTCGCCGGAGAAAACGAATCAACCAGCGGCGTCAAATGTGTCTTCCTCGAAGTTGAAATAGACTAATACGTCCGCGTTCGCCTTGGGAACGAAAGCTGGGTCATCGCCGCTTTTCTAAATAAGGAAGGCGACTGGTACTTCTACCAGTCGCCTTCTTACTACGCATACTTTCGTTTACGTTATTGTAAAAGAGGTCCCGTTTTTTCTTAAGGACAATGGCCCGGGCGGGTTACACCCATATTATAGTTATATAGCTCGTTCGTGAGCGTACTCGTAGCGCCGGGACTTAGGAATCCGTTGCCGATCGGCGGCACAACCAGTGTGCCGATTAGAGCGCCTGCGCTGGTGACCGCCGATTGAATAGCTGACGGGTCCGCTCCGTTGGCGATGTTGAGCTTTGCCGTCATCAACTGATGCGCCAGCGCGACCAAACCATTGTCCGCTGCGGGCCGAGTGAAGATTTGCAGCAGTTGTACCTGCGGGTAGTTAAGGGTGCCGAGCATTACGTTTTGGACCGGCCAAGTGTTTGGATGATTTTCCCAATAGCCCTGCGTATGAGTGCAGCCGCCTGTGCCGCCACCGCATGGAGCTGTGGAGCACTGGCCGTAGCTGAATGGGCTTCGTTGAAACTGGTTGTTTGCATGCGCAAAAGCGCGAAACGCATACACGGTGTTACAATCCAGCGGCGTGTTACATCCGTTGCTGGTTCCGCAAGCGTCAATCAGAGCGTCGCTAATAACGATTTGAACCTCGGCGTCCGGAGTAAGGTTGTAGTTGGTGCACAGAGGCACAGCAGAGAAACTAGCTCCACAAGAGCTATTTTCGGCCGAACGCCACACGCCTCCGAGAGCGCTCAGGTCGTTCCCTTTCGTCCACTCAACGGAAAAACCAGCGGGCGCTCCTGTGGCTCCGGCCCTGATTGTCAATGTAATGGACCCGGGTGTCGAGCTGAAGCACAACACGGTCAACGGAGCCAACGGCGGTTTGATTCTGCCATTATTATCGTGCGTCGGATTGGATTGGCCAGCCGCGTAGACACTGCTACACGCGACAAGCGCGAGCAATGTTGTTATAGTTTTATGCATATTTGTTTGTTGCTGCTTTTGTTTGGCCAAGGAGAACGTCTCTTTGATTAGTTGGCCGTGCCTCACATCTTTCTCCGGAAAGGACGGGACGGAGTTCTCGAAAAAGATCCGATTCCCGAATGAGGCCAGTCCGCGGCAGCGGACTCGCCCTGTGACGAATTTGCTGGTCTAAACAGGCTTTTGCGCGAGCGAGCTAAGCTACCAGGCGTGATGGATCACCTGAGCGTTGGCCTCTTTCATTTTTTGGCCGAATGCCCCTCAAGAGGGCGCGCGGGATCCTCCCGTCGATGTTGGGAGTGGGGCCTAGGGCCTCCATTTTCGTGCGCGAATGTCGCGCAAGCATCTCCAAGTATCAGAGGTCAGACATCAGAGATCAGGAATCAGTAGCCAGTGGTCACTTTAACCAGCCGCGGCAGTGCTTGAGCGAAGCGAGCATCGATTTCATCATTATCAATCGGACCACGACTCAGCGCGACGAATTCCATCATCTGCTGGCCAATATGGCGACGTCCTTCGATCACTGTGCGAAGGCGCTCAGCACGCGTCCATGACGAACGACTCCCTGACATTTGCGGCAGTTTCGAGCCGGCAGCGGAAGGGCTGGCGACGCGATCTTCCCATAAACAATAGAACGCGTGGGCGACTTGCTGGCTGGGATTTTCGCGCGCGCCATGGCGAAATTCGAAATGACGAAACGGAAGCGCAAGCGAGCCATCGACCCGATAATTGCGTACGCCGGTATCGGCAACCTGGGTCCAGCCGACCGCAGGCAAGCAGACATCCGGCCGGTGCAAATTTGCCAGAAGGGCGCTATTTCGGCCAGGATTCCAGCGGAAAAAGTACAGAACGCAAGTGATAGATCGCGAGTTCGAAGACTGCGATGTTCCGGACGAAATCGCGGTGGGCCAAGTCCAGGAAGCCGCATGTCCTTCATCGAAACGAAGTTGGCGGCGCACCTCGTCGTCGATCTTCAACTGCTGAAAATTGGGTGCGCTCACCGGCCACTCCACTTCCCACTGTATGCTTGCAACAAGATTGCGCTCGTGCGCGCGATACCAAAGCTGGGCGCCCGCCTCGACCGCGACGATCCAGCAGAGAACTGCCAAAAAGTAGAAGCCGAAAATTGCGGATTGGTCCGAGCCGGACCGGCATTGAGTGCGAATTGCCAATTGCGGAACCTGACTTCGGATTTCGGATTTCGGGTTTCGGATTTGAGACTTCCCGAGCAAATATGCGAGACCGAATGTGCCAAGAAAAACAAGCGCGACGATCGTGTAGCCGGCGACGTCGTGCCAGCGATTGGTTTCTGAAATACTTTTGGTGGCCGCAATCCAAACGAGAAAAATTGCGCGCAAGAAATTGGTGCCAAGCGCAATCGCGACCGCGCCGATGACAAGCAGAACGCGGTGCGAGATCGACAGTCGTTTGAGTTCGCCAAAGAGCAGGCCGATCATGAGCGACGTCTGCAATGAGCGCACGCCGCTGCAGGCTTCATTTACGCCTATCAGGCCGTTGGTCACCCGGATCAGGTTTCCTTCCAATTGCGCAGGAATTCCAAGGAGCGTGATCGTTTCCGCAGCGAACCCAGCGACCAAGCGCATCAGCCCTTGAATAATGGGACCTTCGATTGGTGTTACCCACGGCACCGCGACGAAAATGAATGCGACCGGAAAGGCGAAATGGCGGAGCCATCCGGCAGCTGCCGGACCACCCACGTACCATAGATACAAGAGGGTCAGCGTCACGACTGACGCGGTGTGGAGCCAGGCAAGAGGGCGCCACTCTGGATTCGCAATTTCAAAAAGACGAACAGGCAGAAGCAACAGAAGCGCGGCGAGGCCGACCAGTACCGCGATTATCGCGGCGGCGCGGTTATTGCGGATTTGGGATTTGGGATTTGGGATTTCCGGAGGTGGCCGATCCTGCCAGCGGAGCCAAAAAAGATAGAGCGCAAAAAAGGGAACGAACCAGCCGTAATTATATTGCTCATTAACCGACCATTCGCCGCTGAGTTGTTGGCAAAGAAGAAACCAAAGCGCCGTCAGCACGACGAGAGCCGCCATCGCAGGGGCAAACAAGTTTTTCAGAGCAGACCGCTCCGTCGATGGGGCTGATCGCGCAGCCGTAACTGGTTGCATGAACGGGCATCTTACCAAATTTGGACGCAAAGCGAACGGGGAATGTCTCCCGCGGGAGTTAGTGCTTGGTTGAGAGTTGAGAGATCAGAACAATGCCCACAGTCTGGATCGTGAATTCTGGTTTCCGTTCGATATTCGGCGTCCGATGTTGAATGTTCAGTGCTCATTTTATGATTTCCACCCGCCAGATTCTCGGCATCAAATTCTTCAACGGCGATGTCGATGAAGCTGTCGCGTTGATGGGTCGGCATGGCGGTTTTCTCGTGGCGCCCTCTGGGACCTGTTTTGGGCGGCTGCGTGAGGACGAGCCGTATCGGCGCGCCGCGCTGGCGGCCGACCTGGCGATTGCTGACAGCGGTTTGATGGTGCTCACGTGGCGCTTGTTGCGACGTGAAAAAGTGCAGCGCGTTTCCGGTCTTAAATATTTAACACAACTCCTCGAAGGGTTAAAAGGCGAGAGGAGCGACGAAGTGTTTTGGATTCTGCCCAACGCGCGCTCGCGGCAAAAATTGTTCGATTGGTCGTGCCGCAAAGGTTTAACGGTCAAGATCGACAACTGCCATGTCGCGCCGCGGTATAGTTTGGAAATCGAAGATCGACATCTCTTGGCGCTCGTTGAGGAAAGCCGCCCGGCGCACGTGGTGATCGCGATTGGCAGCGGCGCACAGGAAAAGCTCGGATATTATCTTCGCGAAAATCTCTCTTATCGGCCGGCGATTCATTGCACTGGCGCAGCCCTCGGTCTCATCACGGGCGATCAGGCTATCATTCCCGACTGGGCCGACCGCATTTATCTCGGATGGCTTTTGAGGCTGTTGCGCCAGCCTCGAATTTTCATTCCACGTCTCACCCGCGCCTTTGGATTGCCGTGGTTAATTTGGAAATATGGCGAGAATTTGCCCCCGATGCGAGATCGCGGGCAGAAATCGCAAGCTATCAGATAGCAGTTGGAAGATGCGCGATCAAACTCCGATCTTCGAACTTCAATTTTCGATTGCAGCAACTTTTTTCGTGCTTCTTGCTTTGAGCT
>VBQC01000049.1:504-5646 GCA_005887825.1 Verrucomicrobiota bacterium | reverse complement strand
AGCGTGTAATATGTCGCCTTCAACAAAGGCGGGGTCGCCGTCAAACCCGACGACATCGCCATGTTGATTGATTGCCGTCGGCGTGTTCCACCAATTGGCTCCAAGGTTGCCGATGTCAGTCACCCCGCCGTTTTCCCAAAGCACGGCGTGCCTGGCAGTATGTCTTCCAACAGCCTGGTCGCAGATGCCCGAAATGCCCACGATTTGACCATTGTCATTGATCGCCGTGGCGGCTCCTGAGGTGTCGCCCGGGATCAGAGGGAGTTCGTTGATCTGGTCTGGTGGTCCGAGTCCCCACATGGCTGGGCGAAACTGGAGGACTTGAGGGGAGACGCATGCGGGGTCATGAACATCATTCTCCGCCCACCCGACCACCTGATCGAGGTTGTTGGCTCCGGTTGCAAAGCCGTTATTTCCACCCGCGAATGTGGGAAGTCCCCTCATCTGGCCCTGTTCCCAAACGAACCCGAGATTGATAAAGCCGACGTTATAAGGCGGGCCGTAGAAAGCCGCGCTACTCCAAGCCTCCCCTAACGGGTCCGGCGCGGCAGTTTGGGAAATACCCACGATGATGCCCTCGGTATTTTTCACGTTCCATGTTACGCTGCTGTTTGGTCCGCCGAGTGTGCCGAGGTCGAGAATCGAACCGTTTCGCCACAGAGCAGCGTGCCGGCTCTGATTATCCGGCAGTCTGGAATAGCCTGCCACCCAGCTCTGGTCATTAATACTATTTCCCCCGCTACTCGTTCCGCCGAGCGTATCGAGGTTGGATACGTGGTATTGCGACTTTGCCTTTGCCTGCGCCTGTGTCTGTGCGAGCGCCGCTCCGCAACAGCTTGCTGCGATCAACACGGTTAGAAGCATGTAGCTGATTTGTTTTTGTGTGGTCATAATTTTGTCTCCTTTAATGAATGTTTATTGAGCCAATTTTTGGGCCAGGAATGGTATCGTCACAAGACCCATTTAACGAAAACTCATGGGTCCACCTTTCGGACAGAATTGCAGCCAAGAAAGTCAGAAATGCGATATCCCTCCAGTATCCCCGTTTTAGTGCTGCTCGAGCTACGGCGAAACGAGCATTTTTTCGCCACTCGCTGAGGAATTGTGATTATATCACCTGAGCGCGCTGGAATTCCGGGTGAAGCTTTTCAACCGAGCGTTTCAGCGAATCTGCAGAGGCGGATAATCACGGCTGTTTAGACATCTTCAAGGTCGAAGGGTGATGCTCTCCGTTTATGCTGGTAATTTGCACACGCAAATATCATCCCTATTTCTCCGGTGAACGGCAATCTCCTTTCAAGCCACGTAAGGCGCTCGCGAGATCGCGGACGCCTCGACGAAGGTCGTTCGGCGTGTAGCCAGTATAGCCGAGCCGGAGCGCTCCTCGCCGTTGTCGTTGGATGCTGTAGGCTGAGAGCGGGGTGACCTCGACTCCGTGTGTCGCAGCCTTGCGGAAGGCGGCTTGGTCATCAACCCCCTGAGGCAACCAACCAATCAGGTCCATTCCAGCTTCATCCGATTCCAGGTCAAGCAAGCCGCCTAACTCCTTATTGGCTTCCTTAAGCACTACTGCCTGGCGCTCCGCGTAAAGGGTACGCATTGCCCTAACATGACTGGCGAACTGTCCCTCGTTTATAAAGTCAGCGAGGATCGCTTGCTCGATTAACGATGACGCATGAGTTACGATCGCGCGCGCCTTAACAAAGGCATCTGTCAAGTCAGTTGGTGCGACAATGTAACCTAGCCGCAGGGAGGGGAACAAGATCTTGCTGAACGTTCCAATATAGATAACGCGTCCTGCGCCATCCAATCCTTGCAAGGACGCCAACGGCCTGCCCACATAGCGAAACTCGCTGTCGTAATCATCTTCGAGGATCCACGCGCGAGCTTTACTCGCCCATTTCAAAAGCGCGAGTCTTCTCGCTAGACTTAGTGTCGCTCCGAGCGGAAATTGATGAGACGGCGTCAGATAAACTACGCGTGCTTTACTTCCACGCCTTATTCCTGCTTCGACGTCTAAGCCTTCTCTGTCAACCGGTACCGGGATCAGCCTGGCGCCGGCCGCCAACAACGCCGCACGGGCTCCGTGAAACCCGGGGTCTTCAACCCACGCCGCGTCGCCCGGATCAAGTAGGACCCGCGCGGCGATGTCGAGGCCTTGTTGCGAACCCGAAACCATGATGACCTGTTCTGGAACGCAATGCACCGCGCGCACGGCGCCGAGGTACGCAGCAATCGCCTCGCGCAACGGCCGGTATCCCGCTGGTTCGCCATACCTCATTAGCTTTAGCGGCGGGTTACGCCAGTAGCGCGCAGTCAATCGGTACCAGGCTTTAATTGGGAATGTGTCAAGTGCAGGAACGCCGCTCCGAAACGGACGGGGTAGGCCGCTGGCGAGGGCTACGCTGACCACCGTCTCACTAATCACTTTCCCGCGCCGTGAAAGAGGCCGGCAGCCAGCTAACATCGGAAGATTAGACGGACGATTGTCACGCACCTCCAGCATTTCGTTAGGCAGCAATCCCGAAACGTAGGTGCCGGATCCGATACGCCCTTCCACGTAACCTTCGGCGAGAAGTTGATTGAATGCGCTTAGAACGGTGTTACGGGAGACATCCATCTCGGCCGCGAAATCCCGCGTGGACGGCAACCGCGTTCGAGGCTTTAGCCGTCCAGTCAAAATCGCTTTGCGCAGCTCATCGTAAAGCTGCCGGTGAAGCGCCACGGAAGATTTTCGATCGAGCAAAACGCTCAAATTCACGAACGCTGTGGCGCGCTTTGCCATTATGATTTGTTCCCTGGAGCAGTATTAAGTGGCCCTACACCATTTCTCAAAATGGGCCTTGTGGCAATACCAAAACTTCTCAGCGTTGGCGAAGCCTCCGCAGATGAAACTTAATCTTGCGATGTGGCTGACAGGATTATGGCAACGTCGAATTTTAGCTTATGAGAAATTTTCCCGCTGCGGCCATTGCTCCCCAAATTTTCAGGCGCTCTTTCCTGGCATCGCTGGCAAGATCTGCGATAACTCTTCTTGCAATCTGGGTCGTCCTTGTGACTGATAGTAACAAATCTTTTGCATCCGCCAGCGACGATGAAAAGATCGTGGCCGAGCTGGACACTCAATTTCAAGCGGCGGTTAAAGAAAACGATGCAGCTACGTTGGATCGCATCCTGGCCGATGATTTCGTGTTGGTCACGGGTCGCGGCCAGACTTACACTAAAGCCGATCAACTCAAGGAGGCACGTGGCAAATTCAGAATCTACAAGCATCAAGAGGATTCCAACCGGAGCGTCAGGGTGTGGGGAGATACCGCGGTCGTTACCGCTCTACTTTGGGCCAAAGGTACAGAGGAGGGGAAACCGTTCGACTACAAGCTGTGGTTTAGTGATACATATGTTCGCACCGCGACAGGTTGGCGGTACGCATTTGCCCAGGCATCACTCCCATTGCCCAAGGAAAACGCAATGACCGGAGAAGCCGAGCGCTCGCAGTATTGCTGTCCTATCGTAGAACTCAGGCAATACACCCTCCACCCAGGAAAGCGTGACGCCTTTATCGACCTCTTTGAGCGACAATTCATCGAAAGCCAGGAGGCGGTTGGGACGCGAATGATAGGTCAGTTCCGAGACCTCGATGATCCAAACCGATTTGTCTGGCTTCGAGGTTTTCGTGACATGCCTTCTCGCGCACAAGCGCTGCGGACATTTTACGGCGGACCGCTTTGGAAAACGCACCGCGAAGCAGCGAACGCCGCGATTGTTGATTCCGATAATGTGCTGCTTTTGCGTCCTGCACTTCCGGCGTCGGGATTCGCGCTTGATAGCGAGCGTCCGCCGATTGGTGCGAGTGAAATCCCCAAGGGATTACTGATTGCCACCATCTATTATTTACCTGCGCCGGCGGAGGCGGAGTTTCTCGAGTTTTTCACGAATACGGTCGAACCGATCTTGACCCAGACTGGGGCTTCGATCCTGGCGCGCTTTATCACCGAAAATAGCGTCAACAACTTTCCCGAGCTTCCAGTCCGCGAGGGGGAAAATGTCTTCGTCTGTTTTATGCGCTTTCAAGATCGAGAGGCGTACGAGCGCTACCTCGGCAAGCTCTCTCGATCTCAGGAATGGAACGGCAAAATTTCGAACGAATTGACGCGGCGCCTCAAGAAAGGGCCAGAAGTATTGAAACTATCGCCGACAGCGCGCTCGCGGCTACGTTCTTGAGGCATCTCGAGACAAATTATGACTTCTGCTGAGTCGACGTGAAACAATTAATCCGGCTCAGGCTCAGTGCGGAGAAACTCGTCTACCTGCGCATCCGTCATTACTTCGCCGAAAATGGAATAATCCTCATTCGCCATGACAGCTTCGGCTATCTCCACGAATCTGCGCAAAACTGAGCGAAAGACAAAAGGACCGAAGCTGACTCGGTTGACGCCAAGTTCGCGCAACACTAAAAGTGGGGCAGCGGAAGGCGAGGCCAGGATATTGATCGAATCCTTGATGCGATCTCGCAGGATGCGAATGGTCGCCTCATCTCCGGGTCCAATGGGGTAAATGCAGTCGGCGCCAGCCTTCGAGTATGATTTGGCCCTTGCGACCGCCTCTTCCGTTGCATCTTCTTTTGTGGACAAGCAAAAGTAGGTGTCCACGCGAGCATTAATTACCAGCGGCACTCCTTTCCGCTCGGCTACTTGTCGAACCTTGGCTATTCTTTGACACTGTTCTTCAAGCGCACGCAAGATTCTTTTTCCTTCCCCAGTTTTCAGACTGTCCTCGAGATTGAGGCCGACTGCTTCGGACTCGATCAGCTGTTCGACGGTTTCTTCCAACTCGGCTAAAGACTTACCGTAACCCATTTCGATGTCCGCAGTTACTGGAATGGCCACACCGCGCGCGACCCGCGCGATCAAATCGATAGCGGTGGAACGCCGGATTTTTTCTCCATCTTGGTAACCCAGGGAAGCCGACAGCGCAGCGCTGGCGGTGGCGACCGCATGGTAGCCTTTCTTTTCCAGAATCCGAGCGCCGATCGGATCCCAAACATTGAGCAGCACCAGCGTATCGCCGCACCGGTGCAGTGAAAGCAAAGCCTCCGCTTTCCTCTTCTGCGCTCTAAGATCCAGAGCCATTTCACTCTCCCAT
>VBQC01000049.1:0-341 GCA_005887825.1 Verrucomicrobiota bacterium | reverse complement strand
GGGTAGCAGCTCTCTATCTCCAAAGAGGGATCGAGCATTACCTCTTATGCGGTGACACAAAATCCTACGTACGGGCAGCTGACCTTCTAATGATTGCCGATATGGTGGGGCTAAGGAATAAACAGGTGAGAAAAGGCATCACAAACTTCTGGGGCGGACAGCATGTTGCCGATCAAACGTTGGCGGCAATGCAGGAAATGGAACGCTATTGTGCAGTGCATCCGGGAAGTCCCGCGGCGGTGCTTCGTCCCGGGTTGTCAATTCGTGGTCGCACTTTCGTCGCGTTACTCGGTCCGACCATCGAAGAGGGCATCGCCGGCTTCGGTGACAGCGTCCAAGCG
>VBQC01000048.1 GCA_005887825.1 Verrucomicrobiota bacterium | reverse complement strand
TCCTTGTGCTCATTTAACGCGCCCAGGCGTCGCGCAAGATCGATGTTTGCTGGCTCCGCCTGGTGGCGACCATACGTTTCCGCGATCTGTTGATCGAGCGATTCGCCGGTCAATTTCATCCGGCTCTGTTGCTCGAGCGAAATCGCTACCTCTTTGTCCTTGATCAGATCGCGATAACTTTCCGCATGCGTCCATCCACCACTCTTCATCGAGGCATGAGCCGACGCATCTTTACCCAGCCGAACCGCTTCGGCATCGAGCGGATTTATGTCGGTGATCTGATTATAAACGTCGACTTCCCGATCGCTCTCTCCAAGTTCGTGGTGCAAACGCCCGAGCTCGTGCAGCACTTTGACGTCGCGCGGATTTTCTTCGAGCAACGTGCGCAACGCGAATACCCCAATCTCCGGCCAGCCCGCCGTTACCGCCGCTTCCTTCAAGACGAGGTTTGCCTGGCGATGGTAAGGCTCTTCTTCCAGGACTTTTTCCAGCATTTCGATCGCGCGTTTCGGGTCTCTTTTGATTTCTCGTTTCGCTTTCATAACCGCGATCGGTGCGGTCGAGATATTGAAAAAACTTTTCTTTGCCGATTTGCTCTTCGTTACCTCAGTGCGCCGCAGTAGTCGACGGCCCGTGAGGAACTGCGGCTGCTGCTTGAGGATTCCCTGCAGCAGCGAGATCGCGTAACCGAAATTGCGCAGCTCGATCGCCGCCACAGCTTTCAGCCAATGGTTGCGTTGCGTCTCGTTTAGTTCCTTCTCGGTTATAACAGCCATGTTTGTGCGTCGCGCCTGACTATAATTTCACCACGGCACGCCGTCATCACAAATGCTAGATGTTTGCGCCCGGACGGAAGCGCAGGTCATAATAAATCCAACTGCGGTTTTTCCGGTTCGGTCTGGCGTTTCGCTTTTTGCTTTTTCGTTTTCGCGGGCTGCTCAAGGGTGCCATTGGGCGCCTCGAGCTGCGATAAAATGTCTTTTGCGCGATCGAGAATTTCCTTCGGCAAACCGGCCAAACGCGCGACCTGGATTCCGTAGCTTTTGTCCGCCCCGCCCGGCACGATCTTGCGCAGAAAAATGATCTGATCGTTCCACTCGCGCACGGCTACGTTGAAATTGCAGACGCCGCTCCGGTCCTCGGCGAGTTTGGTCAGCTCGTGATAATGGGTCGCGAACAGCGTGCGCGGCTTGATTTTGTCGTGCAGGAATTCGGCGACGCTCCAGGCGATGGAAAGCCCGTCGAAGGTGGATGTTCCGCGGCCAATCTCATCGAGAATAACGAGGCTGTGTTCGGTGGCATTGTTCACGATGTTGGACGTTTCGTTCATCTCGACCATGAACGTCGATTGGCCTCGTGCCAGATCGTCGTTCGCGCCGACGCGCGTGAAAATGCGATCGACTAACCCAATCTCCGCGCCTTCCGCCGGAACGAAGCTGCCGATCTGCGCCATCAACGCAATCAGCGCGACCTGACGGATGTAAGTGGATTTGCCCGCCATATTCGGTCCGGTGATGATGGCCAGTCGCATATTCTCCCCGTCGAGCGACGTGTCGTTCGGCACAAACTTTTCTTCCACCAGATTTTGATCGAGCACCGGATGCCGCCCGTCTTTAATTACGAGCCGCAGCGTGTCGTTCAGCTTTGGCCGGCAATAACGGAAGAGTCGCGCCGTTTCTGCGAGCGCGCAGATAACGTCGAGAACCGCAATGGCGACGGCAGTCTGCTGGAGTGGTTCCAGTTCGCGCAACGTTTCGTCGCGCAATTTTTGGAAAAGTTGGTGCTCGAGTTGGCGGGCGCGCTCGTCTGCCCCCAGGATCTTTGCCTCTATTTCCTTCAGCTCCGGAGTGATAAAACGTTCGCCACCCACGGTTGTCTGCTTGCGCGTGTAATGCGCGGGAACGCTGGCCAAATTCGACCTGGTTACTTCGATAAAATAGCCGAAGACCGAGTTGTAACGCACCTTGAGCGACTTGATCCCGGTCGCGGCAATCTCGCGCTCCTGTAATTGGCTGATCCAATTTTTCCCGTCGCGCGAAGCCTGACGAAGCTGGTCAAGATCGACATCGTATCCATCGCGAAAGATTCCGCCTTCCTTCAACGCCAATGGCGGATCATCGAGCAGCGCGCGCGTTAGCTTGTCGCCGAGCTCCGGCATCTCGCGTAGATCGTCTTGCAATCGCGATGGCAGGGCGCGACCGGTCCGAGCCGGACTGGCATTTGGCGTGCCATCATCTTCCGCAACGGTGGGTCGCGCCCTGCCAAAACTGGTTCGCTCAATCAGTTTTTGCAGTTCCGCCTTCAACATCGGGATTTGTTGCAACGAGGTCTTGAGCGCGACAAGATCGCGCGCATTGCCCGAGGCCTGGCTCAATCGCCCGGCCGCGCGCTCGATGTCGCGCATCGACTTGAGCGAAGCGCGCAAGGATGCGAGCAGGTCCGGCTCCTGCAACAAATCGGCGATCATTTGCTGCCGGCGTTCCAACTCGGTCAGATTGCGCAACGGTTGCAAAATCCACGCGCGAAGTTTCCGGCCGCCCATCGGCGTGATGGTGCGATCGAGCACTGCGAGCAAGCTGGTGTCCCGCGCGCTGCGCGATTCAACCAACTCGAGGTTGGTTTGCGTGGCGGCGTCGAGCACAACGTACTGCGCCGGCGCATCGCAGCGCAACGAGGTGAGATGATCGATGTTTCGCCGAAGCTGGTGCTTCAAATAATGAACGATCGCGCCAGCTGCTGCGAGCGCCTGCGGCATTTCCGCGCAGCCGAAACCGTCGAGCGATTTGACTTTGAAATGCTCGCATAGGGTGAAGGCCGCCTGTTCCGGAAGGAACGCGTATGTGTCGTAGCCGAGAACGCCGTCAACGTCGGCGAACTGCCGTTTTTGCTCGTCGCTAACGAGGAGTTCCGATGGCGAAACGCGAACCAATTCGTCGAGGAGCCCCTGTCGATTTTGCAACTGCGTGAGCCGGAACTCGCCCGTGCTGAGATCGGCGTACGCGAAACCAAACATGCCACCATCGACAAAGACCGCGCCGAGATAGTTCGCGCGTTTGGATTCGAGCAGATCGAGATCGCTGACCGTGCCCGCGCTGATGATCTGCGTGATATCGCGCGAGACGATCTTGCCCGGCTGCGGTTCGCTCGTTTGATCGCAAATTGCGACCCGGCGACCGGCCTTGATCAACTTCGCGACGTAACTCTGCGCCGCGTGATATGGAACGCCGCACATCGGCACGTCGTTGCGTTTCGTCAGCGCCACGTTCAGCAACAAAGACGCCTCCTTTGCGTCTTCAAAAAACAGCTCGTAAAAATCTCCCAATCGAAAAAGCAACAGCGTATCTGCGGGGATACTGCTCCGGAGCCGGCGGTACTGCTGCATCATCGGACTGAGCGCGTCTGCCATGGGGTCAACTTGGAATCGAGTGTGGAAAATTGCGAGTCTTCAATCCGTGATCGTGCAGCTGTTCGCCCGTGTTGAACAATTACAGAATGGACAGTATCCTGTCCATGTGAAATCGATTACCTACACGGCGGCACGGGAGAATCTTGCCAGTACAATCAACCGGGTTTGCGAGGATCATGCGCCAGTTGTCATTACGAAAAACCGGGATCAATCGGTCGTAATGCTCTCGCTTGAGGAGTATGAGTCGCTGCAGGAAACGGCCTACTTGCTCCGTTCGCCGGCGAACGCGAAGCGTCTGATCGACGCGGTGGATGCCCTCAAACGCGGCAAAGGCATCAAACGCAAGTTGAAGCTCGACGCGTGAATCTCGTCTTCGCGCCACAAGCCTGGGAGGATTATCTCTACTGGCAGCGAAACGACCCGGAGATGCTCTCGCGAATCAATCTACTGATCAAAGATATCATGCGGCATCCTTATGCCGGCATTGGGAAACCAGAGCCGCTCAAACATGCGCTTCAGGGATTTTGGTCACGCCGAATCACGTCTGAGCATCGGATCGTTTATAAGAAAATCGACAACGAAATCTTTATTGCTCAGTCGCGCTATCCTTACCGCTAATCGCGTCCGGATCACCCAACCGAACCGGCAAGAACGTATCCGCCGCGATGCTGCCCCGAAGCCGGCGGGCGGTACTGCTGCATAATGGAAGTTGGGCGTCGGACGTTGAGCGTTTCCTCCGCCCTTTCAATCCCGAAGCGCCTTCAGCCCTTGCCGGATGATCCGGTCGATCAATTGCGGATACGACAAGCCTGCCTTGCCCGCTGAAAGCGCGAAGTCCTCGTCCTCAGCGAGATGTGGGTTTGGGTTCGCCTCGATGAAATAAATCTCGTTGGCTGCCGTTAGCCGCAGGTCGATGCGCGCGTAGCCGTCTATCGTCAGCAGACGGTAGATGCGTTTGCACGTCTGCTCGACCTGCGCGACGAGCGCCGGGTCGAGTCCCTCGGGAAACTGATTCTCAAGGCCCCAGCGTTTGCGATATTCCTCATCCCATTTTGCGCTATAGGTTGCAATCTTCGGTTCGTTCGGCGGAACTTCCCGGAAGACGAGCTCGCGAATCGGAAAGACGGTTAGCCGCGCGTTGCCCATCAGGCTCACATAAAGTTCGCGGCCATCGATATATTCCTCTGCAATTACGTCGCTCTCGTGTTTCTCGTGAATAAAAGCGACCCGCTCACGGAACTGTTCGTCGTTCTCGACGAATGACGCCTGCGAAATGCCGTAGGACGCCTCTTCTTTGACCGGCTTTACCAGGATTGGGAACTTGAGCTGCCGGGGCCGTGCGATGCGCTGGCTGCGCGGAACGACCACGAAGTTGGGCACGTGGATGCGATGATAATGGAGAATCTTTTTCGAGATGCCCTTGTGCTTGCAAAGGATAAGACCAGTCGAGCCACAGCCCGTAAAGGGCAGGCCTTGCATTTCGAAAAATGAAACGATGTTCTGGTCGAATCCGGGGTTGTTCTTGAACTGTTCGACCAGGTTGAAAAGAACATCGGGCGCGAACGTTTCCAGTTTTTGCCGGAGCAGATCGACATCGTCAAAGATCGCGAGGTGCTCCGCTGTGTGGCCGAGCGCGCCGAGCGCAGCCATCACGTTCGCCTCGGTTTTCCAGTCCTTCGTTTTCATTTCCTTGCTGAAGTCTTGATCGACGGTGGTGGGACTTGTGCCGTCGAAAAGCACGAGGACTTTGAGTTTCTTTTTCACGCTATTTGGTGCGCTTGAATTTGCCCGTGAACAGATAATTCATTACCAGCGTCGTAATAAAAGCGGAGACGCGAAAATCCTGCTGCGGATCGTCGTTGTACGCGTGGAGCCCGAGCTGGTCGCAGCGATCGATCAGTCGCGCAAGCAGTTTGTTCACCCGAAACTTTTTCTCGTTCGTCCACTGGCAGATCGAGTTCATCAGCCGCCGCCGTCGCTGACGCAGATACGAGCTCGCTTTAATCCCGGCCGGTGCGGCGAAAAGCTGCCGCAAATCGGCGTCGTAGAAACTCGGATACGTTTCTTCGTAGAGCTTTCGTTTGCGCGCGTAATAGGTCTTGAGCTTGACGTTCAGGCAGTTGTAATCAGCTGCGCGATATTTTGGCGCGTGCACCGGCAGCTGCCCCGCCAGCGAACGCATCAATTCATC
>VBQC01000047.1 GCA_005887825.1 Verrucomicrobiota bacterium | reverse complement strand
CGTACAAACTATTTGCGCACGCAGACGGCGGCTTACTTTGTGCAGCTCATTGAGATTTGCACCGAGCGCGATCATCACGAGCCGGAACTGTTTTCGCTCCTGCGGCGCGCGTTCGGTTACCTCGATGAAAACGATCCGACTCTGCGCGCTATCTCGCATTTCGAAACCGAGCTGGCACACATCGCCGGCGTGCACGACGCAAAGAAGATTAAGAGCGATCCGGCTTTTGCGCTGGGCAATTTGTTTGGGAAATTGCCGTTGTCGCGCACGCCACTTTTGAAGACACTGGCGGCGCGCAACAACCGCAAGAAATGAAACTAAACATGCAATTCATTCGACTTAACGGCGTCGCTTTGATTTTCGCGGCGTTCGTTCAGAGCGCCGCCGCTAATGAAACCTACCAATTCGATCAAGCACGTTCCACGATTGTATTTCGCGTCCATCAATTTCTCGGCACGACCAATGGCAAGTTCACGCAATTCTCCGGCAGCATCGACCTCGACCGCCAGCATCCGGAACACTCCTCCGTCTCGGCTCGGATTCAGGTGAGCAGCATCGATACGGGAATCAAAAAGCGCGACGATCATCTTCGCAGCCCTGAGTTTTTCAACGTCGCAAAGTATCGTGAGATCACCTTCAAAAGCCGCAGCGTGAAACAGACTGGCCCGCAGAGCGGCGACATCATGGGCGATCTCACACTGCACGGCGTCACGAAACCGGTCACGTTGCGCGTAAAGCTGGTTACTCCTGTGAGCGACGAGGCCCGGACGCGGTGGGAGGTCACCACCGAGCCACTCAAGCGTCGCGATTTTGGATTGATGTTTGGCAGCGCGACCGAAACCGTATCGGGCATCAGCCAGGATGTTGCGATCAAGATCGACATCGAAGCTGTGAAATCGCGCTGAGCGGACTCTGTATTCGAGCACCCGATGGAAATTGTTCCCCTCGGAGATTCGGCGTTGATCGTGCGCGTGCGCGACCGATTCGAAGACGCCCCGGACGAAGCGTTAAACGAAGTCCTCCGCACATTTCGTCGTTTGCAAGACGCTGCGATTCCCGGTGTCATCGAACTCGTGCCTGCCTACACGACGGTCGCAGTTTTCTTTGATCCGCTCCAAATCATGGCCGCGGGCACCGAACCGAATGAACTCTTAGATTGGCTCAGTGAGCGGATTGACGCTGTTGTGGCCGCGATCGGTGATCGCGGCAGGGCCGAGGTTTTTCCTGCGCGAGTCGTTGAAATTCCGGTTTGCTACGATCCGGAGTTTGCTCTCGATCTTGAGCGTGTTGCGCAACATGCGCAGATGTCACCCAATGAAATTATCGATCTTCACAGCACGGCGAAATATCGCGTTAACTGCATCGGATTCACTCCTGGCTTTCCGTATCTGTCAGGACTCCCGAAAAAATTGGCAACGCCGCGCCACGCCGAACCGCGCAAAAAAATTCCAGCCGGTTCGGTCGCCATTGGCGGCGCGCAAACTGGCATTTATCCTCAGCAGTCTCCAGGAGGATGGAATGTGATTGGCCGCACACCATTGCGATTGTTCGATGCGGCGAGAAAGCCGCCGGTCCTGCTGCGTGCGGGTGATCGCGTGCGCTTTCGGGTAATCACGCGGGCCGAGTTTGAGTCGTTAAAGCGTTGAAGCATTAAAGCGTCAAAGCGGTGAGGCATGAAGATAATTGTTACGCGCGCGGGATTTCTTACCTCCGTGCAAGATCTGGGCCGGGCGGGTTATCGCCAATTTGGAGTCTCGTTAGGTGGCGCGCTTGATGCGTTCGCATTGCGCGTGGCGAATCTTCTCGTCGGCAACAATGAATCTGCAGCGGGACTTGAAATCACGTTTGGCGGGCTGCAATTGCGGTTTGCCGACGAACGCGTTGTCGCTTGGTGTGGCGGCGAATTCGATGTGCGCAGTGGATCCGCGCCATTGCCAGCCGGGCACGCAGCGCGTCTGCAAGCCGGTAAAGAATTGAGATTCGGCCGGCCTCAAAGTGGTTGCCGATCCTGGCTGGCGATTTCCGGCGGAATCGATGTTCCGATTGTCCTCGGAAGTCGTTCCACGGATTTGCGAGCGAGTTACGGCGGGGTCGAGGGCCGGGTGTTGCGCGATGGGGATATTCTTCTGCTTGGCGCACGGCCGGGGTCATCGACCCTGGCTACAACGGGAATTGGTTTGTGGACCGGGCCGCATGATTGGGTAAGCCCGGCCAAACGCGATCCTATGTTGCGCTTTGTTCGCGGCGCCGATTGGGCCCGCTTCAACGCTTCAACGCTTCAACGCTTCACGAGCGAATCCTTCGCGGTCTCACCCGATTCTGACCGCATGGGTGTGCGTCTTGACGGTCCCGAGCTGCAACGGGAAAACAATGTCGATCTTATATCTGAAGCAGTCGCACCCGGCACGATCCAGGTCCCGCCGAGTGGCCAGCCGATTTTACTTTTGGGAGATTGCCAAACCATCGGCGGTTATCCGAAAATCGCGCACGTGATCACCGTCGATCTTGGCATCGCGGCACAACTTCGTGCTGGCGACGTCGTTCGTTTTTCCGAAATCTCGCTGGCCGAGGCGCACCGGCTTTTGCTTCAGCGAGAGCGTGAACTCGAGCGCTTTCGTATCGGACTCAGTTTGCACGATTCATGAATGTCTCTGTCGATCTTAATGCCGATCTTGGCGAAGGTGCGGGCCATGACGCCGAGCTATTCGACCTCATCAGCTCTGCGAGCATCGCGACTGGTTTTCACGCGGGCGATGCCGATACGATGCATGCTGCGGTTTTGGCAGCGAAGGCCCGCGGAGTCGCTGTTGGAGCGCATCCGAGCCTTTTCGATCGTGAAAATTTCGGGCGCAAGGAACTGAAAGTGACCGCCGACGAAGTCTTTGATGCGGTAGCTTTTCAACTCGGCGTTTTTCAGGCGATCGCCGAAGCCGCCGGAATGCGGCCGAATCACGTCAAGCCGCATGGCGCACTCTATAACATGGCCACGCGGGACGAGAAGATTGCGGAGGCGATTGCGCGCGCCACGAAATCAGTCGATGCGAAATTGATTTTGTTTGCGCCCGACAACAGCGCACTCGCGCGTGCCGGCGAATCGCACGGTTTGCAAATCGCGCGCGAAGTTTTCGCGGACCGAAATTACCTGGCTGATGGCTCGCTCGTTCCGCGCTCGCGAGCGGACGCGTTGCTGCATGATCCCGACGAAGCCGCGGTGCGCGTGCTGCGAATGCTGCGCGAAGGCAAAGTGCGCAGTATCGAAGGCGATGATGTCGATGTGCGCGCCGAAACAATTTGCGTTCACGGCGACACACCCGGCGCAGTTGCGTTCGTGCGTGAATTGCGATCACAACTCGAATCTCAAGGCGTGAGAATCACCGCGCCGGAAAGCCCGTTGTGAGCAACAAGATCAACAACCGGCAGCAATCCGGACTGGTTCGCGCGTTGGGACCGATCGACGCGACCATGATCGTGATGGGGTCGATGATCGGCTCGGGGGTTTTTATTACCTCGGCTGAATCGGCCCGGTTGATCGGCGCTCCCGGCTGGCTGCTGCTCGCTTGGGCAGTGGCCGGATTGATGACAATCACCGGAGCGCTTTGTTGTTCGGAACTGGCGACCATGATGCCGCGCGCGGGCGGCGTTTATGTTTTCCTACGCGAAGCTTATGGGCCGGCCGTCGGCTTCTTATTTGGCTGGACGTTGTTTCTCGTCATTCAGACGGGAACAATCGCCGCGGTTGCAATCGCCTTTGCGAAATTTCTCGGTGTCTTTGTTCCGGCAGTCGGGCCGGAGAATTACCTGGTGAGACCGATTCCGTTGGGCGATCACTACGCGATCAGTTTATCGACCGAGCAACTGATCGCGATCGCTTTGATCGCATTGCTGACCTGGACCAACACGCGCGGCCTCGAGATCGGCAAGCTCGTGCAGAATACATTCACGTTCGCGAAGACGGCGGCGCTCGCGGGAGTCGTAGTGATCGGCTTGTCGCTGGGCTGGAGCGCAAACAGCGCCGCACGTTCATCCGCGTGGTGGGATTCGTGGGCAAACGGGTGGAGCCCCCAAATCGCCCAGCCTGGTTTGGGCGTCGTTGGCGGGCTTGCGCTTGCCTTTCTTTTTGGCAAAGCAATGGTCGGCCCGCTTTTTGCGCAAACCGCCTGGACCAACGTCACGTTTATCGGCAGCGAAGTGCGCGACCCGGGGCGCAACCTCGTGCGCGCATTGTTGGCCGGCTGCGGGATCGTCGTCGTCTTGTATCTGCTAGCTAATCTCGCTTATATAGCGGTTTTGCCATTCTCGGAAATCGAGCGCGCACCGCAAAATCGGGTCGCTGTCGCGGCGATGAATGCTCTCTTCGGGCATCCCGGCGCAATGTGCATGGCGGCGGCGATTATGATTTCAACATTCGGCTGTAACAATGGTCTCATCCTGGCGGGCGCGCGCGTCTATTACGCGATGGCGCGTGATCGTTTGTTTTTCCGCCGCGTCGGAACGACGAATGCGCAGCACGTGCCCGCCGCGGCTCTCGTCGCGCAGGGAATCTGGACCGCCTTCTTAACGCTTCCGCGCACCATGACAACGCACTCTGCCACCGGCGTTATCAGCTACGGAAATGTTTATACGCAGTTGCTCGAGTACATCGTTTCCGCCGATCTGCTCTTCTATTTGCTGCTCGTCGCGGCGGTCATTCTTCTGCGGAAAAAATCTCCGGCCGCCGACCGTCCTTATCGCACATGGGGCTATCCCACTGTTCCAATTATATCGAT
>VBQC01000046.1 GCA_005887825.1 Verrucomicrobiota bacterium | reverse complement strand
CTTGCTCATGACGTACGGCGGCTCATCCACAAATACTCGCTATCGACCGACATGCTCGAGGAAATCATTGCCGGCGTAGAAATGGATTTGAGCATCTCACGATACGCCACGTTCGAGGAGCTCCGCGTCTATTGCTATCGGGTCGCCAGTGCAGTTGGCCTGGTGAGTATCGAGATTTTTGGATATCGCAATCCGCGCTGCAAAGAGTATGCGCTGGAGCTTGGGCTGGCTCTGCAAATAACGAACATTATCCGTGATGTCGGGAAAGATTTGCGGGACGGCCGCATATATCTGCCACAGGAAGATCTGGCGCGTTTCCATTATTCCGAAACGGAGCTGCAAGATCAACAATATAGCGACCGTTTCGTCCGCCTGATGGAGTTCGAAGCGGCCCGCGCGCGGGAGTTTTTCTCTCGCGCGGGCGCGGCGCTTCCGGCTGAAGATCGCCGGCGAATGGCGCCAGCGGAGATTATGGGCTCGATTTACCGCGGCCTGCTTCGCAGAATGGAGCTGGACAGATTTCGGGTTTTCGAAAAAGAATACCGCCTCAGCAAAACGGAAAAAGCAGGTCGGATTGCAGCGCAGCTTCTCAAATCTTTTTTGAATTTGCCACGCCGAGCATCCGTCTGACCTCTGATTTGCGAAAACCTATCAAAGACAAAATATGAAAACGAATTCTCTGAAAATTATCTCAACAGTTGTCGTTGGGCTTTTTGTAGTCGGTACCACTCTTCAAGCGCAAGGCATCGACTCGCGCACAGCCCGCCCTCCTATCCTGGCTAAGCAGATCAGCAAAATAGAGGCCGAGAAAAAATATCCACCGCCCAAAGGAGGATCCTATCCTGTTGCGGAGAGGGATCCTCATACGTCCGGTCAGCAGTCGGCTTCAATCTTTACGAGTCCCTATCCGCCGCATCAGGCCTACGATTGCGGAAAAATTCCACACGGTGGGCTGGTCTTGGACGTCCACACGAACAAGGTCTTTGTAAGACCCTGAGATTCGTTATTGGTATCCGGCACATATTGAAGTAGTGCCGCGCAACCTCAGCGGGACCGCGCGGTTTAATTGCCGGCAACGAAGGTGCATTATGAGACGGGATATTTTCGCAGCTGCTTTACTCACCATGTTGTTTTCCTTGCTTCTTAATTCGTGCGACACGCCAGTCGGCCAAGGCGCAGGATGGGGGGCTGCGACTGGCGCAATCATCGGCGGAGCCGCCACTGGCCATGTTCGGGGCGCGGCAATTGGCGCAGCCGCAGGCGCCGCAGCCGGCGCACTATTCGGCGCGGCAATCGAGGAAGATCAAGCCGCGCGGTACGGTCCGCCGCCGCCGGGCGGCTTTCCGGTGGCGCGTTGGGCTGGAACACCTGGTTTTTACTACAGCCCTTACACCGGGCGCGTCTACGATCTTCGGGGAGTTCCGCCTGGCGGATTGACTCGGGATGTTGATACCGGCCGACTTTTCCGCAAACCGTAAACGAACGCCAGCTTAGTTCAGACGTTTGTGTAGGGAGGTCAGCGCATTTGCGCTTGGAGTGCATCGACGAGTGCCTGCGCTTCTTCAGTCATCTTCAGTAATTCCGGCCACGGGCGGTGATAGTTCTCGCCCGGCAATTTGCGCGTGGCATCGAATCCCATGTGCGAGCCGACGTTTTGATTTGTCGGCGCGTGGTCGAGCGAGTCGCTTGGATTTTTGATGATGGTTGTGTCGCGCGCGGGATCAGTATTCGCGCACAACCGAAAGAGCACTTCGCTCGTATTGTGCACGTCGCAATCTTCGTCCACCGCGACAATATATTTGCTGAACATCATCTGGCCCATGCCCCACAGGCCGTGCATCACCTTGAAAGCCTGGTAGGGATACTGTTTCCGAATGCTGACGAAGACCAGATTGTGAAAAACGCCTTCCGGCGGAAGCGTCATGTCCACGATTTCCGGGAAATTCATTTTGAATACCGGCAGGAAAATCCGCACACAGGCGTCACCGATGTAGTAATCTTCCATGGGCGGGATTCCGACGATCGTTGCCGGATAAACTGCGTCGCGGCGATGTGTAATCGCGGTCAGATGGAAAACCGGGTAATCTTCGATCGCAGTATAAAAACCAGTGTGATCTCCAAAGGGACCTTCTGGCCGCATTTCACCCGGTTGAACATAGCCTTCCAAGACAAAATCGACGTCTGCCGGCACATCGACATCGATTGTTTTACATCGAACGAGCTCGATTGATTTTCTTCGCAGAAAACCGGCAAAAAGGAGTTCATCCAAACCATCCGGCAATGGCGCGGTCGCCGCGAACGTATAGATGGGATCCCCGCCCAGTGTCACCGCCACCGGCATGCGCTCGCCGCGCTCATAATACCGTTTGCCGTGACGCGCGCCGACCTTCTGAATTTGCCAATGCATTCCGGTCGTACGCTCGTCGTAAATTTGCATCCGATAGATGCCGACATTTCGCGCGCCCGTCTCCGGATCGCGTGTGTGAACGTTCGGCAGGGTAATGAAGCGCCCGCCATCTTTCGGCCAACACTTGATGATGGGCAGATCGCTTAGCGTGATTTCATTGGGCGTTGGGCGTTCTCCGATTTCGTGCACCACTTCCTGGCAAGCCCCTTCCTTCACGTGTTTTGGACGTGCATGCAGGAGATGAATTCCCTGTTTGAGCAAACTCCAACCTTCGCGCAAATCGGTTGGCGGCTTCGCTTTCAGGATAAGTTGAATTTCCTGCGCAACGTCTCCAACGTCCGCGACCTGTAGCGCGAGCGCTATGCGTCGGCGTGATCCCATCGTATTGATTGCGACCGGGAACTCCGATTTTTTTCCATCGACAATTGGTTGCTCGAAAAGCAAAGCCTTCCCACCGCCAGGCGATTTCATTTCGCGGTCCGCCCATTCTGCGATGAGCAGATCTGTGTCGACTGGGAGAGCGACGCGTTTCAGCTCGCCCGCTTCGTCAAGAGCATCGAGGAACTTTCGAAATGAGCGGTAGGCCATTTGTCAGGCGCGCCGCGACTTTGATTGGTCTGTGATAGAACGCGAGAGAATTCTTAATCAGTACGGCGGCGCCAGGTATTGAAACGACACTACCCGACCACTTGCGAAGCTCACAATCTTGGCCGGATACGGAATACTCGGCGGAATGTAGGAATAGTAGAATGGATCGTAGAAGGGATCGCCAAAAAATACGAATGTACGGCCGCCGTGACGATGATGGCTGCCTACAAAGCCGAGGCTGGTAAAGCCGAAACCGTAACCACGACCATAGCCATATGGACCGTATGGATATCCGTAACCGTACGGGGCCGTCGTGTAATTTACATAAATCCAAGTTTCAGTGGGGCGGCCGCGCATACTACCCACAATTTTCCGATCGGGCGACCCCCAGGCTAGCCACACGGCATTTACCGACAGACCTGCGCGAATTTCGCCGTGGCTTACCAATGCCTGGTCGCGGGGCGAAAGGCTCTGGTAAATTTCAGGATGTTTCGAAATGCGCGTTTCGGTAGTGGAACAACTTGTAAGAATTAAGGCGCTCGCTGCGATGCCGAACGTCAGCGCTCCGACAAGGATTTGACGCGTCACGCCGAAGATCATACGTGCGCCCTATTTCGAGTCAATCGTTCCAGTTCCTTGATTCAATACCACTCTGCTCGTAACGTTGCTCTCGAATGCAAGATCGCTACGGCCATCGGATTTCCTACCTGCGCGTTTCGATCACAGACCGCTGCAACGAGCGCTGCACTTACTGCATGCCGCACGAGTTGCAGGAGTGGTTGCCGCGCGAGGAAATCCTGACTTTCGAAGAAACGCTGCGCCTTATTCGCATTGCGGCTGAGCTGGGCGTGTCGAAGATCAGGATTACGGGCGGCGAACCACTTACCCGCCGCGGTGTGCTCGGGCTTATTCGGGAACTTCCGAGAATCCCGGGCCTTCGCGACATCGGTGTTTCCACAAATGGGACGCTCCTGGCGCGCGAGGTAGAGCCGCAGGTGACAATGGCGCAAGCTTTGCGAAGTGCTAGTGTCAGATCGGTCAACATCTCGCTCGATACGCTAGACCGGCGGGTTTATTCTGAAATCACCGGACGCGACCTGCACATGCAAGTCCTCGAGGGGATTGATGCGGCCATCACCGCAGGATTCCACCAGATCAAATTAAATACCGTCCTGATGCGCGGTCGAAATGAGGATCAATTGATTCCGCTGATCGAGTTTGCCGCGGCGCGTAATTTGATCCTGCGCTTTATCGAGATGATGCCCGTGAGTACGAGAGAAGTCCTCGACGAAGAAAATTTCATCTCGACGGTTGCGGCGAAGCGGCGGATCGAATCGCATTTTGGCAGTTTAATTCGGGAGCCGGAGTTTCGAACGAATGGACCCGCCACGTATTATCAGATCCCCGGCCGCCAGCAACGGATCGGTTTTATTGGCGCGATGACCAACCTTCACTTTTGCGAGAGTTGCAACAAACTTCGTCTTACATGCGACGGGAAATTACGGCCGTGTCTTGGCAGCTATCTCGAATTCGACATCATGAAACCAGTGCGTGCTGGCGCAAGTGATCAGGAGCTGAAGGACTTTTTCCTCGACGTTGTCGATCGAAAGCCTGAGCAGCATGATTTTCGCGATAATTACAAGCCTGGCCGCAAAATGATTGCCATCGGTGGCTAATTGATGAGGCGCCTCACGCATATCGGCGCCGACGGCGGCGCACAAATGGTTGATGTCTCGGCCAAACCGTTGAGTGCGCGCACTGCGATCGCTAAGGGCAAAATCAAGCTCCAGCGCAAAACGCTCGATCTCATTTCGAAAGATCAAATCGCAAAAGGCAATGTCTTTGCGACCGCGCGGATTGCCGGGATTCAGGCTGCCAAACAGACCGCGCATCTCATTCCGCTGTGTCACACCCTGCCGCTAGCCGATGTTAAGGTCGATATTGTCGCGTCGGTGGGCGGTGCCGAAGTAACCTGCACTGCGCGGACTGTTGCGCAGACCGGGGTCGAAATGGAAGCGCTGACCGGCGTGACTGTTGCATTGCTCGCTATCTACGACATGTGCAAGGCCGTGAACAAAGACATGCGAATTTTGGATGTGCATTTGGCCGAGAAGACGAAAAGCCCTGTGGCGGCGGTCTATGAACGCCGGAACCAAAGCAGACGACGCTCATAGAGCGCTATATTAGAGTGCAAATACAAGTTGGCATCGTTACAATTTCAGATCGCGCCAGTGCTGGCGAATACAAGGATCTTGGCGGACCAGCATTGAAGGAGGCTGCGCAAAAAGCTGGCTGGCAGGTTCTTTCGGAAGCCATCGTT
>VBQC01000045.1 GCA_005887825.1 Verrucomicrobiota bacterium | reverse complement strand
GATTGTGAACATCGATCTGGTCCACATTCTCATGGATCCCTCCGGCCTGCCGATGGCTGCATTCGTTTCGATTCTCGCGATCTTCCTCGTCTGGCGATATCGCAGTGCATTCGCCGGACTGGTGCAACCATAACCTGCAGATGAATGCGTCAACTCCCGCCACGATCGATCGAACGGAGCCAGCTAACGTGGTTGTCCATCTCTGATGAGCCGGTGACCGCAGGTGGCAGCGATGCCGGCCCCAACCCGTACGATTATTTGCTGGCGGCGCTGGGTGTCTGCACATCCATGACGGTTGGCTTATACGCGCGCCGAAAACAATTGCCTCTCGAGAACATCAGTGTTTCGCTCTGGCACTCGCGCATACACGCGAAAGACTGCGAAGAGTGCGAGACGAAAGAAGGCATGATCGACAGAATCGATGTCGAAGTCGAACTGACCGGCTCATTAACTCCAGAACAGCGCGCGAAATTGATGGAGATCGCCGGCAAGTGTCCGGTCCACCGCACGCTCACTTCCGAGATCAACATTAGGTTGCGATCTGTTTCATCTTCTTCGTAACTCCATCCGTTGTTCCGTCGGCAATTTCTGAAAACCGTTACCGGACTTGATCATCGTCTCGAATTTTAGTGTACAGGAACTTCAGAAAGCGCAGGCCATTGCGCCCCGTAACATCGCCAGTATCGATATTGTCGCCGCCCGTCGTGAGCAATGCCAGAGCCCGGCTTTACTGATTGGCGACTACCTGCGGAGCCGTTTTGCTCGTCTCGACCTGCGCACTCACCTTCTGGATTTGCTTGGCCTGTTCTTTCAGGGCCGCGGTCAGGGATTTAATTTCCTGCTCCTGCAGGGCAATTCTGGCTTCCTGTTTTGCACTTACAGACGTTAACTCGTGGACTGCGTGGTGCTCCTTGAGAAACTCATTGAGCGCTGTAGGGTTTCCGTTCTTTGTCGTGTATCACCAGATCAGGATTGACCGCCTCCACGTCCTCGGCCACAAGTCCGAACTGCTGTATGCCTGCTGGATCAATTTCCGTTTTGTACCCGAAAGTAACAGGTTTGAGGGCAAGGACGGCTTCGCTTGCCTTGTCCATCTTTTTGATCTGGTCCTTGAACCGCTCTGATGAAGGTGCCGTACCCAGTTGACCGGCTGCATTTACCTGAACTGCTGCGCCTGTTACTCCCGTGCCACTAATGGCGGCGATAAAGGTTTTTGTCTGGCTCGCACTGCCAATGCGAATGGTGCTACCCTCGCCAGCAACACCTTCGTTGCCAATGTCAATATTGCTATTGCCTCCGTTAAGATTGCGACCGGCCTCGTTGCCCAGGGCGATGTTGCTGTTGCCCGTAAAATTGTTTTCGAGCGCGCGAGAACCGATGGCTGTGTTGCCATTGCCTTCGGAGAAATTGAGAGCGTTAAATCCATTAGCTGTGTTATCGTTTTTATGCGTGTTTCTGTTAAGTGCCTGAGAACCGGTAGCCGTATTTCGGTTGCCGTTGATGTTGTCCGCGAGCGCACTAGCACCAGTCGCGGTATTGGAGTCGCCAACGGTGTTTCGAAAGAGGGTATTCACACCGAGAGCACAGTGTTGCTGTGGCCGGTCGTGAGATTAAAAAAGGCGCCATGCCCCTCCGCCGTATTGCCATTCCCATAACCTCCATCCGGCTCTGTACTGTGGGCGAGAGCCCAAAGCAGACTAGCAGGAGTGAAATGAGCAGGAATGCGCGCCGCAAAGATAAGCGCTTCATCGGATCTTTTGACGGTACAATTGTCGTTTTCATTTTTTGATCGTTACAAAAATCCAACGTGCTTGTCGACATAAAACGGAGGATCTTTCTGGGACCTGCTGCTTAATTAGGATCGCCGAAGATTACTGATTCACGATCACCTGCGGTGCCGGTTTGCTCGTCTCATGCCGAATTGTGCTTTTTTTGCGGCCTGTTAAAGCTGCGTATGTTTTGCAAGCTATGACACAGCAAGTTTTGGCAGGAAAAGTCGGCTTAGTCTTTGGAGTGGCGAACAAGCGCAGCATCGCATGGGCGATCGCAAAGGCCTGGGCGGCGGCGGGCGCGCGATTGATTTTTAATTATCAAGGCGAGCGTCTAAAAGAAAACGTCGAGGAGCTGGTCGGCGAGTTTGGAGAAAAGACACCATTATTTCCCTGCGACGTTTCGAGTGATGACGAAATCAAAGCATTTTTTGAACAGGTGCGTGGCGAGACCGATCGGCTCGATTTGATGCTGCACTCACTTGCGTTCGCGCCCAAAGAAGCGCTGGAGGGCGATTTTGTCAGCACGTCACGCGAGGCGTTTCGCACCGCGCATGATATCAGCGCCTACTCGTTAGTCGCGCTTGCCCGTGAGGTTGCGCCGCTGATGAAGAACGGCGGCAGCATTCTGGCAATGACTTATTACGGCTCGCAAAAAGTGGTGCCCCACTACAATGTCATGGGCGTGGCGAAAGCGAGTCTCGAAGCGAGCACTCGCTATCTCGCCTATGATCTCGGTCCGAAAAACATTCGCGTGAATTGCATCTCGGCCGGGCCGGTGAATACGCTCGCCGCGCGCGGCATTAGCGGTTTCATGTCGATGTTAAAACATTATCAGGAGCGCGCGCCGTTGAAACGCAGTTGCGATACCGCAGAGCTGGGCGCGACCGGTGTTTTTCTCGCGAGCGACGGCGCTGCGGCAATCACTGGTCAGGTCATCTACGTCGATGGCGGTTATCAGATCATGGGGATGTGATGATTGCGCGGATCTGGCGCGGCTGGACCAAACCAGCAGATGCAAAGGTGTATGAGAATATGTTACGCAGCGAAATTTTCCCGAGCATCGCCGCCCGAAAAATCTCCGGCTACCACGGCGCGGAATTGTTTATTCGCGAGGACGGCAACGAAATGGAATTTGTTACCTTGCTGCGATTCGATTCAATGGAGGGAGTAAAGGAATTCGCTGGCGCGGATGAAAGCAAGCCGGTGTTATATCCGAAGGTCGAAGCGTTGCTCACGCGAATGGAACGAGCGCGACATTATCGCGTGGCGATCTGAGGTGGAACGCGTTGTCCTCACCGCGTTGGCAACTTCAGGCGGCGAAGCCGCATTCATCTAACATCGTCTTCGGAGAAGCCGATCCACCAACGGCAAGCGGAACGCTTGCCCTACAACTGACGTGCGCGAAGTTCATGCCAATGACACTCGCAGATGAGCTGCGGCAATTGTTGGGCAACGATGCCGTTGCCGATGACGCCGAAACGCTCGCTGCGCACAGCGGCGACAAGTGGTTTGCGGCTGAAACACCGGAAGTGGTCGTCTTCGCAAGATCGACAAGTGATGTTTCGAAGCTGCTGAAATTTGCATCGCAAAACAAAATTCCCGTGACGGCGCGGGGCGCGGGCTACGGTTATGTCGGCGGTTGTGTGCCGGTGCGAAAAGGAATTGCGCTCTCGCTTATCCGCATGAATCGCATCAAAGAAATTCATTTCGCCGATGCAATTGCAATCGTCGAGCCGGGTGTGATCACGGCCGACCTGAAGGCGGCGGCGAAGGCGGCAAAATTATTTTATCCGCCGGACCCGGCAAGCATGAAGGATTGCACGATCGGCGGAAACGTCGCAACGAATGCGGGTGGTCCGCGCTGTTTGAAATACGGCGTGACGCGCAATTACGTAATCGGTCTCGAGGTCGTGCTCGCCAATGGCGAAGTGTTGCGGACCGGTGGGCGTGTTCACAAAAACAAAACCGGCTTCGATCTGATCGGGTTGTTTGTCGGTTCGGAAGGAATGCTCGGCGTGGTGACGGAGATCACATTGCGTATGCTTCCGCTTCCTCCGGCGCGCGCCACTTTGTCGGCTGCATTTTTCAGCGCGGCGGAAGCTGCCGAGGCTGTCCAAGCAATTTTCGCGGCAGGATTCCTTCCTGCCTCGCTCGAAATTGCCGATCATTTCACCTTGGAAGCGGCCCGCCGCGATCTTGGCGAGATGATCGTCCCGGCGGGCAACGCGCATCTGCTGGTCGATCTTGATGGCCAGGAGGAAAGCGTGCGCAGCGAAGCGGTAGCTATTCGCGAATTACTGGAAAAGAGAAAGGCAGACGCGCTCGAGATGGCCACGGGCGAAGCCGATTGCGAGAAGTTATGGGCATTGCGCCGCGAGTTCAGTAATTCGCTTCGCGCAACTGGTCTAACCAAATTAAACGAGGATGTGGTTGTGCCGCGGAGCCGACTCGTCGATCTGATGGAATTCGCAGGTACGCTTCAGACAAGACATGGATTTCAGATCGCGTGTTTTGGTCATGCTGGCGACGGCAACATTCACGTAAACGTGATGGTGGACCGGTATAATCGTGACGCAGCCGTGCGCGAACGAGTGGATCGCGCACTCGATGAGCTTTTCGCGCAAGTACTGGCGTGGGGCGGCGTAATCACGGGCGAGCACGGAATCGGCCTCGCAAAGAAACGCTGGTGGCCGGACGCAACGAGCGAGGTCGTGCGTGAGCTGCATCGCAAGCTCAAACAGGCCCTCGATCCGCATGGGATTCTGAATCCCGGAAAATTCATTGACCCCGAAAGCTCTCGCTCGCGAACGCCTTCGAAGTTCGGGATTGACTGATCCGAATCTGCATTGAAGTTAGGCGGCTTTGTTACGGCGCGTCTGAAACTCGCCGCGATCGACGCGCATCCGCGTCATCGTGAACGAATCAATAGAGAAGACATGATGTCTTCTTTTCCGCGTTACGCCGAGGCGATACGAAATGAAACCTGGAAGAATTACTCACGCAATCGCGCTCCTGCTCTCGTCAATCTCGTCTCTCTTTGCGCACCCGGCGCCTTCTAAAACAGAGCCTGCCAAGACGAAGTTCAATAAAAAATCGGACAAATTATCGGAAGGTCTTTCGCTTGACCCAATCTCATTTTCTCCAAGAAATTTTTTGGCGCCGCCTGAGCCGGGACAACGATATCCGTGGAAAAAAAGTATCGTGACAACTGTGTTTTGGATCGGTGAGCAACCGAGCGGAAATAATCCGGTGCCGAATCGGGCAAGTTCCTGGGACAAAAATTGGACCAAAAATTACGGCGGGTTTGATGATCCCAATCCCGCGCATCGGAGTAATTACGTCCCCGTAAAATTCACGCCCCGGCAGAATCCATTTTACTGCGCGCTTCCTTACAGCGACAAGGCAACTACAGGACACCGGCCGGAGGCCCCGCGGGTTGTTCCATGGTTTAAGGAAGCGTACCAAGGCCCCGCGGTTTCGACGTGCAAAGGCCGTTGGGTCGCAATCCGCAAAGGTAATCGAACCGTTTATGCGCAATGGGAGGACGCCGGACCTTTCCGCACCGATCACTGGCAATATGTCTTTGGTAATGAACGGCCCAAACCCAATCTGAACAAAGGCGCAGGTCTCGATGTCTCGCCTGCCGTGCGCGATTATCTCGGAATGAACCCTACGGATGTAACGGACTGGCGCTTCGTGGAATTTAGCGAAGTGCCGCGTGGTCCGTGGTCAACTCTGGGAGAAAACAACACGTTTGTGATCAGCGATCGCAAGAAAGGTGCGGCGTTAGCCGAGGCGGCCAAGCCCAGTGGCGGCCCAATTGTGCGTTAATCTTCACGACAGACGGATGAAGAATTGCTGGCTGGCCTTCGTCCTGCGTCCCGCGAGTTTAGTGGCGCTGTGGTCGGCATTCTCACTTCACACGCCTGCCGTCAAAGCAGAGGAGAACCACGTCAGGCTTCTCACGGGCAAGGCGGCCATGGGCGATTGGACGAGCGATGCGCCCGGAGTGCAGCGCAAGATCAACGTTCAGGATTTGCCCGCGCCTAGTTCAAATCTTCTGGCAATTAACCCGCCACGCGTCGTCGGACGTCCAGCGGACGCGCAGCTTAAGGCTCCGCCTGGTTTTAAAATCGATCTATACGCGAGCGGGTTTCGCGATCCGCGTTTTCTGCTCACCGCGCCCAATGGAGACATTTTCGTTAGCGAAAGCCGTCGCAACCAGATCAAAGTATTGCGCGATACAAAAGGAAGCGGAAAGCCGGATGTCACTGAGATATTTACGGAAAGCGATCTGAACAAACCATTCGGGATTGCATTTTACCCGCCTGGTAACGATCCCCAATTTTTGTACGTCGCAAATACGGACGGCATCATTCGCTTTCCCTATCGGAACGGCGACCTCAAAGCGCGCGGCCCTGCTGAGAAACTGGGCGCGCACCTTTCCGGTGGCGCGGCGCGTCTGCGCAGTGGCGGACATTGGACGCGCGACATTGTTTTCTCACCCGATGGCAAAAAAATGTACATCTCGATCGGTTCGCGCTCGAATGATTCCGACAGTGCCGCGGAAGCTGATCGCGCCCGTATCTTCGAGTTCAATCCCGATGGCAGCGGGCAAAAAGTTTATGCATGGGGAGTTCGAAACGCCGTCGGGATCGCATTTCGGCCTGGCAGCGATGAGCTCTGGATGAGCACGAACGAGCGGGACGAAATCGGGGACGATTTGCCGCCCGATTACATCAGCAGTGTGCGCCCGGGCGGCTTTTATGGCTGGCCTTGGTTTTACATTGGCAACCATGTCGATCCACGCCACAAGGGAAAACACCCCGAGCTTTCTGATAAAGTGATCGTCCCCGACGTGCTCGTGGAGGCGCATGCGGCCACGCTCAATTTGTGCTTTTACACCGGCGACCAATT